>JBGAJB010000179.1:0-8396 GCA_044225155.1 Phycisphaerae bacterium | reverse complement strand
GATCGTTTGCCGCACGAGCGGATGCTCCATCGGAATCGGCAGATCGCCGGCCGGCATGTTTTCCGGGCAGGCGACGGCGGCCGGGAAAGCGCCGGCCAGCAGGTCGTCGGCGCGCATGCGTTGCAACGCGGGTGGGACGGGCTTTCCGTTTTGCGAGCGCGCGAGGACGAGCGCGCGGGTTGCGTTCCAACGCCAACGGGCCTCAAACATCGGCTGGTCGAGCACGGCCTGCGTCAGGACATTTCGCACGGAGTTCGGATGCAGATAGTTGAACACGTCCTCGAGCGCGACGCTGTGGCGCAGTCCGAGCGAGATCACGATCGCGTCGTCGGTTGCCGCCGCCTGCAATTCGTATCCAAACCCGCGGCAGAAGCGCTTTCGCAGCGCCAGACCCCACGCGCGATTGATTCGACCGCCGAAGGGGGCGTGAATCACGAGCTGCATTCCGCCGCTCTCGTCGAAGAAGCGCTCGAGAATGACGCGTTGTTGTGAGGGCACGGCGCCCAACACGCGAATTCCCTCGCTCAGGAATTCCCGAACTTGCAGCGCTGCTTCGGTAGAAAGCCCGAACCCGTTCGCCCATTCCTGTCGAGCCGCCGCCTCGCGCAGCTCCCCGACGGCGGTCGATAACTCCGGCGTTCGCGATGGTCCTTCGCCCAGCCAGAAGGGAATCGTGGGCGGCTGGCCCTGCGCATCCGTGACGCGCACCACGCCGCGCTCGACGCGCAGGATGCGCCACGACGTGTTGCCGAGTTGGAAGATGTCGCCGCCGTTGGCTTCGACCGCGAAGTCTTCGTTGAGGGTGCCGACAAATGTCCCGGTCGGGTGCTCCACCACGCGATAGTCGCCGACGTCGGGGATCGCGCCGCCGCCCGTGAGGGCCGCGATGCGCGTGCGGCGCTTGGGGAGGATGCGCCGTCGCACGCCGTCACGATGCAGAAGTGCGCCCCGACCCTCCGTATGCAATCCGATCGCGGCGTTGAAATCGTCGCGTTGCAAAGCGCGATAGGGCCACGCCCTTCGGCACGTCGCGAATAACTCGTCTTCAGACCAGCCGCGTTCGCCTTGCTCCGCGCAGGCGGCCGCGATCTGCTGGGCCAGAATGTCGAGCGGCGCGACAGGCTGCACGGTGCGATCCAGGAGTCCGTCATTCGTGGCTTTCAGGAGGGCCGCGGATTCGATCAGTTCGTCGATCGACACCGGAAAGATGCGCCCCTTCGGCACGCGACCGACACCGTGTCCAGCCCGCCCGACGCGTTGCAGGAAGGTAGCGATCGAGTGCGTTGCCCCGATTTGAATCACCAAATCGACGTCGCCGATGTCGATGCCGAGTTCCAGCGAGGCCGTCGCCACGAGCGCGGAAAGCGATCCAGCTTTTAGCCGCTGCTCAGCGTCCAAGCGCCGTTCACGCGAAAGACTGCTGTGGTGGCACGTCACACGTTCGGGCGTGAGTGATTCCGAAAGGCGGGCCGCGATCCGCTCCGCGAGCTTGCGCGTGTTGACGAAGATCAGCGTGCTGCGGTGTTCGGCGATCAACTCCGCCACGCGGGCGTAGATTTCGTCCCATTGCTCGTGCGAGCAGACGGTCGTCAACGGCGACGGCGGTATTTCGACCGCGAGGTCCATCTTGCGGCGATGGCCCACGTCGACGATCTCGGCCTGTCGGTCCGCGCCGGCCAGAAAGCCGGCGATCTCGGAGAGCGGCGTTTGCGTCGCGGAGAGGCCGATGCGTTGAAACGGTCCGGTCAGGATTTCAAGCCGTTCCAGCGAGAGCGATAAGTGTGAGCCGCGCTTGTCGCGCGCCAAGCTGTGAATCTCGTCGACGATGACTGTCTTCACGCCCGCCAGCATCCGCCGCCCGCCATCGCTCGTCAGCAGCAAATAAAGTGACTCCGGCGTCGTCACCAAAATGTGCGGCGGCTTGCGCAGCATCGATTGGCGTTCGGACGCGAGCGTGTCGCCCGTGCGGACGGCGACGCGGATTTCCGGCAGGCTCGGATCGATCTCGCGCAGCCGAGCGAGCGGCGCCGCGAGGTTCTTCTGCACATCGTTACTCAATGCGCGCAGCGGCGACACATATAGAACGCGCGTGCTGTCGGCCGCGTCGCCGGGATCGCGGAGCAGAGAATCGATGGCCCAGAGGAACGCCGCCAGCGTTTTTCCGGTTCCGGTCGGCGCGGCGATCAGGGTGTGCTTTCCGGCCTGAATCAGCGGCCAACCGCGGCGTTGGGCGTCGGTCGGCGACCCGACCTCGCGCTCGAACCACGTCTGAATCGTCGGATGAAAGCCCGCCAGCGGCATTCCGGGAGTATAGGTCCGTGGAAAGGCGTTCGGCCAAGCGTGAAACCTCCGGGTCGCTCACGCATCCAAAGCCGGATTCCTAGAATCGCTCGGTTAGCCCACAGGGAGATTCCGCATGAGTGCGCCGCAGATCCTCGACCGTCCGTCCCGGATGAACAGCAAGCTGATTCGCGAGCTTCAGCCGAGCCAGATTCCGAAAATCGAAATGCCCGCCTGCGAAGTGCGTCCGATTCTGAAGGGCCAGAAAGCCATCGTTACCGGCGCCAGCTCGGGCATCGGCCGTGCGATTGCGGTCGGTTTGTGCGCGGCCGGCGCGGATGTCGTGATCAATTACATCGGGGATGACGGGCCGGCCCGCGAAACCGTCGATCTGGCGACGCACTGCGGCTGCACGAATCGCGGCCAGGCGTTGATTCATCGCGCGGACGTCGCGGACGAAGGGCAAGTGACGGAGATGTTCCGCCGCACGCGCGAGGAACTCGGCACGGTCGACATTCTGATCAACAATGCCGGGCTTCAGCAGGACGCGCCGATCGAAGAGATGACGCTCGCCCAGTGGAACAAGGTCATCGGCGTGAATCTCACCGGGCAATTTCTCTGCGCCCGCGAAGCGATTCGCGAATTCAAGCGACGGGGCGTGCAAAAGGATGTCTCCTGTGCGGCCGGGAAGATCATCTGCATCAGCAGCGTGCACGAGGTGATTCCGTGGGCCGTCACGTGAATTACGCCGCGAGCAAGGGCGGCGTGATGCTGCTGATGAAGTCGTTGGCGCAGGAGGTCGCACCGTGGCGCATTCGCGTGAACAGCATTTGCCCGGGCGCGATTCGCACGCCGATCAATCGTCCGGCGTGGGATACGCCGCAGGCGTACGCCGAACTGATGAAGCTGATTCCGTACAGCGCATCGGTGAGCCGGACGACATCTCGCGGCTGGCGACGTGGCTCGCTTCGGACGAGGCGGATTACATCACGGGGACGAGTCTGTTCGTCGACGGCGGCATGACGCTCTATCCTGGATTCGAAGCCGGTGGCTAGTCGTGCACTTGCACTGGCTTGCCGATGGCGTGAATCGTCACGCGGAAACTGCTGGCTGCGTGGCCGTCGCACCCGGTTGGAAGCACGAGGGGAATCGTTTCCTGGCCGTCGGCGGACGTAACTCGAAAGAGGTATGGCACGCCGGTCAAACGATCGCGCGCGACGTCGCGATCTCCGTAGATTCCACCGGCGATCCACGCGATCTCTACGGGCAGTCGGCTCGGTCGATTGAGCGGAAGCTGACGCAGACCTTGGCCATGATCGCTCCACCACTGATTCTCATCTGGCGGTGATGCGGCCTTCCGGAGGGCGGCGGAGACGACGTCCACATCCGGCTGCCCGCAGCACGGGCGGGTCCTCCGTCACTGTCCAGTTCAATCGTCTGGCGAACACGCGTGTACGCGTCACAGCCCGTCGCCAGCGCGGTGATCAGGCAGAATCCGACTCTCGCGAACACGCGCCGCTGAAAGTGGCTCGATCGTGACACGACGCAATCCCCGAAAGAACAAGCCCGTCCGCGCCGCGAGCGGCGCGACGGGGCATTATCCAGACGGCCGTGAGTGGGGCTACTGGCAGTTCACGGTCTGCGTATTCGGGCAGCCCGACGGCGTCACGATGCTCACGGTGTGCGAGCCGGTCTGGTTCGCGAGTTGCAGCACGCCTGTGGAACCACTGATCGTCACGGCGTAGTTCACGCGCTGTCCACGCTGACGGTGATCATCTGGCCGCTGTGATTACTGTTTGTCAGCGTCACCGTCACGCTCAGCATTGCCGCGGCTACAGCGGGCCCTGACGCGTGAAATGTCGGCGCAAGTTACCTCGCCGCCGCCGCCGCCCGAGCAGAACGTCGCGAGCGCGGCCTGAAGACCGGCATTCGTGATCGTCGTGCCCGAATTGCTGCCACTGCCGCCCGTTGAGCAGCCGGCGTTCGTGTGAATCGCGATCACCTGACCCGCTTCAGACAAAATCGCCGAGCCGCTGTTTCCACCTTCGGTGTCGGCCTGATGGTTGATGGTGGTTCCGGAGAACGACACCACTGGGCCAGTGCTGCGCTGTTGCGTTTGGTTCGCGCTCCCGGTGTCCACTCCGTAGCCGACGAGGTCAATCGTCTCCGGCAGGGCGGGCAGGCCGGTCGCCAGGGTCGGGCGTTTTGGGCCTGGAGGTCCAGTCCGGTGTTCCGGGTGTTGGACACTTGAACGGTCCCCAATCATTGCCGATGCCGCCGTTGGTCCACTGCCGGCTTGTCTGAATCACGCTGTATTGATCGCTGACCGGCGGATGAACGATCGTGCCGTTGCTCTGCGAAAGCGGTACGTTGAACTCCACCGTGTTCGCCAGACTCTCAGTGCAGTGGCCCGCCGTGATGAAACAGTTGTCCGTGGAGAACAGCGAGGCCGTGCAACCGATGTTGAGCAGGCGGGCGCGCTCCGGCGCGCTGCTTGCGACGCGATCGTCGGTCGGCCCGCACTGGCTCGCAGCGCCGCCATCCGATTGCTCCCACTCGCCCAGGATCAGTTCGGCCACGTCGAGTTGGTTGTCCTGCGTGCCCGCGCCGGCGTACAACGAAACCTGCACGGCGTCGCCGTTGAAGTACGCGGAATGGTTGTACCACTCGGCCATCGATTGGGCGTTCAGAATCTGATAGTCGCCGTCCTTCAGCGACGTGATCAATACGTAGCTGCCTTCCTGCAGGACCGCGCGGCTGAAACGCACGCGGACCCACGGCGCCCCGTCGCCCGACAGTACGTCATCGAATACGAGCTGCGTCGCGGCAGTGTTGTTGTCCAGCGGCTGCGAAGTAAGGTCCACGGCCTTGGTGTAGAACTTCAGCGGCTTGGTCTGGGCTACGACCGGTGCGGCCAGCAGCGCCGCTCCGGCAAAAGCCAACATTGTTCGACGGTTCAGCATGCCCTTCTCCCCAAATGAGATGATTAACGCGCCCGAATGCGGGGCGGGAACTCCCCCCGAAACGAAAATTCCGACCTAGCGGAGCCCCACGCGACGCCTCTCGTCCGCCGCCGCGAGCGCGGCCTTGGGAACTGCGAACGATCGGGTGCTGCCAGGGTGACGATACCTGCCCCGGCGGCCGTATCGCAAGGAATGGCGATTCCGGCGCGAATCGGATCAGCGACAGAAAAGAGCGGTGCGCGGCCCGTATGTGACCGCGCGCATGGTTATCTGCGATTCAGCGTCTGTGCGATTACTGACAGGTCGTCGTCTGGCCCGGGAAGCAGCCGGACGGCTCGGTTAGCGAAACCGTGTGCGTGCCGGTCTGATTGCTCAGGTTGAACAACGCGCGGCCGCTGGCGATCGTCAGCGTGTGCGGCGTGCCGTCGACCGTGATCGTCACCGTCTCGCCGTCGATGCGGGTGTCGGACAGCAGCACCGTGACCTTCAGCTTGCCGTTCCGGCACTTGGCCTTCACCGCCACGATGTCCGAGCAGGTCGGACCGCCGCCGCCACCACCGCCGGCGCGCAGCCGCGACCGCGCGTTGATACGGCCCCAACCGGTCTTCTGGTCGTAACCCGGCGTGTTGATGTCATCGACGGTGTCGATCAGGTTGCTGCACCTCGTCGTTCGTCAGAGACGGATTGAACGACCAGATCAGTGCGGCCGTCCCGCTGACGTGCGGCGTGGCCATCGACGTCCCAGAGAGGTATTGGTACGTGTTCAGGTGTAGTAGGTCGAGTAGACGTCCTGGCCCGGAGCGCTGACGTCGGTCTCAGGACCGTAGTTCGAGAACGTCGCCCACTGATCCTTGTTCGTCGTCGCCGCGATGCCCATGCAATTCGCGAATTTCGCCGGATAGGCGACCAAGTTGCCCTGGTTGTTACCTGTGGCCGCGATCACCAGCATGCCGGCGTCATGGCCGTAGTTGACGGCATCCTGGAAGAACTGGATGCCGGTGTAGTACTGGAGGCTCATGGTGCCGATGTTCGCACCGTGATCCGCCGCCCACATGATGCCTTCGCCGCAATCCGTTTCATTGCCGAAGCAGCCCGTGAGAACCTTGACCGGAACGATCTGCACGCCCCAGGAGACGCCGGCCGTGCCGGTGCCGTTATTGCCGGTGGCGGCCGCGATGCCGCAGACGTGCGTGCCGTGCGGGCAGTCGGCGTCGGTCGTGTTGGCGCTGCTGTTCTCGACCGTGTTCCAGCCGGTGATCATGCGCGAGGCGAACTCGGGGTGGGTGTTCACGCCGGCGTCGATGACGGCCAGCAGGCGGTTGCCTGTGCCGGTGTAGGTGTCCCACGCCTCGACCGCGTCGATGTCCGCGTCCGGGGTGCCCGTGACGCCCTGCACAACCTGACCCGTGTTGTTGAGGCCGTACTGGAGCGCGAAGCTCGTGTCATTCGGCACGCCCGCGATGCCGCCGATGCCATCGACTTCGGCCAGCTCGACCATGTCCGACATCGCGTTGTATTCCGCGACCATCGTCAGCACGTCGGTGCCGGAGGGCACTTCGACGATGCGATAGCGATCCAGGCCGTAGCGCTCGGCGATTTCCGTGAATTTCGGCTCGAAGGCGGTGACGCTCTGAATCGACGTCACGCCCCACTTGGCGTCAAGGGCCGCGAGGTCAGGATTCGCGCCGCGCTGGGTGGGATCGATGTAGGGCTGGTACTTCACCACGATGTGGTCCGACGCATAGCCGCCGTAGGCGTCGGGCGCCCACACAGGCTGCATGGTCAGCCCGGGGTTCGTGACCTTTGTGCTTTGAACATGTTCGGGACTGACGGCACAGGCTGCGCTGATCGCGAGAGCCGTGGCCGAAAGGGCGAGAAAGTGCCGCATCGAAACCTCCCCATTGAGAAACGACAGGACGGGCAGACCTGGGGCACTTCGCCCCAGTCGATCCGCCCCCAATCTACCGTGCCGGCTGCGGCGGCCGCAATGGGATTTCGGCCGACGGGCTATGTAATCTCCCCATGTTCCTCCATATTTGGATATCTCTGGGTGAGCGTTTTCATCCGCCGGTCACTGATTGTCGCGCCGGACTGCCTCGGCGAGAATGATTGCGACGGCTTGAACAAGGATGTGCGGCCGATGCAGTGCTCCAATCGCCTTCCATTTGCGCATGGCGCTCGCTCCGCGCTCGGATTATCGCTTTTCCTGCCCTTGATCCTGCTCAGTGGTTGCAATCGTGATTCGCGATCCGTCGTCATGCGGCTCTCGCAGGTCGGGCGCGAGCGTGATCTCCCGCCGATTCCGCGCGAGTTTCGCGGGCTTTGGGTCGCGACGGTCGCGAACATCGATTGGCCCTCGCAACCGGGATTGTCCGAAGCAAGGCAAAAGCAGGAGTTGATCGAAATCCTTGATCAGGCGGCGCGGCTGCACATGAACGCGATCCTCCTGCAAGTGCGGCCGATGTGCGACGCGCTCTATCGCTCGCGGCGCGAGCCTTGGTCGCCGTTCCTGACCGGCGTCATGGGCAAGGACCCCGGCTACGACCCGCTGGAATTTGCGATTGCGGAAGCCCACCGGCGCGGCCTGGACCTGCACGCCTGGTTCAATCCGTTTCGGGCGCGTCATCCGAGCGCGACGAGCATCTCGGCCGATCACATCTCGAAGCGCCGTCCGGAGCTCGTGCGCCGCTACGGCGATCAGGAATGGCTTGATCCGGGCGAGCCCGAGGTGCGCGATTTTTGCTTAAGCACGATTCTCGACGTCGTGCGCCGCTATGAGATCGACGGCGTGCATCTCGACGACTATTTTTATCCCTATCCGATTCGTGAAGACGGCCGCACGCTCCCGTTCCCAGACGATCAGACATTTCGCCGCTTTGGGCGCGGAGTGCAGCTCGCGGATTGGCGTCGCGCAAACGTCGACGATTTTGTTGGCCGCCTTTACGGCGCAGTGAAGCGCGTGAAGCCGTCGGTGAAGGTGGGCATCAGTCCCTTCGGCATCTGGCGTCCCGGAAATCCCCCCGGCATCAAGGGTCTCGACGCGTTCAATGACCTCTACGCGGACTCGCGCGGCTGGCTGGCGCGCGGTTGGGTGGACTACTTGTCGCCTCAGCTCTATTGGCCGATCGCGTCGCCCGCGCAGAGTTTTCCGGC
>JBGAJB010000178.1:0-7229 GCA_044225155.1 Phycisphaerae bacterium | reverse complement strand
GGTAAAAGACGCCGTCGCCGACCCAATCGCCGCCGATCAGGCGCGACGCCCAATTCCAGTAGGACTGGCCGTCGGAAATCAGGTTTTCGAAAAAAACGACCGCCCGCGCCTGCTGCAAGTGAATGAAACGCGCGACAAACGCGACGAGCGCGATGCCGATCATCCACGGCCAGGTCGCCCCGGTGCGGGTCGCGGCGTCGGCGTCCGCTGAAATGGGCGCTTCGTTCTGACTTGTCGCCATCCCGGCATACTACTGTGACCGGTACTCGAATCCGGAACGTCGGCGGAACTCGTTTCTCGCTTCTCGTTTCTCGCGTCTTCTCCCATACTCCTCTTTCGCAACCGACGGACGGCGGCAGAGCGATCACATTTTTCGTGGGAGAACGGCGATGAAACTTGGCGTGATGGGGGCGGGCCTGGGGGCGATGGGTTGGGAGAAGGCGCTCGACTATTGCAAGAAGGTCGGGCTCGACGCGATCGAACTGCCGGTCGGTGCGTGGCCGGGCAAGCCGTTTTTTGATCCGCAGGAAGTGCTCGGCAATCCGGCCGCCCAGCAGAAGATCAAAGATGACGTGAAAAAACGCGGGCTCGAAGTCATCGGCCTCGCGGTGCACGGCAATCCCGTCAGCCCCGACCCCGCGCAGCGCGAGGCGCATCTGAAGGATCACGACACGGCCGTGCGCCTGGCCCGCAAGCTCGGCACCGACGTGGTCATTAATTTCAGCGGCTGCCCGGGTGGCTCGCCGGCCGACAAGATGCCCAATTGGGTGACCTGCGCGTGGCCGCCGGAGTTCGGCAAGATTCTCGAATATCAGTGGAACGAAGTGCTCATTCCGTTCTGGACCAAGAAGAACAAAGAGGCCGAAAACGAGGGCGTGAAGATCGCCTTCGAGGCCCATCCGGGCTTTTCGGTCTACAACCCCGAGACGATCCTGAAGCTGCGCGCCTCCTGCGGCACGCAAGTCGGCGCCAATCTCGATCCATCACATTTCTTTTGGCAGGGGATCGATCCGGTCGAAGCGGCCCGCGTGCTCGGCGACGCCGACTGCATCTTCCACGTGCACGGCAAAGACTGCGGCATTGACCCCGGCAACATGCGCATTAACGGCGTCCTCGACACGAAGAGCTACGGCGACCTGCACGAACGAAGCTGGGTCTTCCGCGCCTGCGGCTACGGCCATGGCGACGAGTTCTGGAAGCCGTTCATGAGCATGCTGCGCTGCAAGGGCTATGACGGCGTGATTTCGATCGAGCATGAAGACAGCTACATGAGCGTGCAGGAGGGATTTGAGAAGGCCGTGAGCTACTTGCGCGGGGTGATGATCAAGGACAAGCCGGGCGGGGCGTGGTGGTTCTAAAAATCTGACAGTGAACAATTTCGTGCCTCGGGTGCCGAGGTTGACGCCAATCGGCGAAGGTGTGGCACGGACAGAAGCAGGACAGGGAACTCGCCATCTTGGGTTGCGGCCGCGAAAATGTTCTGTTAATGTTAGGCCTAACCAATTCGGGAGCGCGAGCGTGCGAAAGCGTGCCACGATTGTCACCGGTTCAGTCCCCTTGGGTCGCCAGCCGCTTTCAGCGCTGGCGCGAGCGATCAACCGATACCAGGACCGGGTGACGCGTCTCCGCGAATTGCGTCGGCCCGCGAATCGCCGTCCAGACCCGGATTCAGGGACGGTAACGGCATTTTCTGATTGGGTTTTTCGCCAGCAGAATCCGCAATACACGCAGCCGATGAATGGTTCTGGCAGCACGATCATGCGCTGGGTGGGCGGATATTCGCATGAGCAGATTGAAAGGCTCCGCCTCTGGCTCGTGAACGATCCGCGAATAGAGCGTTTCGTGCGAAGCGGCACTTGGAGATTGACCTACGCTGACCGAGATCACGCTCCCAGGTCTAATTTGCGAGCGTCGCGCTTGTGCATCGGCGATCGGGCGCTAGGCGGTCGGCCTGACGTTGTTCTCTCAAATGCCGAGAACGGCGGCATCATTATCGTCGAGCGAAAGGTGACCATCCGCGACCCATGGACTATTCCACGTCACGGGTATGCCAATCATTGGTGCCAACTTTGGTGTTATGGTCTGATGGATGAGTGGGCCCGCGCCCCGTTTGTTCTGCTCGCGTTGCAGTACTGGCATCGCAACTGGGAGCGATCACCACTAGCCAAACTGGCGTTTCTTCCTACTCCGCGAATCGCGCAGAGCCCGGCGTTTCACGAATGGGGGCTCGGGTGGTTTTCGAGGTACGGCGGGCGTTGCCGGCCATGAATTCCGGCTGCTTCAGCAGTCTTTCGGGGCATCGAGTTGGCAGAGACATTCAAAGCTCCGGGCCGTCGCCCGTGCTAGGATGCGCCGCAAGTCAACTGAACGGCTGACAGATATCAATCGGAGGGTATCCGCATGTCCGACCGTGCATTCGTCGCCACGCGCAAGGGGCTTTTTACGCTCGCGCGCTCCGGCGGAAAGTGGAAGATCGCGCAAGCCAGCTTTCTCGGCGACAACTGCTCGATGTGCCTGGCCGAGCCGCGCTCCGGGAAGCTCTACGCCGGCCTGAATCATGGGCACTTCGGCTGCAAGCTGCACCGCTCGGCCGACGGCGGAAAGACCTGGACCGAAATCGCGGCCCCGGCTTACCCGGAGCAGCCGGCCGGCTGGGAAGAGCCGCCGAACCCGATGAGCGGCAAGCGAACTCCCTGGCGGCTGGAGCTGATCTGGGCGCTCGAGACGGGCAGCCCGCGGCAGGACGGACGACTCTGGTGCGGAACGATCCCCGGCGGCCTGTTTCGCAGCGACGATCACGGCGACTCGTGGACGCTGATTCGCTCGCTCTGGGAACGGCCGGAACGGAAGTACTGGTTCGGCGGCGGGTTCGATTACGGCGGTATTCACTCCGTCTGCGTCGACCCGCGCGATGCGAAAAAAGTGACCGTCGGCGTCTCGTGCGGCGGGGCGTGGCGCACGACGGACGAGGGCGAGACGTGGAACCCGTGCTCCAAGGGCATGCGCGCGGAGTACATGCCGCCGGAGCAGGCGTATGAGGAAAACGCTCAGGACCCGCACCGGCTCGTGCAGTGCCCGGCCGCTCCCGACAACTATTGGGTGCAGCATCACAACGGCGTGTTTCGCACGACCAACGATTGCGGGCAATGGTCCGAGCTGCGCGACGTGCCGCCGGCCGTCTTCGGCTTCGCGGTCGTCGTGCATCCGCAGAAGCCCGACACGGCGTGGACTGTCCCGGCGATCAAGGATGAGAAGCGCATTCCGGTCGGCGGGCAGGTGGTTGTGACGCGCACGCGCGACGGCGGCAGGACGTTCGACGTGCTGCGCAGCGGCCTGCCGCAGGAACATGCGTACGATCTTGTCTTCCGCCACGCCCTCGACGTCGACGCGAGCGGCGAGCGTCTGATGTTCGGCTCGACGACCGGTTCGCTCTGGGTCTCGGAAAATGGCGGAGATCACTGGGAGACGATCTCGACTCATCTACCCCCGGTGCACGCGGTAAGATTCGGCTAAACGGGCCGCATGGGTTGTCGCTGCCGTCAGAGACTCGACTCGTGGACAGGTTGCAGTTGTGAAGAGCGTACGAAATTCTGAGACTTCCCGAGCAGTGATCGCCCAGTGCAAATAACTGCGTGTCCGCGTCGATATCTCGGCAATAGGCAGACTCTCGGATCGGAGATTCAGATGAACCGTCGCCCGGCTCGCTGCTCGTATGCATTGTCCGCCCTGGTCTTAGCGCTCACCACGTCGACGTTCGGCACTTCCACGGCGGCCGCGCGGGTAGACGAAAAACGCGGGAATTGGCCGCAATTTCGCGGACCCGGCGCCGGCGGAATTTCCGAGGGCGCGACGCTGCCGGTCGAGTGGGATGCGACGACGGACAAGAACATCGCCTGGAAAACACCCATTCCCGGCCTGTCGCATTCCTCGCCGATCGTGTGGGGCGACCGCGTGTTCGTGGCGACCGCCGTTCCGAAAGGTATCGAACCGTCGCTGCGTACTGGGATTTTCGGCGCCGGCGACTCGGCCGAAGACATGGTCGAACATGAGTTCAAAGTGATCTGCGTCGATCGCGCCACCGGAAAGATCCTGTGGGACAAGACGGCGTTTCAGGGCGTGCCGCGCCACAAGCGCCATGTGAAAGCCACGCACTGCAACAGCACGCCCGCCACCGACGGCGAGCGCGTCGTCGCGTCGTTCGGTTCAGAAGGCATCTACTGCTTCACGATGCAGGGCGAGCTGGTCTGGAGGCACGATCTCGGCGACCTCGACGTCGGGCCGCATAACGCGGCGGAGCTTGAATGGGGCTACGCGAGCTCGCCGGTCATCGCCGATGGCAAAGTTATCGTGCAGTGCGATGTGAAAAAGGATCCGTATGTCGCGGCACTGGACCTCAAGGACGGGCGCGAAATCTGGCGTACACCGCGCGGCGATGTGCCGACCTGGTGTACGCCGACGGTCTATTCGGCCGGCGGACAGAAACGCGTCGCGCTGAACGGCTGCAAACAGATTGCGGGTTATGCGCTCGAGACGGGCAAGCTCGTCTGGCAGATGTCCGGCGGCGGCGGTATTCCGGTGCCGGCCCCGGTCGTGGCCGACGATCTGATCTATTTCACGAGCAATCACCAGCCGATTCGCCCGAGCGACCCGCCGCAGCCGATCTTCGCGGTGCGGACGGGCGCGAGCGGCGACATCGTCTTGCCTGAACCCGGAACGGCCAACCGGTATTTGGCGTGGATCGTGACTCGGCTGGGCAGCTACATGCAGACTCCGATGGTCTATGGCGGCTTGCTCTATGCGGGAAAGGACGGCGGCCTGATCGCTTGCCTTGACGCGAAGAGCGGCGAGCAGAAATGGCGCGAGCGGATCGGTTCCGGCACGACGGGCTACACCGCCTCCGCCGTCGCGGGCGACGGCAAGCTTTATTACACGAGCGAAGACGGCGACGTCACGGTCCTGAAGGCCGGCGATAAGTTTGAAAAGCTCGCGGAAAACAAGCTGGGCGAGTCATGTCTTGCGACGCCCGCGATTTCCGGCGGAATGCTGATCTTTCACACGCGCCACATGCTGATCGCGGTTGGGACGCCGGGGAAGTAGGGGAGAGCGAACAAGGATCAGCGTCACCGGGACTCATCAGCCGCTTCGTTTCTCGGTTCTTGCTTCTCGTTTCTCAGCGCGGAGCGCCAAGTCGATCGCCAGCGCGATTGCCGCTGACATGCTGCCTGGGTGCGCGCGATTCTTCCCCGCGATTCCAAAGGCCGTCCCGTGATCCGGGCTTGTGCGGATCACCGGCAGGCCGAGCGTGACATTCACTGCTTCATGAAACGAGCGCATCTTGACCGGGATCAGGGCCTGGTCGTGATACATCGCCACGAGGCCGTCGAAGCGCTCGATGTTTTCGGGGATGAACGCCGTGTCGGGCGGCAAGGGCCCGAATACGTCGATATGATTTGATCGCGCCAGCGTCATGGCCGGCTCGATGATGCGCTGCTCCTCGTCGCCGAGCATGCCGTTTTCGCCGGCGTGCGGATTCAGGCCGAGCACGCCGATGCGCGGGCGCGAAACGCCGAACCAGTCGTGCAGCGCCTGATGCAGCAGCTCGATCGGCTGATGCACGAGTCCGATCGTAAATCGATTCCGTAGATCGAACAGCGGCACGTGATCGCTGGCCAGCGCGACGCGCAAATCGCCGGCCACGAAAGCCATCGTGACGCGTTTGGCGTCAAAGCGCCGCGCGAGCAGGTCGGTGTGTCCCGCGAAATGCTGCTTGGCGAGATGCCAGGCTTCCTTGCAGATCGGCCCGGTGACGAGCGCATCGATCGCGCCGAGCCGCAACTGGCGAATGCCCTCTTCGACGAACCGAAACGACGCGTGACCGGCGAGTTCGCTCGCGGTCCGCTCTGCGCCCGGCAGCGGCGGTGGCAGATCGTCGAAGTCGGCCACCAGCACGCCCGTGGCGACGCGCGTCGTGCCATCGTATGGCTCGCGCCACCAGTAACGCGCGATCTCGGCCAGGTCGGCGGCCTGCTCCAGCGCGTCGTGCATCCCGAAGATGACATAGCGGGCGCGGCTGCGCAGGTCCGGATCCGCCAATGCTTTGACGATGACTTCGGGGCCGATGCCCAGCGGGTCCCCCATGGTGATGCCGATCAGCGGACGTGGGCCGTTCGAGCGGAGCGCGTTCATGCCGGCTCCGTCGCGCCGCGTTGAGCCGCGTTTCCGGGGGAGGAAGAACCGTTGATGCTGCGGGCTTCCAGCAGCGCATCGATGCGCGCCACCATCAGCCGGGCGAGTACGTCCGATTCGATATTGATCGCGTCACCGGCTTTGCGACGGCTAAGCGTCGTGCGTTCCAGCGTGGTGGGTATCAGCACCGCGGAAAACAGGTCGCCCTCGACGTCCACAAGCGTGAGGCTTACGCCATCGAGCGTGACGGCGCCTTTCCGCACGAGCAGGGGGGCGATGGACGCGTCCCCTCTCACCCACAGCTTCCATTCGCCCTCGCCGCGCTCGATCCGCTCAACCCGCCCGAGGCAGTCGACGTGGCCCTGCACGAAATGGCCGTCGATGCGATCACCGACGCGCAGAGATCGCTCAAGATTTACGACGTCGCCTTTGCGCATTTCGCCCAGATTGGTGAGGCGCAGCGTTTCGGGCACTACGTCAAATTCACCGAGTTCGCCGTGGGCGCCGCAGAGCGTCAGGCAGGCGCCATTCACCGCGACGCTCGCGCCATGCGGAAGATCGCCGAAGTAGTCCGCGGCGCGAATCGAGAGACGAGTGGCGGCAGGGAACGGATCCACGCGCTCGACGATACCCGTGCGTTCGACGATTCCGGCAAACAAACGGTGTTCACTCCCGGCGGCTGACTCAGGCCGCGACTAGTTTATGTCCGGAACGCGCGACGCACGATGCTCATTTCACGGCCGCTCATTTTCGCGCTTCGGGGTAAAGCGGCAGAACTGAAGTCGCGTAGTCAGTCCGGATCGCGGGCTTCCGATCCCGCGTTTTGTGACCACAAAATCTGCTGCGCCATGCCGAGCAGAATGTCGGCCTCATTCACCGTCAGATCGGCGCGGCCCAGAAGATGCCGCAAGGCGTAGCGCAGATGATTGGGATCCTGCTGCGCGCGAAAAAAACCGATCTGATCGAGCGCCTCGAACAGACGCTTGACAGCGTCACCTCGTTCTTGCTGTCGCGAACGAAAGCGAGGAGGGCGTCGCGATCGG
>JBGAJB010000177.1:0-8264 GCA_044225155.1 Phycisphaerae bacterium | reverse complement strand
AGGCTGTCCCAAAAGACATTTCGGGGAGAACCAGATATCTCCACGTTTGATTAGACTTTTACTCCTCCCCACAGGTCATGCCAGAACTTTTCAACGTTCACGGCTTCGGTCCTCCAGAAGGTTTTACCCTTCCTTCAACCTGCCCATGGGTAGATCACGTGGGTTCGGGTCTATCGCATACGACTAAACGCCCTATTCAGACTCGCTTTCGCTTCGGCTCCACCCCGTAAGGGCTTAGCCTTGCCGTATACGATAACTCGCCGGTCCATTATCCAAGAGGTACGCAGTCAGCCGGGGCTTGCGCCATCGGCCTCCTACAGCTTGTAAGTGCAGGGTTTCAGGTACTTTTAACTCCCCTAGAAGGGGTGCTTTTCACCTTTCAGTCGCCTTACTGGTTCACTATCGGTCGTGCAGGAGTACTTAGCCTTGGAGGGTGGTCCCCCCATGTTCAGTCAGAGTTCCACGAGCTCCGACCTAATCAATCACCATCGCTTCCGTCCGGCTACAGGACTGTCACCTTCTGTGGTCGCCCTTTCCAAGACGTTCGCCTCTGGTCCCGATGGCTGATGGGCTGGTCCGCGTTCGCTCGCCGCTACTAACGGAGTCTCGGTTGATTTCCTTTCCTCCAGGTACTGAGATGTTTCAGTTCCCTGGGTTCGCTCTCTCCGGCCTATACATTCAGCCGGAAGTGACCGCGTCTGCTTACGCAGCGCGACCGGGTTGCCCCATTCGGATATCTCCGGATCAACAGGTGTTTGGCCCTTCCCCGGAGCTTTTCGCAGCCTACAACGTCCTTCATCGCCTCTGCACGCCTAGGCATCCACCTTGCACCCTTAAAAGCTTGACCACATTTATGAAAAACTGTGACCAAGCCGTACCTCGATCGAAATTGCTTCGATCTCGCAACGATAACACATTCATTCTTCGTACGTACTGATCCGTTCACCGACCCTCCGTGCCTCGCGACGCCTCATCAGCGCCGAAAAACCCGGAAAATCAGCCTCGGATCGAGTGCGGTTCTCGATACCCGTGCATCCACTTCTTCACTTGTCAGAGAACAAACAGCGCTCCGGCTTTCGCCGAGCCCCGCCTTGAAGCAGGCTGGCGGCCTCCGGAGTCGAAGACCATCAGCTTACCACAAATCGAGCGGCCGTCAAGTGGAGCCGACCGGGATCGAACCGGCAACCTCCTGGTTGCAAACCAGGCGCTCTCCCAACTGAGCTACGGCCCCGGTGTTTTTCCGTGCGCCCTACAGCTCGCCTTGCTCGCCCGGCCAGGACACGCCTAGCCATGTCGCCCCGGCCCTCAGCAACCGCCGCCCCCGCCGCCTCGCAACAGACTCCACGCTGCCATCAAAATCAGCGCGGCCACGAATGCGTAAGCAAGCCAGTTCGGCATTTCCGTCTCGCCCCGGCCCGTGCCGCTCGGCGATCCCCACTGGGCCCGAGAAGATTCGAACTTCTGACCTCGTCCTTATCAGGGACGCGCTCTAACCAGCTGAGCTACGAGCCCGCAAACTTCGCCCTCGGGACCGCGGCCCCGATCTTGGATCCGGCTCGTCGGCCGTCAGTCGCCCAAATCTCGCTCCCGTCGGCACAACCATACGGAAGGCTGTGTGACGGGTCGTGGATAATACCGGCCTTTCAATCGCCGTCAAGCACTCTCGGAAAGGAATTGCGGACGATGCTTTCGCCGCCCGTGACGCGCACGCGGACGCGTCGTTTTCGCCTTGAAAGAGGCGGAGATTTACAGAGCAGCGCTCCAGAATCGCATTGATTCCCGCTCCCCGATTCGAGAGAATGCGTAGATTGCGTTGCGAGATGCACTTCTTTTTGCTCAGTGAAGGGGTACGTGCCGTGATCGACCGGTTCCGGTTTGCCGCCGCCACGGCGGCTATTTTTGCAGCGCTGGCGGGCAGCGCGAGGGTCGCAGTGGCTCAAACCACGCTGACGCACGGCTACATGCTGGGCGACATCACGCCTGACTCGGCCAAGATCTGGTATCGCACCAGCGCCACGGCCGCCGTTCAGATCGAGTACGGCACCTCGTCAACGCTGACGGGCTCCAAAATTTCGGACGCCCATAGCCCCGGCCCGGATACCGACTACACCGCCATTCAGATGCTCCGCTGGCTGACGCCGAGCACGACCTATTACTTCAACATTCAGATCGACGGCGTGCGACAGCTCAGCGCCCCATACCCGACCTTTACCACCGCCCCGCCGCGCGGCACGCCGCTCGACTTCAATTTCTGCGTGCTCGCCGATCAGGCCGCGATCCCCTACTACCCGGATCAGGGTTGCGAGGTATTCGGCTATCTCGCCGCTGAGCAGCCGAAAATGGTCATGCAGATCGGCGACTTCGACCATCGGCTCAACGCGACTTCGCCGCCGCGCACCGTGGCGACGTTCCGCGACATGTGGAAAGAGCTGCGTTCGACCGCCACAGTGGCCGGCAACGACTGGCAGACCTACCTGAAGTCGTTCCCGTTCTATTACGTCTGGGATGATCACGATTTCGGCTGGCAGTGGCCCGAGGCGCGTAAGGGCCCGACCTACTCGCTCTACACCGAGCAGGTGCTGCGGGCCTATCGCGACATGTTCCCGTCGCCGCCGCTGGGCAATCCGGATTGGGGCTGCTGGCAGAGCTTTGAATACGGCCAGTGCGAATTCATCATGCTCGACTCGCGCGCCCGCCGCGACCGCCAGGACATCGTCGACGACGCGAACAAATCGATGCTGGACGGTGATAATCGCTACAACGATCAGAAAACTTGGCTCAAGAACCGCCTGCTCAACTCGAAATCGACCTGGAAATTCTTGTTCTGCGGCATCACGCTGAACAACAGCGTGCAGCGCATGGGCACGTTTTTTAACTACGTTACCGAGAAACAGGAGCTGCTCGATTTCATCGCCGAGCACGATATCCGCAACGTCGTCTGGTTCTCCGGTGATTATCACACGGCCGGCGCAATTGACGACGGCACGAACAGCGGCCTGCCCGAGGTGCTCGTGCCGCACACGAATTTGAACGCGATTGACGATCAGTTCCACGACGGCGAATCGGGCGGCAACCGGAATGTGGACGAGATCAAGGGCGATTGGTCCGTCGGCGGCCTGAAGCGTCCAACGACACCGCCTTATGGCGCCGGATTCGCGATCGGTCGCGTGATGACGAACCCGCCGCAAGTCATTTTGGAAACGCGTGGGGCGGAGGGTCTGCGGCTGCAATTGATCTTGCCGGCACAGTAATCGATCGCGGATCACGCTCGCGTGGATCACGCTTAACGAAGAGAGCCTCGCTCCTGTTGGGCGAGGCTCTTTTCGTTCGGAGTCAGCGGGAGCCTTTCCCTCCAGGGATTCTGACATCCGGCGGTGCTGCGATTGTGGGCGTGTGTGGCCGCAGCGCTTGGCCCACTCGCGTCCGTTAATCAAATGCCAGCACGACCAGCGTTCGATCATCCGAAGCCGGGGCGCCGTTGGAGAATTCACTGAGCGAGGAATTAATCGCTTCGATCAGGCCCGCGGCCGTGCGGCTGCAGCAGTGCAGGGTGGAGTCGAGCCCCTCGGTACCCCACATTTCGCGCTTCGCGTTGAAAGTTTCGGTGACGCCGTCAGTGTAGAGCACGAGCCGATCGCCGCGACCGAAGGCAATCCGCGCCTCGCCGTATTCCGCGTCCTCGGAGATGGCGAGCGGAATCCCGCCCTGTTCGCCCAATTCGATCACCGAATCATCGACACGGCGCAGCAGGCGCGGCGGATTGTGTCCGGCGTTGCAGTAGCGCAGCGTGCGATCGATCGGGTCGAAAAGCCCGGCAAACGCCGTGACGAACTGCCCCGAACTGATCGATCGGCAAAGGTCGCGGTTCAAAGCCCGCATCAGTTCGATCGGCGTCGCACCATGCGGCGCGCCACCGCGCAGCTGCGTCGATGCAAATGCATGCATCATCGCCACGACAACGGCTGCCGGCGGCCCGTGGCCGCTGACATCGGCGATCAAAAAGCTCCAGCGTCCGTCCGGCAGCTCGAAAAAATCGTAGTAGTCGCCCCCGGCCCGCGTACTGGTCTCGTAGTGCGTGGCGATCGAAACGCCGGCGATTTGCGGCAGCTTGCGCGGCAATAGCTCGCGCTGAATCTCGCCGACGATGCGAAACTCGCGATCCAGCGCCGCGTTCGCCGCCCGCAATTCCTCGGCCATCACGAGCGTTGAAGTCGAGCGCCCGATGAGATTGGAGGTGAGCACGACGGTGGCCAGCTCGTCCAGCGTGAAGGAGTGTGCCTCGCGCCGCAGCAGAACGACCATGTATTTCGGTTCGCCTTCGTGAAAAATCGGCGCGGCGATCATCGAACTCATGCCCTCCGCGTACTCCGCGAATGGATCGTCGGGGTCGACCTCGAGTTCATCGACCTTGACCGGCAGTCCGCCCTCCAGCAGCGTCCGCAGCATGCCGCGCTCGACGACTGGCAGCTTCCGCACCTCGCGCCACGGATTGATTTCCTCTTTCCAGCGCGTCGAGCGCGTGATGCGCAGCAGCCCGGGCGGCATGTTGTGGCGGCTCAGCGAGAGAATCGCGTCCGACGGCACGACGAATTGCGCCCGCGTGCGATAGGACTGAATCATCTCGTGCGGATCTTTCGCGAGGCTCAGGTCGCGCACGAGCTGCAGATACTCGCGCAGCCGATGTGCCGGCGTAATGTCGGTTGGAAGCTTGGACGCCAGCATGCAGAACCTCCCTCGGACCGCGAGCGATCACTTCGTCGGCTCGCCGTAAAACAAATCGGGCGCCCAGCATTCTATTCGGGGCGCCCGAGATCAGGATTTCGCGAACTCGAAGACCGCGTTCAGACCACGGTCGGACGAACGTTGGCGGCTTTCGGTCCCTTGGGGCCGTCCGTCAGGTCGAATTCGACCTTCTGGCCTTCCTTCAATGTCCGAAAACCGTCAGCCTTGATCTCGGTGTGGTGGACGAACACGTCGCTCCCATCTTCAGATTTGATAAACCCGTAACCCTTCGTGTCGTTGAACCACTTCACAGTGCCTTGAGACATGCTGCCAGACCTCAGAATGTCGCCTTTGCGCAGGCCCGCCGAAAACAGACGTGTTCCGGTGTCGCAGACGCTAGCGCTGGACAGGCGTTCGCGTTAAGCTTGCACATGCGTGATCCGATTGTCAACGCCTGAGAACATGAACATGGGAAGAAACGGACAGACTCGGAACGGCGCGAATTTGGATTCACGAGGTTTTCCTCGCAGGCGCTCCATCGCCCACTTCGCCTTTGCGGCGATGCTTTGCACTGCCCGCCTGCAAGCCGAGGACAAAGTCACCTTTCAGCAGCACATTCGCCCTATTTTTGCCGCGAATTGTCTCAATTGTCACAACGCCGACCGCGCCCGCGCGGGCCTCGATCTGAGTTCTCACGCCGCCACGATCGCCGGCAGCAGCGGCGGCGCGATCGTCACGCCCGGCGACCCCGACGGCAGCCTGCTCTTCGGCGTCGTCGCCCAGACCCGCGAGCCGAAAATGCCGCGCGGCGGCGGAAAACTGAGTGACGCTGACATCGCCGCGATCCGAAAGTGGATCGCCCAGGGTTGCCTCGACGCGGCCGACAGCAAGCCCATGGAGGCCAAGAAGTCGGCGCTCGCTGCGGTCACCGTTCCCGCGGCCGGAGAAAAAATCGATCCGGCCACGCTGATGCCCACCGGCCTGCCCATGGCGCCGGCCGTCGTCACGCCGCGTCCGGGCGCAGTGACGACACTCGCAGCGCATTGGGGCGCGCCGCTGCTGGCGGCCGGCGGCCAGAAGCAAATCCTGCTCTACGACGCGCAACTCGGCGACCTGCTCGGCGCGTTGCCGCTCGGCGATGAATTCCCACAGTCGCTTCGCTTCTCTCGTTCGGGCCAAGTGCTGATCGCCGGCGTCGGCCATGGTGCGCGCGGAGGACATGTCGGGCTCTGGGCGATTCACGATGGAGCCCTGCTCGGGCGAATCGGGGATGAAGTCGACGTCGTGCGGGCCGCCGATCTGGATCGCGCACAGCGCCGCGTCGCGCTCGGCAGCACCTCGAAATTTGTAAAGGTCATTGATGTCGCGAGCGGCCAGCAGGTCGCCAAGCTCGACAAGCACACCGGATTGGATCACCGACATCGCCTACAGCCCCGATGGAATTTTGCTCGCGACTGCCGATCGCAATGGTGGTGTCCTGGTCTGGGAAGCCGAGTCGCTGAACGCGATGCACACACTGCTTCGGGCACAATGGCGCGGTCACGAGCCTTGACTGCCAGCGCCGACTCAAACATTTCCGTGACCGCCTGCGAGGACGGGCAGCAGCCTGCCCAGGGAGATGAACGGCGGGTCGCAAGTGAAAGCGTGGCCTTTCCACGGCGGCGGTGTGCTCTGTGCGATTCGCCTCGACGGCCGCATTGTCTCCGGCGGGGCGACCACGCGATTCGCATTCGATGCCACGCGCGCCGCAAAAAGCCATCGAAGGGCAGCCGGAAGTCGTGACGGCCGTCGCGTTCGATAACGAAAGCCGGGCGCGTGATCGCGGGTGACCTGGCGGGCAATCTGCATGTTCGCTGCGCTGACGCTGGCCAGCCACTCGCGGAATTGTCGGTCGATCCCCCGCGCGCTGGCGGGATCAATCCCTGCGCGCCCAAAAACGCGTCGCCGATTTCGATGCTGTTCGGGCGACGCGCGAAACCGAACTCGCGGCCGCCAGAACACCTGAACACGACGACCGACGGGTTATCGAAAGCCACGGCCGCGGCACAGGCCGCGGAGGCAGTCGCAGCCGCCGACGCCGCCCGAACAGGCCGTCGCCGCAGTCACGGCCGCCGAGCAGCGCAGCAGTCGCCGCGGCCGCGCTCACGAAATCGACGCAGGAACTCGCCGCGGCGAAAACATCGCTGGATGCCGCGATGGGAGCGGCCACTGATCATCGCGGACGATCCACAAGGCCGCGCTGGCCAATGCGACACAACAGGCCGCGGCATTGACCAAGCAAGCCGAGCAAGCCGAAGCGGCCGCAACCGCCGCCCCGGGCGACGCCGCCCTGGGTCGACGCCGCCAGCCGCACGCGCCAAAGCGACGGAGGCCGCGGCCGCACTCATGCCGCTCCAGCAGTCCGCCGCCGCGAGCGCCGCCGCGCACAAGACCGCTGACGAGCAGGTCGCGGCGATGAAGGCCGCGCATGCCCAAGCAACGGCCGCCAACGATTGCGCCGCGAAAGCCGCGGCCGAGGCTCAAACCGCCGTGACCGCCGCGACGGCCGCGAAAACAGCCAAGGAGCAGGAAGTTGCGGCTGCCAAAGCAGCGCTCGATCCGGCAAAAGCGGCTTTAGCAAACGCGACGAACGCAGCCAACGCCGCCAAAGACGCTGTCGCAAAGACCACGGCCGCCCGCGACGAAGCGGCGACCGGCACTCGCCACGCTCAAGCGCGCGTAACGCGCGTCCAGGCCGGTCTGCTGCGCGTCGATCTCGACGCCGCCCGCACCGACCTCGCCGCAAAGGATGCAGAGCACCAACAGCTTGCCAACGCGGCCGCTGGAGCCAAACACGCGGCTGACGAGGCGATCGCGGCCGTCGAGCAGGCGCGCCAGCAGTTGCAAAGCGGACCGAGTCGCATGGATGAACTCGCGAAAACGATCACCGCCGCACGGCAAGGCATCGAAACCGCTCGCCAAGTCCACGCCGGGCGCGTCGCGGTGCGTGCGGGCAAGGCCAACGCGGCCGCCACTTACGCCGCCAGTGTCGAAACGCTGAAGAATCAGGCCGCCGCCGCTCCGGACAACGCCAATCTCGCCGGCGCAGCCGCCAAGGCGGCCGAAGCGCTGGCCATGCTCCAGCAGGACGTGGCCGCCGCGCAGGCCGAAGTGGACAAAGCGGCCGCCGAGATCGAGAAAGCCAAACAACTCGCGACCGGCCTCGAAGAGAGCGGCAAAGCGGCACAAGCCGAGCTAGCGGCACTGCCCGGCCGAATCGAAGAATTGGCGAAAGCCGTGCCTAGTGCAATGCAGCACGCGACCGCCGCCCAGCAAGCCGCCGACGCCGCGGCCGTCCCACTCCAGGCGGCGCAGGTGCGCGTCAGCGAACTCGAAGCGAAGTACACCGCACTGCTGAACACAGCGCGCGAAGAAGCGGCCTGAGCAATGAGCGCCAAGCCGCTCTTCTCCACCCGTCGCCTCGCAGTCCGCCCCCTTGTCGACGCCGATCTCGATTTTCTCGCCGAAATGCTCGCGCATCCGGAAGTCATGCAGTTTTGGCC
>JBGAJB010000176.1:0-7272 GCA_044225155.1 Phycisphaerae bacterium | reverse complement strand
GCTTTCGATCATCCAGACCACGGCGTAGGCGCCGAGCGGAATCAGCACGATCACGACTGGCAGGCGATAGCGCGCCGTGATGAAAAAGGCGACGACGCTGACCATGTAGATCAGCACATAGCCCCACAACGGGAAGAGTCGTCGCGGCTGACCGAGCGCGAGCAGCAGCCCCAGCGCGCCCAGCGGGCCGATCACCGCAAAATTCAGCGGCAGCCAGTTCACGATGGGCGTGTATTTTTGAACCGTAAACGCGATGTCCTGATTATTGGACACCTCCCAGTAGCTCCAGAAGTACTTGAGCTTCTTGCCGAGCAACTCCAGCGCGATGCCCGGTTGAGTGCGGAAGAAATCAAGCGTCTGGGCCATGTACCACGCGGAAACTTCCGAGGGCTTGAGCTTGCGGCCCACGGCCTGCTCGGCGCGCTGCACCTGCGCGTTGTAGCACTCCCACCAACCGCCAGGGTCGCCGGGGATGACGGCCGACATGCCGTCGGACTTTGGATTGTTTCCGATGTAAAAATTCACGCCGCCCTGTGAAGCAATCAGCACGCTGTCATGGCCGACGACGTAGTTCCGGATGGTGATCGGAAGAATCGGGATCAGGCAGCCGATCGCAAAGGTCGCCACGCAACCGAGAGCGGCGGAAACGCGCTCCTTGCGCAACACGGCGATCCAGATGGCGATCGCCGGCGCGAATAGCAGGATGTTTGGCCGCACAATCGCGCCCACGCCTAGCACGATGCCCGCCAGCAGCCACCAACTCCAGCGCGGCCGGTCCTGTGCGGCGAGGAGCGCGAGGATCAATAGCTGGAAGAAAAAGCATTCCAGCACGGGCAGGTGCAATTCGCCGTCGTAATAGATCAACGGCCAATAGGTGGCGGCGACGAGGCCGCCCAGCAGCCCGGCAATGCGCCCAAAGCAGCGGCGGCCGATCAGGTAGACCAGCACACAATTCAGCGCTCCGACGATCGCTTGCGCGGTGCGCGGGTTCGCCGGATTCTCGCCTGCGATCTTGTAAACAGCGGCGAGGAACCACGGGTAAAGCGGGGCGCGGAAGTAGGCCTCATGGTCGAGATGAAACGGTTTGCCGTTGACGATCGAGTCGGCCCACTCATGGTGATAGAGCGGGTCCATCGTCGGCTGGGAAAAGAACGGGTTGGCCTGCAATTCGTGGTCGTAGACGAGGCGCAAGGTCAGAGCGAGCGCGAAAACGAGCAAGATCGAGAGCGCGTCGAGGCCGGACCAGCGGCGCGGGGGCGTAAGTAGTCCGGGCCACGCCTTCTGCGGCGGATTCTGATCCGAAACCGGTGTGTTTGCGCTCGTTGCGTGATCTGCCACCAGCAGAATCTCCGTTCTGGTCTAGAACTGCACTTTCACAAACGGCTTTACGAGCAGCGCCCCGACGATCGAAACCACGAAAAACGTCAGCCACCATGGCGCGTTCCAGCCAAATACGGGATTTCGCGCGGCTGAGATGCCGTGAATCTGAATGTCGAGCACCGGGCTGTCGGACGGTAGCGCGCGCTCCAGCGGGAAGAGCAGCTCGCGCCAGAGGCTGTCGCCGGGCCGCACGGGGCTGAAGGCAGCGAGGCGCGTCGTCGGACCGGCTTGAAACGCCTTTTCCACGGTCTGCGACCCGATCTTGATCTTCAGCACGGTCGGCTCGACCGGCTGCACGGCCTTGATCGTCCACGCGAGCGTGTGATCGCGTTGGGCCCGCAGCGGGCTCCCGACGAGCACGACGCCGGCCGGCAGTTCCAGCTCGGCATTTTTCGCCGCCTCCCACGCGTCGGGCTTCACGCGTACTTCCAGCGCGACGCGCTGCCACACGGCCGGCGGAGCGAATTCATACCACATGGCCAGGTGCGTCACGAGCAGCACAAAAGGCAACATGAGAATCACGAGCGGCGGCAGCGAGTAGAGCAGTCGCAGAAAGCTGGCGAGAAAGAGGCCGCCGATGGCCCGCAGCGACACGAAGAGATCGTCCCGGAAGAGGCGCATTGCGAGCAGATTCGCACGCACTGAATCGGCCACGCGCTTTAGACCCGCCTGATAGGACGTATAGCGGAAACCGATCGATGCGAGCGCGCCCGCGATGAGCGACACGATCAGCAGCGGCAACAGACGCGGCCCGTCCGCGAGCGGCGCGCACACCGCGCGGATGACGAAAGCCAGAATGGCGTTGATCAAGTCCATATTCAGAAAATCGGCCTCATGCGCATCGATCGGATCGCTTGTGAACTCCCGCGCGCGTACGCGGGGCCGCGCCACCGTGTCTCAGACGCATTCCAACTCACTCGATATATCCCAGCCCGCGCAGCCGCTCTTCGACGCGCTCGTCCTCACCCGGACCGCCTTCAAGCTTGGTTACTTCGCGATCAATGATCGCGGTCAGAAATTCATCCACGCTCGCGTAGCCCGCTTTTTCGGCCACGGCCTGAGCCCGAGCCAGCAGCGCCTTGTCGATCTTCAGCTTCGGTCCAAACACGGTCAGCTCCTCGCTACTTCGACAGCACGACGCGTCCGCCCATCTCCTTCGGCTTGGTCACGCCGAACAGATTCAGGATCGACGGGGCCAGGTCTGAAAGCGTCGGGTCGTTCACGGTCAGTTTGTGATCCGAGAGCAACACACCCGGCACGACGAAATCGGCAATGCAGTGATCGCCGCTCCAACGGTCGCGATTGTCCTCGACCAAGCGATCCGGCTGGCTGCCGAGCGTCGTGGCCCAGCTCGCGCGATAGTTGGCCGCATAACCGACGAGCAGGTCAGGGGCGATTTTCGGGTTCGCGCCCGGATAGTCCTTCAGCGTGTCGTACATCTTCACGACGACCGGCTCGCCATTCGAATCGCGAAATGCCAGCAGCTTCTCCGAAATTTCTTTCATGAGCGCGGCGCGCTCGCTCGGCGCGACGATTCCCTCGCGCTCTCGGCCTTTCAGGTTGATGTACAGCGAATTGATGCCCAAGGCGTAGGCGCGCGTCTGCGAAAAATCGATGTTGTACACGGATGAGTTCCGCGACATCCGCGACGGGCTCTTCAGTTTCAGATAGCCGTTCTCCGCCAGCCAGGTGTTCAGATTCAGCCCGCGACGAAAACCGGAAAAGCCGTGATCCGACAGCGCGATCAGAACATCATTGTCGTCGATCACCTTCATCGCTTCGCCGAGCAGCCCGTCCATGTCGACGTACATTTCCTCGATGACGCCCGCGTAGGTATCGCCCTGCTCGGCGAGGCGGCCGGGATGATCGGGATCCTGATCGCGCCAGAAAATGTGGCAGAGCTGATCGATGTGCCCGAAGTAGTAGAAGAGAAAGCCTTCTTTGAAATTCGCGAGCGCGTCGCGGTACTGGTTCTTGCGCTCTTTAATAAGTGCATGCGCCATCTGCAGGAATTCGTCCTCGTTGAGGATGTTGGCCCGCAGGGCCTTCGTGTCTTCGGGGATGCCCGTGGTGTAGAAGCGCCCGTTTGCGTCGGCGATGTTCTCGGCGAAAGACATCGGGTAGCTGATCGGTTGGAACTGAGCCAGCGGGTCAATATTCGGCGGCGAGATGTAGACACGCAGATCCGGATGAACTTCCTGCACAAAGAGCCGTATGATGGCTGGAGCTGAGGTTGGCAAGCCGGCGACATTCGCGACGGAGGACATCGGGAAGCCGGTCTCGAATCGCACCGGAATCCAGTCGCTCCACTCGCCCTGGCTCAAGACGACCGTCTGATCGCCGATGCGAAAACGCGCGACTGGATTCTCCAGATCGCGATCCACTTCGATCGGCAGCGTGATCTTGTCGACGTCTTCGTCAGCCTTGCCCGGGATCTTGTGCGGCCGTTGCAGAAAATTCTTCGGCCCCGGAATCGCCACCTCACCGTGTCCATTTTCGTCGACTAACAACTGCAAGAGCGTTCCGCCGGCCGGTTGGCGGTCATCGCTCGGAGTAGGCTCCGGGCCGAGATAGGCGAACATGCCGGGGCTGCCGGCCACGTCCACCGTTCCCATTCCGCAAAGGCACTGCAGGCCGCCGCTGCCATGCGACTTCGACGGCGGCGGATAGTTGGCGGGCATGCGGTAGATCGTCGTGTGCACGCCGGCGCCGGTGAGGAAATCCCAGAACGGCTCGCCCTCGCGGAAAAGCTTGATCCGGCCCGACGCGAGCGGAATGCGCCACTGTTTTCCGGCGAGTGTCCAATCCCAGTAGTAGCCGAGGAGATTGTTGAGCCAGTTCTCTTCGGCGGGTCGCACTTCCGAGACGGACTCGAACGGCCGCACGCCGCCGGGCCACTTGGGATCGTCAGGCTGCCGATGGATGAAGTCGTAAATCTGGTGCGTTCCGGGATGCGAACCGCTGATGAAATTCGCCCAGGCGACCGGACTCTGCGGCGGCATGGACGTGGCCAGCGGCGAGAAGCAGCCCTTCTGCGCGAGTGCTTTGAAGTTCGGCATTTTCCCCGCGTCCATCAGACGCGTGAGAATCTTCGGGTCCATGCCGTCGATGCCGAGCACGAGAACTTTTGTTTCAGCGTGATTCTCCGGACGCGGGCCCGAACAGCCGACAAACGCGAGGCAGCTGAGCGCGAGAAACGTGATCCTGGAAATGCCCGACGAAATCGACCGGCGCGCGGCACGCGATCCGGCGCTCAAATTCGGGACTCCTGAAACCCTCACGCCGCTCCTCCCGCCGGAACCGCGCGCAACAGCGATTTCCCATCCATGTAGCCCGGGCGGACAACGCCGAAGAGATCGAGCACCGTCGGAGCGAGATCGATGATGCTCGCGGAACGCTCGTCGAGTTTCAGCGATGAGAAAAGCACGCCGGGTACAAGTTCGGGATGCACGCAGTGATCGCCGCTCCAGGCTTTCACGTTGTCGCTGAAAATCGGCTCGCCGCATTTGCCGATGGCCGCGTCCCACGAGACGCGCCAGCCGACGTTGTAGCCGACGACGATGTCGGGGGCATTCTCCGCATACGGACCCTGATAGACGCGTTTGCCCGGCACTGCTTCTTTCACGGCAATCTCGCCGCCCTGCGGGTCACGCAGACCGGTCATCTTGCCCGCGATCTCTTCGATCAGGCGGCGGGCTTCCTCGCCGGGCTCGACCGTGCCCTGAATCTCGCGGCCCTTCTGATTGATGAAGATGCCGGCCAGGCCGACCGCATAGGCGCGGGTTTGAGTCCAATCGATGTCGGCCAGGTACGGCCGCTCGGTGACGCGCTTGCCGTCTTTGAGTTTCAGATAGCCGTGATCGCGGAGCCAGGCATTCAGATCAACGCCGCGGCGGAAGGGCTTGAAGCCGTGATCGCTCATGACGATCAGTGCGTCGCCCGGTTTCAAGGCCTCCATCACGCGTCCGACGAGCGCGTCCATTTTCTCGTACATGGCGCCGATCACGTGACGATGCGATTCGCGCTGCGCCGCGGTCAGCGCTGGATGGCTGTCGTCGATGAAGCGCCAGAACATGTGCTGAATGCGATCGGGGCCGTCGAACACGCACGTGACAACGCCCTGCCGCACGGTCCGCAGCGCGTCGAAGAGCATTTGCTCGCGTTCGCCGTGAATGTCGTACGCCTGAGCGAGGAACGCGTCCTCATCGAGCATTTTTTCCGAGAGCGACCAGGTGTCTTCGGCCAGGCCGAGCGTCGAGAAGCTGCCCTGCTTGCGGGCCAGATAGCTCGAGTAATAGCTCGGATTGGCAATCGGCATGACCGGCTTGTCGGGATCGATCTGGAGGGGCGTGCAGTACATCTCGAAGGGCGCTTCGAAGCGTTTGAGATAAAACCGGCAGATGCCGCTGACGGTCACGCCCGGAGCGGCGCGGAATGAGACGCGCACCCATTCTGTGTAACCATTGACGGGCAACGCGACGTGCTGGCCGTCGATTTCCAGCGCGGCGGTTCCGTTCCCGTTCTTCGACACGGCAAAGTGAGCCCGCAGTTCCTCGCCATCGCGCCGCAGGCTGTTGCCGGGGCCGCGGAGATAGCCGCGAACTTTTCCGCCGTCGCGCTGCACGAGGATGCGATCGCCGCCAACGTCGCCCTCAGTAGTCTGGCCGGTTTCGCCCTTCTCGATGTAATAGCTGAACATGCCCTGCGTGCCGCGCAGGTCGGGCACGCACATGGCCGAGAGCTGCACGCCGCGGAATTTGTCGGGCGGAAACGTGATGGGCACACGCAGGATCGCACTGAAGATGCCCTTGTCGCCGAGTACGTTCCAGAACGGCCGGCTCTTGCGCAAGGCGGTGACTTCGGGAGACGAAAGCGGGATCACCCATTTGCCGAGATTCATCTTCCGCCGCGGCTCGCGGATGCGCACCGAGGAAATCGTCGGGCGGTAGTCGGCCGTGCGGGCGATGAAGTCGAAGATGTTGTGCTTGCCGGGATTCGTGCCCGTGCTGAACGATGACCAAGCGACCGGCGAAAGCGGCGGCCAGGTTGTGCCGAGGCGCTGATAGGAGCCGGTCGCGCGCAGCCGGGACAGATTCGGCAGTTTGCCGGAATCGAGCATCTGCTCCGCCAGCGTCGGCTCCAGTCCATCGAGGCCGACGATGATGACGCGGTTGACCTTCGCGTGCTTCATGGCCTGCTGACCTCGAATCAATCTCCACAGCAGCCGGAACGGCCAGATGACGATGTAGAGCGCGCCGAGGAACATCGCCATCAGCACGGTCATGCAGGAGCCGAGTAGCGCGATGCCCGCGCCCGGGCCGATGTAGGCCTGGTCGACACCAAAGCGTGTCAGTGCGATTTGCGCGGAAATGCCGGCGAGCCATGTGACGAGTAGCGCTGCAACGCACGCCAACCCGAGTCTTCGCAGCGGCGTCGCGCCCCAAAAGCGCGTCGCGCGTCGGACTCGGCGCCAATGAACGGCCAAACGGCGGCGCCTCACGGCTGGTCTCCCTCGCTCGCCGGCGAAGTCGCCACGGGCTGGGCCGGCTGAGATGCCGGACGCGACGCGGGACGGCTGGTCGGCCGCAGGACGGGCTTAACCGGCCGCGAATCGGTGGGCTGCGTTTCCGCCTCGTCCCCCCCGTCTTCCGTCGGCGTTCCGAAGTAGCCGTTGGCACCGAGCCGCCTGATCTCTTCTTCCGTGAGGTTGCGCGAACCGCCGGTGAAGCCCGGCTTGAGTTCTTCACACGCCTTCAGAATTGCGTTGAGGCGATCACCGAGCTTCTGCGCTTCTTCCTTGTTCTCATTCGCGACATTCTTCTTGATCTCGAACGGATCAGTTTTCAGATCAACCAGCGCTGTCAGCACGCCGGGCGGGACAACGGTGCCGTC
>JBGAJB010000175.1:0-7353 GCA_044225155.1 Phycisphaerae bacterium | reverse complement strand
TGAGATTCTGGCCAAGGCGAAGAATCTGGAGTCGGCGGTGCAGCGCGCCGACCAGAATCAGAAGGACGCCGCGCCGGTCGTCGACTACGGCAAGCAACTGCGCGAGAAGCATCAGGCGGGCATCTTTGCGGCGGGCGAAGCCGATGCTCCGGCGCTGCCGCCGACCCTGCGGCTGGCGACCACGATCGGCAAGTCGATCAATGTGCCGGGCCTCGAGGAAACGGAGGAGACGGGCGGCAACATCCAGCTTGCGACGCCGCTTCCGCCGCACACGCCGGTCGTCGAGACGGGACGGAGCCTGCTCGTCGCCGCGCCGATGAAGCTCATGCCGGATCAGCCCGGCACGCCGGCGCCGGCCCCCACGACGACTCCGCCGACCGAAATGAAGCCCATGGAAAAAGCGTGGGTGACGATTGCGGCCTACTTTGACAAGCGCGCCCAATACAACGAGCACGTGAAAGCGAAATATGCGCCATTCCGCACGAACGTCTATGTCGCCGCGGTCGAAGTCGAGCGACAGGAGATGGGCGCGGACGGCAGCTTTGGCGACAAGTGGGAGCGCGTGAAGCCGGGCAAGCTCATGCCGGAAGTGACGATTCCGGACGCCGTGATCGACGACGAAAGTGGCACGGTGAAGAATCGCGATGCGGTGGACAAGGCGTTCAAGCTGTTGCAGCGCGAGCAGGACCTGATGATGCAGCCGCCCTTTCCGAACGTGAGCGCCGGCGATCCGTGGGAGACGCCGCCGCTGGAGGGCTTCGCCAAGGCCGACGAGCCGATGGAAGAAAAACCGGTCGAGAAAGCGCCGAAGCCAGCCGAGCGGGAAGAGACGAGCGTGGGGCGCGCTCCGCCGCAACGCGGCGGGACCGGACGTAACCCTGGTCGCGGAGGCGGTGGCGGCGAAGGGGGACAAGGACGGATCGCACCGCGCGGGCAGAATAACGACGCGGAGCTGAAAGAAGAAAATCGCCGGGCGGCGCGCGTCGACCTTGATATGGCCAAGAAGGAATATCGGGAAAAGCACTACCCAGCGGCGCGTGAACTCGCGCAGCGGGTGTCGCAAAATCCCGAAGCCAATGTCGCGCAGAAAAAAGAAGCAGATGACCTGGTGAAGAAGTCGGATGATGCGATCGCCAAGGAGACTGGGGCCGGGGGCGGCGGGCGAGTCGCGCGCGGTGGCGAAGGCACTGGCTTCATCAGTCGGGGCGGGGAAGGTGTCTTGACGGGGCGCGGAGGCGGTCCAACCGCCGTTGTCGAGCAGAAGCTGATCAAGAATCCCGAAAGCGGCGAACCGGCGGTCTGGTTCCACGACGACACGGTCGAAGCCGGCAAGACCTATCGCTATCGCATGCGCGTTCTGCTCTGGAATCGTTACGTCGGCAAGATCAAGGCCCTGTCGGACCCGGCCAAGGCCAAGCTGGCCACCGTCGCCGGCGAGTGGTCGCAGCCGACCGATCCGATCACGGTCGCCCCGGCCACGCACTTCTTCGCAAAGTCGCCGAAGGTCGGGACGTCCCTGGCAATGCTCGACGTCTTCAAGTGGGATGCGGGCAAGTGGCTGCGGCAGACGTTTGAAGCCGGTCCGGGCGATCTCGTCGGCGGGTTGAAGAAGATTCGCACGGACGAGACGGACGACAAGGGACGCGCGGTTCAAAAGGACGTGGACTTTTCGACCGACGCCGTCGTGCTCGACGTGCGGCCGAAGGAAACGGTCCGCGTGCGCCTGCCGGCGAAGGAAGGCTACACGGTTCGCGAGCAGGATTCGCTCGTGATCGTTTATTTGGATCCGGCCGACGGACAAGTGAAGGAGCGCGTGCAGGCCTTTGACCGCAGCGATCCGCTGCGACGGAAGATTGATTCCACGCCGTAGAGCAAAAAAACCAGCGATTTTCGCGGAGGGTGAGGCGTTCGTCGGGCAGCGGCTCGGCGGGAGCCTCGCCCTCCCGATTTTCTTGGCACGAACCTCGCTGGAGGCGTGGCGTTTCCGGCTTTCCTTCTGGGCGTGAAGCGTTTAGTTGTCGGCGTCGTCCGTTTCCGCCGTGTCTTCGTCGCCCCCCTGGGGCGCGTTTGCAGGCTGAGGTGAACTCACGGTGCCGTTGGTCGTAATCGTCACCGTCGGCCCGGTGGGCGGCCAGGTGGGAAGTGTCGTCGGAGCCGGCGGCGGCGGCAGTTGCAGTGCCGCGATCGTGAGCAACGTCAGGAGCGCGCCGAGCACCACGACGGCCGACCATCCCAGAATGGCTTCTTCGCGCGCCAACGCGCGCGGTTTCTTCTTAGTCATCTGCCGGGAATCATAGCCGATCAAGACGGTTCTCCGCGCTAAGCGGCCGGCTTGTTCGGTCGCGCGCTTCCGCTAGCATCCGGCCAATCATGCGGAAGAATTACATCCTCGACGCGAACATCCTGATTCACGATCCGCAGTCGATTTTTCACTTCACGGATAACACGGTCATCATCCCGGTCGCCGTCATCGCCGAGCTGGATCGCTTCAAGAAAGAGCGCACCGATCGCGGACACGCCGCCCGCGCCATCGTCCGCGTGCTCGATTCGCTCCGCGGTGACGACAGCCTGGCCCGCGGCGTTTCGCTCGAAAAAGGCGGCCGGCTGATCGTCTATTGCGAGCCGGAGCGCGTGCTGACCGAGACCAACGGCCACGCCGATCTGGAGTTGCTGCGCGTCGCGCGCAAAGTGAAGGACGCCGAGCCGGATGTGCCGGTGATCATCGTGACCAAGGACATCAACCTGCGCATCCGGGCCGATGCGGCCGGCATTCGGGCCGAGGACTACGAATCCGACCGGGTGCAGCTCTCGGAGCTCTATAGCGGGCAAGTAGACGTGGCGATCACGCCCGAGCGGCTGGCCGACTTTCGAGAGGCGGGTGAACTGCGGCTCGAAAGCCCGATGTTGCGGCCTAACGAATACGTGCTCTTGCGCGCGGCGGAGGGCAGTCGCGGCTCGGCTCTGGGGCGCGCGGGAATCGAAGACCCGCAGCGCGTCATGGCGCTCAAGGCGGCGGACGAGACGCTTTGGGGCCTGCGCCCGCGCAACAAGGAGCAATACTTCGCGATCGACGCATTGATGGACGACGAGATCAAGCTCGTGACGCTGATGGGCAAGGCCGGCACGGGCAAGACGCTGCTCGCGATGGCGGCGGCGATGCATCAGACGCTGAAGCGCAAGCGCTATCGCGGCGTGCTGGTGTGCCGGCCGGTGGTGCCGGTTGGGCGCGACCTCGGCTACCTGCCGGGCGACATCGAGGCCAAGCTCGATCCGTGGATGAAGCCGGTCGTCGATACGGTCGAGTTCCTGCTGGAAAGCGGCGGGTCGGTGAAAGGGCACAACGACACGGACGCGCTGATCAAGGCCGGGATCATCGAGATTCAGCCGTTGACGTACATCCGTGGCCGCAGCATCGCGAACCGCTTTGTCGTGATCGACGAGGCCCAGAACCTGACGCCGCTGGAAGTGAAGACGGTGATTACGCGCATGGGACAGGCGGCGAAGGTCGTGCTGACCGGCGATCCGTATCAGATCGACAATCCGTATGTGGACGAATCGAGCAACGGCTTCACATTCCTCGTGAATCGCTTTCGCTCGGAGGCGATCGCGGCGCACATCGAGCTGCGCAAAGGCGAGCGCAGTCCGCTGGCGGAATTGGCGGCGAATCTGCTGTGATTGTTTTCGCGACCTGTGAGACCGGGGCGGATTCGACTAAGCTGCGCTGCGGGTTTCGGCGACTGGCTGGCGGGTATTGAGGATCGATCGCAACGTGGATTCCGCGGTACAGCGCTTCTATCGCTATCACGCCTACGTCTACGACAGTACGCGCTGGATGATCCTGCACGGGCGCAAACGCGCCGTGCGAGCGCTGCAACTCACACCCGAGGCCGAAGTGCTGGAAGTCGGCTGTGGGACGGGCCTCAATTTTCGCTACGTCGTCGATGAGCTTTATCCGCAGCGCGGACGGCTCGTCGGTCTGGACTTCTCGCTCGACATGCTGCGGCAGGCGGAGAAGCGCGTGCTGGCCGAAGGCTGGCCGAACGTCGAGTTGATTCAGGGCGACGCCACGAAGATGAGTCTCGGCCGCAAGTTTGACGGAATTCTTTTCGCGTACAGCCTGACGATGATTCCGGATTGGCGCGCGTCGCTGGAACGCGCGGCCGAGCACTTGAAACCGGGCGGGCGCGTGGTCGTGCTCGATTTCTCGCATTTTCGCGGCTGGGGACCGCTGGGCCCGGTGATGCGGGCCTGGCTGCGGGCGAATCACGTCGAGACGTTGCAGCCCTATGTCGAGCACATGCGGAGCGTCTTCCCCCACGTGGACGTGAGTTACTGGCTCGGGGCATACAATTTCACGGCGGTCGGGCGGAGAGATTAGCGCGTGTGGGAAGTCGTGGACATGGCCGTGCCGACGAAGCGTTCGCTACTCGAGCGGATGGTTTTTCACGGCATCGTGTTCAACATGTCGTGGGAAGATCCGGAGATGGATCGGCAGGCCTTTCGCCTGACGTCCGATGACACGGTGATCTCGATCTCGTCGGCCGGCTGCAACCCGCTGAATTTTCTCTGTCAGTCGCCCAAGCAGCTCATCAGCATCGACGGCAACCCGGCGCAGAACGCCGTGCTCGAACTGAAACTCGCGACGATCGCCCGGCTCGATCACGACACCCTGTTCGACATCTTCGCGGCCCGCCGGCCGGCGCGCGTGCTGGACGTCTATCGGCCGCACCTGCGACCGCTGCTGTCACCGCAATCGCGCGAGTTCTGGGACAAGAATCTGTGGATGGCGGCCCGCGGGCTCTACAACTACGGCAAGATGGGGCTGGCGGTGCGGCTGGTGCGCTTCATCCTGCCGCGGCTGGGGCTTTCACGCCGTCTAACAGAGCAGTTCTTCGAGCTGCGCAGCCTCGATGAGCAGAAGATCTGGTACGACAAGCACGTCGCGCACCGTCTGTGGGGCCCGTGGACCAAGTGGCTGTGCGAGTCGAACTGGTTCATGTATCTGTGCGGCGTGCATCCGACGCAGCTCAAGCTCGTCGACGGCCGGCACGGCATCTACGAATTCGTGCGTGAGCGCATCGAATACGTGCTGACCAAAGTGCCGATCTACGACAACTACTTCATGAGCGTGACCGTGACCGGAAAGTTCCGCGGTTTGCGCGTGCCGCCCTATCTGCTGCCGGAGAACTTCGAGACGCTGCGGACGAATCTGTCGCGCGTGCGCGTGGTGAACGGTTGGCTGGGGCCGTACCTCGACTCGCTGCCGCCCGGCTCGATCAACAAATTCAATCTGCTCGACATCATGGACTGGATGGTCAGCCGACCCGGCTTGCTGGAATCGACCTGGAAGAGCATTCTGCGCGCGGCCGCACCGGGCGCGACGCTGATTTATCGCAGCGGCAGCTATCAGTTCCCGCCGCCGGAGTTCGCGGCGCGGCGGCTCGTGGGCAACGAAGAACTCGCGGCGCGTTTGTTCGCGATCGATCGGTCGGCGACCTACGGCAGCTTCTACATCTTCAATGTTCGCGACGAAGCCCAGCCGGCAGCGGCTGTCGCGTAGCCCGCCTTACGGCCGCCCGCGTTACGGAATCAGCACGACGATGCTGAAGTTCGCATCGACCGCCAGATTGAGCGGCGCGGCGCGAATCTGCACTTCGACCGTCACAACTCCGGCTGATTCACCGACGTAGTACCAGAACGCGAGAAGCTGTTGCGGCGCGCCGCCGGGATTTCCGCTGAGGTCCGGCGCCACGGTCAGCAAGACGGCCAGACTGTTCACGTCGACGTTTGAAACGCCGGCCGGCAGTTGAATGTGAACGCGGTAACGGCCGACTTCCTCGATGCCGTCCGGCGGATCAAAATCGCGATCGACGCCGATGATTCCGAAGCCGTCCGCGGGATCCCACGAACCGTCGGCCGGGATCGTGCCGCGCGCGATCGTGCCGCTCAGGTCGGATCCCTGGCAGTCGGCGGCATCGCCGACCCCGTCGCCATTCACATCCTCGCCGGGATCGAGCACGAAATTGCCGTTCAAGTCCCAGCAGTTCACGCCCGGCGAGCCGGGTGCACCGTTCGCACCATCCTGGCCGTTCTGGCCGTCCGCACCATCCTGGCCATTCTGCCCGTTCTGGCCGTCCGCCCCATTCGCGCCGTTTTGTCCGGCCGGCCCCTGAGGACCGGCAGGGCCCGGAGCGCCGGGCGCACTCTGTCCGGGCGCGCCGGCTTCCCCTTGCGCCCCTTGCGCGCCTTGCGGCCCCTGAGCGCCCTGAGGACCGGCCGGCCCGGGCGCGCCCGGCGCGCCTTGCGAACCATCCGGACCTGCGTTGTTGTTGAGGAGTGCGAGATCGACCACAGTATTGATCAACCCCGAGACCGCGATGTCGCGACAGTCGAGACCGCCAAGCGTCCCAACGAATGCGAGCGACAGCGCAAGCGTTCCCGCCGTCGCAGAACTGCGAAGCATCATTTCCCGAAGTCCCCCCGCTCAGGCGGTGTACACGCCCGAGATAGCTTGCCCGATGTCGGCTGGGGATTCTAGGACAGCATTCCGATCGATCTCAAAATGAATTCGAAATAACGCGCGAACCTCGATGGTTGTTCATCGCAGAAAAAGTCATTGAATGCCAAGTCACTGTTCGAGTTCGCGGTGTGACACTATTCTCGTCGCGGCGGCATCCATCGTTTCAGCGGCGACGCGGCGACCCTTTGCGTGGCTCGCGCGAGTTGGAGATTGAATCGTGAACGTTGAGAGGCTCGTGATCATCGGTTCAGGTCCCGCGGGACTCACGGCCGCCATCTATGGGGCACGTGCGTCTTTGCAGCCGCTCGTGTTTGAAGGCTTCAGCGCCGGCGGCCTGATACCCGGCGGGCAGCTCATGTTCACGACCGAGGTCGAGAACTACCCCGGTTTTCCCGAAGGCGTCATGGGGCCGAAGATGATGCGGGCGTTCCGCGCGCAGGCGGAGCGCTTCGGCACGCGCTATATCACGCAGGATGTTACGCGCGTCGATTTCACGAAGCGGCCCTTCACAATCAAATCTGACGAGCACGAAGTGCAGGCGCACGCCGTGATCATCTGCACGGGCGCCCGCGCGAACTGGCTCGGACTGCCGAATGAGAAGCGCCTGGCGGAGAGCGGCGGCGGCGTTTCGGCATGCGCGGTGTGCGACGGTGCGTTACCTGCGTTCCGGAATCAGGCGCTCGCGGTCGTGGGCGGCGGGGATTCGGCGATCGAGGAAGGCAGCTACCTCACGAAGTTCGCGTCCAAGGTGTATCTGATCCACCGCCGCGATCAGCTGCGCGCCAGCAAGGCGATGCAGGAGCGTTTTTTCAAGCTGGTCGAGCATGGCAAGA
>JBGAJB010000174.1:0-7360 GCA_044225155.1 Phycisphaerae bacterium | reverse complement strand
ACGAAGAAGGTCACGGCCGACATCGATAGCTTTAGCTTCAATACGGCCATCGCGCAGCTCATCGTCTTTGTGAACGAGGCGACCAAGGCCGAGCGCGTCGGGCGATCGCAGCTCGAACGCTTCGTTCTGCTGCTGGCGCCGTTCGCGCCGCACATTGCCGAAGAACTCTGGCAGCGGCTCGGACATTCGAAGTCGCTGGCTTACGAGCCGTGGCCGGGTTTCGAAGAAGCCCTGACGCGCGATGACACCGTCGAGATCGCCGTGCAGGTGCGCGGCAAAATGCGCGGCCGCATCACCGTGCCGGCCGACGCGAGCGAAGAACAGCTTGTGGAAGCGGCGAAATCGATTGAGGCGGTCGCGAAAGAACTGGGCGGAAAGCCGCCGTCCCGCGCGATCGTCGTAAAGGGCCGATTGGTCAATCTGATGCCGGCCTAAAACCCGCCTAGGGCGTTTTCCGTCCGAGCGCGTGCTCCCAGCCCTGTGGAATCAGGGGCTCGACGTGGCCCGCGGGGCGTCTTAGGCGCATGCCAGCAGCCGATTCGGTCATGCCAAGTGCGATCAGCCCGAGCTCTTCCAGCGCGGCGCGATGCTCCGCCCGCGCACAAACGATGAGTTCAAAGTCCTCGCCATCCGAAAGCGCGTGATCGAGCGCCGCGCGGCCGGTTTCCTGCGCGCGACGCAGCGCATCGGGATGAATCGCAGACTCCAACGCCGCCTCGTCGAGCAGCGCGCCGCATCCCGAGGCCTCGAGCAGTCGCGACAAATCCAGCGAGAGACCGTCGGAGATGTCGATCATCGCCGTCGCGAGTTTTCGCCGGCTCAATTCCAGACCAAGTTCCACGCGCGGCTCGAAGGTCATGTGTCGCCCAAGCAGCGAACCGCCGACTTTTCCGCTGACGAAAATCGACTCGCCCGGCTGCGCCCCGCCGCGAAGAATCGGTCTGGTTCCAGGATCGGCACGTCCCGCAACCGTGAACCCGATCACCGTTTTGCCGGCCCAGGTGTTTGTGTCGCCGCCGCGAATCGGACACGCAAACCGGACCGCCAATTCGGCCGCCCCGCTCATCAATTCGACGCCGGCCTCCACGGGCTGGGCTTCGCACAGCACAAGGGCCGCAAGGGCGGCGACCGGCCGAACGCCCATGGCAGCACAATCACTCAGATTCACCGCCAGGGCCTTTCGCCCGATCGCCCGCCACGAGTGCCGGGCCGAGTCGAAATCGACCCCATCCATCAGAACGTCGGTCGTCCAGAGCAGGCCGGCCCCGTCCGCGGCGGCCATATCGTCGCCAGAAGGCACATTTGCGGCCGATTCGATCAGCGGCCCGATGCGGCGAATCAGCTCGCGCTCGCCCGTCGAGTTGGGCCTGGCGGAGCCGGAGAAAGCATGCGGATCTTTGCTCATCAAGGGGACGGGGCCTCCGCGAAACCACCAAACTTTGGCCGTAAATCCCGTTTTGGTTCGGGACGGCTCCCGATAGAATATCCCGTAGAGTTGGAAGCGTTCTATCCGCTCGCGAGGATTCGATCATGAACAGAGCGTTGATCGCGACTGCCACGGCCATAGCGCTGTTGGCGGCCGGCTTCGGCATGTCGACGGCGGCCGCGCAGGAGAGCAAGGGCCGCTGCAAGATTTACACCGTCAATAACAAGGTCTACGAAGGTGACGTAAAACTCGATGGCGACACTTATTCAATCGAGCCATCGAAGGGCATCGTCATTCGCCTTCGCAAAACCGAGGTTCGCCGCATCGAACCGCTCGGCAACGCGACGGAAAAGCCGGGGAATAACTCGGAGAGCAGCCTGAAGCGCCGGCCGGTCACGGATGAGGAAATCGCCGAAATCCTCGGTAGCGATGATCTGCACCTTTCCGAACTCGATCCGCGCGAGACCATCGACCTGAACCAGGAGCTGCCGATCGATCCGGTCGGCCTGCAGGAGATGTATTCCGTCGCCGGCCCGAAGGCCAAGCACCTCGAAACCAAGCATTTCGTCATCGTGTACACGTCGGATCTGGACCAGGCGCGGAAGCTGGCCTCCCGGCTGGACTCGGTCTACGACTGGTGCGTGAAATTCTCCGACATGCTCGAGTTGAACAAGACGCTGCCGAAGCACAAGCTGGAGATCTACTACTTCGGCACGTTCGAGGAATATGACAAGTACCAGACCGTCATGGGGTTCCGCCAGGGCGGCGCGATCGGTTTCTATCACCCCATCAACAATCGCTCGGCATTCTTCGACATGATGACTTATCCGCCGTTCAAGCAGCAGCTTGAGGCGGTCCGGCAACCGGGCGTCGACGGCAAGACGCGCTTACAGGTAGAGACGAAGATTGCGCGGCTGGTCGAGCACAACAACTTTGAAGTCGTTCAGCACGAGGCCGCGCACCACGTGCACTTCAACATCGGCATCTTTCCGCAGTTCGGGGATACACCGCGCTGGATGACCGAAGGTCTGGCGACGATGTTCGAAGTCCCGCCGAGCCGCACCGGCGGCAGCCTGGGCAGCCTGAATCACTACCGGCTCTACAACTATCGCCGCTTCTGGGGCGAGAAGGGCGAGCGACTGCCCGACATGAAGACGTTCCTGCTGAACGACGGCATGTTTTTCCAACTCGGCTACAGCGGCTATCTGATCGGCTGGTCGGTGAATCAGTACCTGTATCGCACACAGCCTGAGAAGTACAAGAAGTGGATGCAGTTGCTCGGACAGCGTGAGGCGTTTGAGAATGTGACTGTTTCCGACAAGCTGGCCCAGTTCGAGGACATCTTCGGCGAAGTCGACGATATCTGGGTGAAAAAGTACAAGGACTACATCGCCAGCCTGGAACTGAAGAAAGAAGACCTCCCGCCGGATCCATAATCGGATCAAAGGCCTGACGTAGCGAATATCTTGGTGAGCGTCCGCGAGCGGTTCACACAGCTCGCGGACGCTCCGTTTTTCCCGCCATGGGTCGATGGACCCACCGGCGTTCAAAAGCCTTGAAAATCACGAGAATGGCCCGATCGCTTTACAATGCCTGGCTCGGAGGCGAACCGTGGTCATCGACAAACCCCGCGCGCTCGATCCGGCCTTGGAGCCGATTGAGGAAAAAGTTCTCGCCGGCGAACGGCTGACGCACGCTGACGGCGTGACGCTCTATCGCTCGCGCGACATCTTCACCGTCGGCCGGCTGGCAAACATCGTGCGCGAACGGAAGCACGGGCGCTTCGCCTTCTACAACATTAACCGGCACATCAACTACACGAATTACTGCGTGCTGCGGTGCAAATTCTGTGCGTTCTATCGCAGCATAGACGGCAAAACCGGTCTGACGCCGCTCTCGAACACGGCCGGCTACGAGTACTCGCTCGATGAAATCGTCGCAACCGCGGCCGACGCCGCGCAGGCCGGCGCGACCGAAGTGCACATCGTGGGCGGTCTGCATCCGAAGCTGCCGTTCGAGTTCTATACGGATATGTGCCGGGCGATCAAAGCCCGTTGCCCAAGTCTGCACATCAAGGCTTTCACGGCGATCGAGATCGTGCACTTCACGCGCATCAGCAAGCCGCGCCGCAGCATCGAGGAAGTGCTGATCGCCTTGCGCGAAGCCGGGCTGGACAGCCTGCCGGGCGGCGGCGCGGAGATTTTCGACGAGCGCGTTCACAACGAAGCCTTCAAGACCAAGGTCGGCGAAAAGCACTGGTTCGACGTGCACCGCGCCGCGCACAGCCTCGGCATCCCCACCAACGCGACCATGCTCTACGGCCACGTCGAGACGCCCGAGGAGCGCGTGACGCACTTGGTGAAACTGCGCGAGTTGCAGGATGAGGCGCTGGCGCGCGTGACGAGCAGCGAGTTCAAGGTCACGAATGGCGATGCCCGCGAGGAGGGCAATTCGTCACGCGCGACTCACAACTCGCAGCCGCGCCCGGCTGCCTTTCAGTGCTGCATCCCGCTCTCATTCATTCCCGACGGCAGCGCGCTGGAGCACCTGCCCGGCCCGACCGGCATGGACGATCTGAAGACGCTCGCACTGTCGCGGCTGATGCTCGATAACTCAACTGGGGCGTGGACGATTTCGACGGCACCGTCGTCTGGTATGACATCACGAAACGCGAAGGCCGCGGCACGCAGCATCAGGAGCTGACCGTGCGGCAGATTCGCGAGCTGATTCGCGAGGCAGGCTGCATCCCGATCGAGCGGGATACGTTGTATCGACCGGTGGTGCGCAGTAGTGGGACCGCGACGAATCCGGACTAGGTCGCGCGCGGGAAACGTCGATACCCGTCTGTCTATTCGCAACTCAAAACCCGCTCCTCGCCACTCGCCCTACGGCCCCTCCGGCGCGCGGCGCAGTTCGTCCGCCACCGGCGGCGAGGTGAGCGATTCGAGGAACGCGATGAGGTCGGCCGCGCCGCGCTCGGTGAGATTCAGTGGATTCAGGATCGTCTCGCGCTTGTGATGGCCGGTGGAGATCGCGTCCTTCATCGTCGAATAATGCTCGACCACTTCGCGCAGGTTCGCGAACTGTCCCTCATGCATGTACGGCGGCGTGAGCGCGACGTTGCGTAGCGTTGGCGTGCGAAACAGGCCCCAGTTGTCCGGCCGGTTCGCCAGAAATTCGAGGCGGCGGGCGGCGGTTCCGTCGCGCTCATCGCTAAATGGGCCGCGCGCGTTGAACGGATCGGCGAGGACGGCCGGCACGCCCGCGTAGCGCGCGGCGTCGCGCGGCTGGCCGCGGTCAAGCGGTGGAATCAGCGTCGTGTGGAATTCCATGTCGGAAAGCAGCGGGCCGCTGTGACAGAAGCGGCAGTTGGCCGCGCCGACGAAGAGCTTCAAACCGCGCTGCGCCGCGGGCGAGAGCGCGTCTCGGCCGACTGGAGTGTTCGACCGCAGGCTTTCGGCAAACCGGTCGAAGGGACTCGGCGCGGAAACCAATCGCCGTTCGTAGGCCGCGAGCGCCTTGCCGAAATTCGCAGCCACACGATTGATCTCCAGCCGCTCGGTCGGAGAGAGCGACTCCCACGCCTGGTTCACGTCCCCACCCGGCTCATCGGGTACTGGCCGCGCATTGGCCGGCAGGCGTGAAGCGGCGTCGAAGATTGTCGTAGCGCCGAAAAGACGCTCGTAATCGGAGCGCAGGCTTGGCGAGGACGCGATGCGGCGCACGAGCGCTGTGCGGCTCGCGCCCATTTCCAGCGGATCTTCCAGCGGATTCAGCGGCTGCGACCAGAGCGAATCGGAACGGCCGTCCCAGAAGAGCCAGCGCTGGTAGGCGACATTCAGCAGCGTCGGCGTGTGGCGCACGCCCTTTCCGATTCCTTCTCCGACCTGTTTACCATCCGTGAAGTTTTTCGCCGGGTCGTGGCATGTGCTGCACGCGATTTTGCCGTTTGCCGAGAGCCCGGTGTCGAAAAAAAAGACTTGGCCAAGGCGCGCGGCGTCCGGATTGTCGGCGAAGCGGTTGGTCGGATCGGGCGCGAGCGGCGGTAGCGGCGAAAGCTGAAGAATTCGGCGTAATTCGACGTCGGAGAATTCGACACGCTCAGCGGAGGGCGAACCCGCACGCAGCGCGGGAGCGGGTTGCGAGTCCTGTGCCGTCGTCGGACGAGTGCAGATGCTCAGCCCGAGGGCGGCCGCCGCGATGAGAGGGAGAGAATTCACGGCATTTCAATGCGGAACTGGGCGCGTTCCGTGACGCCGCCAACGCTGATGTCGACGTACAGCTCCCACAAGCCGCTCATGTGAAACTGCATGCCCTCCACCCGAAACCGGTCGCCGACGCGCTCCAACTTGGGTTGCGTCACCATGCCGTGCTGATGCTCCGGCATTTGCGCATCGACGCGCACGTCAACGTTCTTAAGCGGTACATCGCAATGGTCGGCGGCCGCGACGTAAACATCGAGCGTGAACAACTCGTTATCCGGGATCGGATCCGGATGCGGGGTCACGCGTACAAAGTAGTGACCGGCGTTGCTCACGGCTTCGAGCGCGCGGGCCGGCGCGCTCGATACAGGCGTGGCTTGTGTGGCCGGTGCGGATGCGACCGGTCGAGATTGGGCGGCGGGTGTCTGCAGATTGCGATCGGCGCAATCGTCGCAGCCCTGACTCAACAACCCCGCCATCACAGAAGCTGCAAGAAAACGAAGATTCAAGTTTATCCCCCACCACTGGAATCCCGCTCCGATTCTACTGCATCATGCGTCAAATCGGCCGCATTTTCGGCGGTCAACGGCCGGACACTCAACTCGTTGCCGAACTGCACCGCGACGGCCCCGCGGCGACCGGTCTCGAGAATGGTCGCCTCGGGCAAAACGCGCTTCAGGAGCTTTTCGAGCGCCGGGCGCGGCTGTGCCGTTGAGGCGATGATCCAATGCGGCGCGACGGCGGCCAGAAATCGCTCTGTCGCCTTGGGACGAACGCTGCCATGATGCGGCGCAACCAAGACTTCCGCGTGCAGATCGATTCGGCCGGCATCGCGCTCGGCAAGAAGCCCGAGCATGGCCCTTTGTTCGATGTCTCCCGGAATGATCGCGGAGTGCGAGCCAACGCGGAGGCGCAGCACGAGCGAGGAATCGTTATCCGACGATTTGAGATCGAGGTCAGCCGGCGGCCAGAGAACCTCAACCGGCCCCACGCTTCCGACGCTGATCGTGTCACCGGCGTGCAGAACGAGCGTCGCGCGATTTCGCAGCGCCAGCCCGTCGTAGAGCCGCTTTAGCGAATCATCCGTGCGCATCTCGCGCGAGAACTGCGGCGTCAGCCCCAGCTTGGCCACCGGCAAATCATCCAGCGCCGTCAACGCTCCGCTGATGTGGTCGTTATCGGCTTGCGAAAGCGTGATCCAATCGAAGCGGCGGGCGCCCGCGGCCCGCGCCGCAGTCGCGAGAATTTCCCCTGCATCCAGATTGCGATTTGTGCCGACGTCGAACGCGGCCGCTTGTCCTTCCGGCGTAACGAAAAGTGCTGTGCTGCCGTTTCCGACGGATAGCACGTGCAATGTCGGGACAGGCGGCGGCGAATGTGCGGGTAAGACGATCCACAAAGCCCAGGCTGCACCCACGACCGTCAGAAGCGCCGGTCGCGCCCATGCCCGCCACGCATTCGGTTGGAGCCGCGCCCGCCAATCGGGACGCGACGGCGTGCGCAAACTCAGCCACGCGCCGGCGGCCGAAAACGTTCCGACGACCAGCCAGACCGGCGGTGGCGACGTGTCGACGAGCGTGCCGGGCAGATGCGAGAGCGCGGTCGCCAGTCCGATCAGCCAGCCGCTCGCAAAAAAGAGCGCGTGGGCGACGAGCGCGCCGACAAGCGGGATCCAACCGGCGATGAGCGTCAGAAATCCCAGATAAGTCACGAGCGCGGCCAGCGGCGTCAG
>JBGAJB010000173.1:0-7401 GCA_044225155.1 Phycisphaerae bacterium | reverse complement strand
GGCGGCCGCACGGCGCGTGATTACCCGCGTCTTCCCACTGCCGGGACCCGCGAGAACGAGGAGCGGTCCATCCCGGTGCTGCACGGCCTGACGCTGTGCGTCGTTCAAGTCGTCCAACAGTTCGTGCAAAAAGTCGCCGCCCATTCGGAGAATTTTCGGGGGTAGGAACGCGCGCGGCAAGCGGGAATCTCGCCGTTGGAGTCCCGCACAGAATCAGTTCTTCGGGCGTCCACCGCGTTTCGGGTCACGGCCGGACACCTCGTCGGCTTTCTTCTGCAATTGCTCATATTCCGAGGCGAGATTCTTGAACCAGGTCGTGAGCCGGCCGGGCTTGCGGGGAGGCGGCGGACCATCCTCGTCACGACGCTTCTTTTCCTCCGCGATCTGCTTGCGGATGATGAGCGATTCGACGATGCCAAAAACGTTCGTGGCCATCCAGTAGAGATTCAGACCCGAAGGCATGCTGTAGAACATGACCGGCATGAGAATCGACATCATGTTCGCCATCATCTGCTGTTGCCGAAGCTGATCCTCGGCGGACATGCCCGACGACTGCCCGGAGGTCGCCTGTTGCTTGGCGGCCTCCAATTTGGCGGCCATGGCGGGCTTGGGCATGTACTTCTGCTGGATGAACATCGCGACGCCCATCAGGATCGGCAGCACGTTGAAGGAGTGAATGTTCGTAAAGAACGAACCGATCAGCGGCAGCCAGCTCAGCACCGGAATTGAAAGTCCCGGATCGCCGAAATGGATCAGTGCGTCCGGTGCCGAAAGATCGCGAATCCACCAGCCGTCCAGCGGAGCGTGACGCAGGTGAATGTCGTTGGCGAGCGCCGTCCAGAGGGAAATCAGGATCGGCATCTGGAGGAACATCGGCAGCATGCCCAGCAGCGGAGCGGCCGGATTGATGCCCTCCTCGCCGTAAACCTTCATCATCTCCTGATTGAGCTTGACCTTGTCGTTCGCGTAGCGCTGCTTGATCGCTTCGAGCTTGGGCTGGAGACGTGCCATGCCCTCCTGCGTGCGGTACATCGATTTCTGCTGAAACACGGAAAGCGGGTGCAGCAGCGTGCGGATGATGATGACGATAATGATGATCGCGAGACCGAAGTTCCCGACGATGCCGCGCAGAAATTCCAGCAGACCGGTCAGAAGCCGCGTCAACCAGGGCAGATTGCACAGGCTGCACGCGCACGAAGAATCGAAGTCGTGCACTGCGACGTAGCCAAGCTGGTTGCGATCCACATACGACTCGCTGGCGGCCGCCAGTTCACCTTCGTCCTTGGCGCCGGCGTAAATTTCGAAGTCAAAGCTGCGCGAGGCGCCGGGAGCGAGTTTTTCCGCCTTGGTGTCATAGGAGACCATCAAGTCAGAATGCGACGTATCGGCGCCGCCCGCCGCCAGAAACGCGCGTGCATTGGCGAGAAAATCGGCGGCTTTTCCGTCGGGCCCGAGGGGCCGCGTCCAGACGCCGAAGTATTTGCTGGCCAGCGCCGTCCAGAGCAGCGGCTCGTTGCCATTGTTGTAGATGCGCTCACTGCGCGCCAGTTCCGCGTGCGTCGCCGACTTCTCGAACGACAGGCCGCCGTCGCCGGCGCGCCGCGCGACGACGACGCGGCGAATGCGCGTGTACTGATCGTCGAGAACGATGCCGAGCGGGCCGTCCTGGCGCAGCGCGTAGGAGAATTCGCTCGATCCGAGGTTTTGAACGCTGAGCGTCATGTGAACGATCGACAGTCCCGGATCGATCGCGAAGCGCTTGCGTAGGCGTACCAGTTCGGCGCCGTCCTTGCCATGCAGAGTCGTCTCAAATGTGACGGATTCAGGCCCCCGCTCCGCCACGGACCAGATCAGGTCGCCGACTTTCCACGAGCGCTGATCGCCTAGCGTCAGGCCAAACTCGCGCAATCCGTAGGAGCGAAAAATCGACTGGTCGGGTAACTCCACGGGAGAAAGCAGCGGTAGCGGCTCGTTGCCCTCGGCCGACTTGCGATGGACGTAGCGCTGACCCGCGCGTTTTGTAAGAAGCAGGCTATCCAGCGACGCGCCGATCGGGCTGAGTTCTACGGCCAGGTTATCCGCGGCTCCACCGCCGATCTTGACGCTCTCGGAACTGGGACCGGCCGTGAAATCGAACGAGCTGAGCCCTCCGGAGGGCGCGCTGGTGGTGGTCGGACTGGCAGCGCTCGCGGCCGTCTGCGAGGTGGCCGCGGCCGCATCGATCGACGAGGCACTTTCAGCGCGGTTCGCGGGCTGAGATTGAGCCGGCGGCGGAGGCACTAAACGGGTGTAGATCACCTGATAGAGGAGGAAAACCGCCATCGCCGCGAGGATGGCCGTGATCAACTGCCTGCTTTGCATGCCGATCCGTGTGTGGGAAACCCTAGCCTGCTGCGACGTGCGCGCCGCGCGTCGCGAGGCCGACCGAGCCGAGCATTGTAGGCCGGGCCAGCAGACCCGTCACGCGGTCTGCGTAGCGACACGGTGGGGGCCGCTGAACCAGCCCTACCACGGCTCGTCGCCGAACCATATTCGGAGGCCCGCCGGTGATATTCGGCCCCGGCAGAGACTCAACCCTTTATGCCGCTCATCACCGCGCCGCGTACAAAATAGCGCTGCATGAGCAGGAAGAATCCCAATGCGGGGATCACGACCACTGTCGCGGCTGCCATCTGGAGCGGCCAATTCGTACCGGCGTAGGAATCACGGAAAACGGATAGACCGGTTTCCAGCGTTCGCATGCGCATCGAACTCGTCGCCAGCAGCGGCCAATAGAATTCCGTCCAGGTCCAGACGAAGGCGAAGGCCGCCACGGTCGCCAGCGCGGCGCGCGAGGAGGGCAGAACGACGTGCCACAAAACACCGAGTTCGCCACAGCCGTCAATGCGGGCCGCGTCGTCGAGCGCGCGCGGCACCGTGATAAAAAACTGACGTAATAAGAACGTGCCGAAACCCGTGCTCAAGTATTGATAAGGAACGATCAAGCCGGCGTAACTGTTCAGCCAGCCGAGATCGGCCGTGATGCGGTAAAGCGGCACGATCAGCACTTGCGGCGGCACCATCATCGTGAGCAGAAAGCAGACGAACAGCACGTCCCGCCCGACAAAACGGAGCCGCGCGAAGGCGTAGGCGGCCGACGTACAAAGCAGAAGTTGGAGCAGGACCACGCCGGCGGCGGTGATGGCGCTGTTCAGCGCGAAGTGAACGACCGGAAGCTCCGGAAGACTCAACACGTAGCCGTAATTCGCCAGTCCTCCGTGCGGAATCGCGTGGAGCCGCACGCGCGTGCCCAGCGGATAATGTCCGCCGGGCGGATCGAGCATGACGCGGCCGGGGCCGTCGGTACTGACATCGAGCAGCGCTTCGCCCGGGACCGGAACGGCCATGAGGCGCGCGCCGCGTGTATTTCGATCCGCATGCGGCGGATCGGGATGGCCCGCGATCGCGAAGACGGCTGTGATGGTTCGATCACGATCCACGGTGAGTTCAAGGTCAGGCGTGGTCGAACTGTCCGCGATCGTCGACGGGACTCTCTGGGTCTGGGTCAGCTCCTCCGACTCTGCGCGAGCGCTGAGCGTGACTTCTTCCCAGCGCACGAAGCGTGCGGAGTCCGGGGCAAATAGGGTCGCCGGCGTCGGAGGCGGCGAGAGCGGCAGGTGCAGCGACGTGCCGACCATCCAAAGCAGCGGCGCGAGCGTGCCGGCCGCGATGAGCAGCAATCCGAAATAGGCCGATGCGGTTCGCAAGAGGCGCGACACGGGCGCAGGATAGCCGGGCAGCCGCCGAATCTCGCGATTCCCGGGAAAGCCCGGATCAGCGATTTGCCGCACGAGACTCAAAAACACATAGCGCGTCGGAGCTGGAATTCGCCGCGAAAACGGGCACTACGTCCGGCAACTCGTAGCGCCGCGCGATCACCGCCCGACGCTCTTCAGGAGCCAAAGACGCCGCGCGCCAGGCGGAGCGCGCGTCGGCATTCACGAGAAAGTGAATGCGGCCAAACGAATACACGGCGTCCCATTGTTCGCCGGGCTCGATCTCGCGGGCATCGTTCAACCAGGCATGCGGGTCGTACCGCAGCGCGACGAGCAGAACGATGTAGGGCAGATTCGCATCCGTCATCGAGATATCGACTCGCGTCAACTCGTTCAGCCGCGGTCGTAGCCAGTTACCGACTTCGACGAGGTCGGCTTGTAGATACTGCCGGATGAGAGGACTGCGCGGGCGGTCGACGAATTCCACCTGCACGAGCCTGGCCAGGTCGATCCCTCCGACAAGTATCAGGAAGCTCGCCAGGGCGGCCGCATGCGCAAACATGCGTCGCTCGGCCAACGCGGCGAACAGCCGTCGCGCGCCGAGCGCGGCCAGCAGCACGAACACACCGGCACCGGGCATGGCTCGCATGGCGTGTGGACTGACATGCTTGCTCAGGCTGTCAGCCACCGGATAGGCCGCCAGCCACGCCAACAGCGCGATCGCCGTCGCCCGGTTCCAGGAGAGTTCGCTCGAAGATTCGCTTCTCCGTCGACAGGCGCGAATCAGCGCGATCAGGCCGCCGATCAGCAGCGGCGCGAGCGCCATCCCCATGACGCCAATCCCCGGCTGCCAACTTTCGGGATACTCGTCGCCGTTTTGGAACAGGAAGCGCGGGAGGAAGTGCTCGGCGTAGCGCTCGGCCACGATCCCGACGCGCTTCACGAATGGGTCTCCCGCCGACCAGGCCCAGAGCGCGGCCGCCCGCCGACTGATCTGCTCGGGATGAGCGAGATGTTGCCAGATGAGTGGGGTAAAGGCGATCAAAAATCCGCCGAGCCAGAGGGCCGCGCGGCGTCGCATCTCCGCCGTGCGCACGGCGCTGAGCCAAAGGGGGGCGATCAAAAGGAGCCAAAGCGGGATGAAGATTCGGACGCACGGGTAGCCGTAGCAGGCGATGACCGCCAGTCACCCGGCGAGCGGAGCGCGCCATAGGCCCGGAGCGCGCGCGGAATTGATTGACGTCGGCGAAACATTCGTGCGGCGCAGCACGCTCGACCAGAGCAATCCCCAAAGCGGCAATGCACAGAGCAGACCGGAAATGCTGCCTTCATGCCCCCAGCGTGACAGAAGCACGCTCCACGGCAGAACGGCCGCAATGCCCGCGGCCCACAGGCCGACGCGGCGGTCCCAGAGACGCGCGGCGAGCCACCAACAAATCGCGACAAAAAGCATCCCAAAGCAGGCGTTCGTGACGCGACTTGACCAGATGCTCAGACCGAGCAGAGTTTGAAACGGGAGCAGTAGATAAATGAATAGCGGCGTGCGATTGTCGCCGATCGTGTGGAAATAGAAAATTGGCCATGATGCGCCGGTCTGATCGCGGCCGGTGTGCAGCAAGCACCAGGCGTTCCACGCATTGGCGGCCTCATCGACATTCAGGCCGGGAAGCGTGGATTCCAAGTCGGCAAAACGCAGCCCTGCGGCCACGGCGAAGATCAGCAGCAACAGCGCGCGGGAACGCACACGCGGCAGAATAGCCGGAGAGACCCGCTATCCCTTCACAGCGCCATCACGCGTCGCGAGCTGCTTGGCGACCCGCACGCCGGAGCACAGTGCGCCTTCCATGTAACCGACGAACTTGTAGCAGGTGTGCTCGCCGGCGAAGTGCAGCCGGCCGATACCGTCGTAGAGCGCTTTGCCGATTGACGTGATCTCGCCCGGAGCCGCGAACGAATATCCGGCCATCGTCCATGGATCGCTGGGCCAGCCCATGTAGCGCGCGGTATCCGCGACGAAGTTCTCGCCGAAAGCGGGGAAGATCGCGTTGAAGTCCTTCTTGTACGTCTCCGTGCGCGTCTTTTCATCGCGGGCGTGGACGTGTTCCGCGCCGGGGCCGCCCGAAAACGCCGTGAAGCCGAACGTGCCTTCGTCGCCTTGTCCATCGGTCGATTCCCACGTCCAGCCGAGGTCGCCGTTGGTCAGCACAAACGCGTTGGCCTTTTCGTCCAGCCAGAAGCGCTTCTTCACCTGCGTCAGCATCTTCACGGCCGTGCCCATCTGGGGCTTGAGCGACGCGGGCAGCGCGGGGCTGATGTTGATCTTCGACCAGACCGAGGGCGGGCAGCAGAGGATCACGTCGTCGCATTCCAGCGTGCGATGATCGGCGCAGGTCACGATGACCTTGTCGCCCTTCACTTCGATGTCCGTCACGGGGAGCTTCAAGACGACGCGATCCGTTCCGATTTCACCCGCCAGCTTCGTCGCGAGTTGCTGATTGCCGCCCTTGCAGCGATAGACCTCGGTCTCGGTCCAGTACTTGTCGAGGCCGCCGCCCTTGATCGCGGTGAGCATCGCCAGGTAACTCATGCGCTCGATGGCGACGGCGTTGTCGGCCGCGAGTTGGGCCGCGACGGCCGCCTTGCAATGATCGGAGGCCTTGAGCGTCTTCAGCCAATCGGCGATGGAGCGCTTGTCGAGCGCTGCCGCGTCGGGGCTCTTCCACGGCTGCTCGTCGTCGATCGCTTCCGCCGCCTTGTTCAGCGAATTCAGCGCCTCTTCGAGCTCCTTCCAGAGCTTCTCGGACTCCTCCTTGCTGAGGCGCTTTCCGCCGAGCACGATCGGCGTCTCAAAGTCCTCGTTCTCGCTCACGTCAAGGAACTCCAGCCCGAATTTCTTGGCGTAGGCGACCCACATGGGGTGATTCGAGCCGATCAGCTCCGCGCCGCCTTCGACGTTCTTGCCCGGCACGATGTCGTTGAAGCTGACGACGCGGCCGCCGACGCGGCCGCGCGACTCGATCACGGTCACGTCGTAGCCGGCGCTCTTCAACTCATATCCGGCCGCGAGGCCGGAGAATCCGCCGCCGACCACGACGACGCGCTTGCCCGCGCGCGGCAGGGCGAGCGCGCGGCCGCTGAGCAGCAGCGCGGCACCCAGCGCGCCGCTGGCGCGCAGAAATTCGCGGCGCGTGACGGGATCGACCGGAGTGCCGAAGCGGTTGTTCAGGCGGGCGAATAGCGAGGACATCCGTGTGCTCCTTGTGCGGTGGACAGGTGGATCCGCCCGGCTGCGGCGGCAGCGCCGGCGAACGACAGGGAAATCGTAACCGCGCAGCGGCTAAAGAGAACGGTCGAGGCGATAGGCCGAGCGCCTGCGATGGGCCAGCCAGGGCAGGCTCGTGATCAGAATCGCGACAATGCTCGACCAGAGCACAATCCAGAGCGCGATGCCGAACAGGTGCCAAAAGCTTGCATCGCCCGATCCGCGCCACCAATAGAGATGAGTCAGCGCCAGCAGTTGTCCGGGTAGTGAAGCCACGAAGACGGCCACGGTGCGCGTCATCAGTGGGCGCACCGGCGCCCATTCGCGCAGCAGCGTGAGCAGCCAGACGGTCAGGCCGAGCGCGACGGCGTGCGGTCCGAGGCC
>JBGAJB010000172.1:0-7403 GCA_044225155.1 Phycisphaerae bacterium | reverse complement strand
CTTGAGCCTCTAGCCGGCAGCAAGCTCGACGATCGATGCACCCGAATCGCGCCTTGAGGGCGAGGTCTGCGCCGCCACCGAACAGACAGCGGCGACCAGCAGGACATTTTTGATGATGTACTGACCTTCGATCGTGGGCGTCAGAAAAGCCTGCCAGGTGACGGCGGGCAGCAGGATGAGCGGCCCGCAGGTCATCAGGACGTGCGGTACAAAGAGCGAAAGCGCCCAGCGCTCTGCCCGTGGAATCAGGAAGGAGATGCCAATCAGCATCTCATAAACGCCAAAGAGAACGATAAACGTGCTGAAGCTCAAGAACGGCAGGGTTCGTTCGAGCAGTGCCGCGACGAGCGGATTCGCCGGGCTCATTCCAAAGACTTTTAGCACTCCGAACCAGAATTAAACGACGAAGATGGCTATCCGGTTGAGTTTCAGGGTCGCGGATTCGCGGCCGTGGGCGCATTTCCCCCGGCCTATCTGATTTGGCTCGCCACATTGTCTCAATTCCTCCTTCTGAAATGCGGAGCGTGTCGGCGCTCCTGGGTTGAACCCCACACTAGAAATTTCGCGCATCGAAATCAAGCTGGCTATGCGTGATTTTTCTCAAGGGCGTGATAACGGGCAGCATACATGACGGCGGGCGGCTCTCCAGGCCTGAGTTTCGGCCGAGAGTCCGCCCGCTCGAATCCGCAGCTTCTTCGGAGGTCTAGTTCAGCACATCGATCACGTCGATGTTCGTCGTGATCGCGTCGAAGTCAAACGTGAAAATGATCGTGTCGCCGCAGAGATAGTCGAAGCCTTCCTCGAACAGCCCGCCGCTGAGATCGAACGAGTCGACCAACTCGCCCGTGAACGGGTCGAAATCGTCTTCGCTGACGAGTTCGACGGAGCTCAGGCAGGGATAGTCGAGAATCAGCGTTTCGCCGTCGTAGACGAGAATGCCCTGCAAGTCGTTTTCGGCGAAGTACTGGATGTAAATGTCAAAGCCCGTCACGTTTTCGAAGCCGAGCAGCAGCGAATCGGGCAATTCATCGACGATGACGTCGGTTTTGACGTCGTCGACGATCGTGACGCTGTTGTCGATGATGATCGTGTTACCGGTGTCCGCGAAACCCGAGGGAAGCGTGACAAAGCGCGGGTCCTCGGTCTGAATGACATCCACCGCACCGTTGATGTCGATATCCAGCTCATCCAGAATGTCGCTGATTCCTTCTCCGCTGCCGCAGCCCGTGCCGGCGTCCGTTAACCGGGAACCCCACCAGACCTTGGGAGACCCCACCCCGGCGGCAAACATCTCGCCGCGCGACCGCATCCTACCGGATCGTGTGCCGCCTGACTTGGGGTTTTGCCGAGTTTTTCCTGCGGTTGCGGGCACTGCTCACGCACCACAGAATGCGGCCATGCGCAATGATCGACGACGCAATGACGAGCTCCGCCCCTTGGAATTTGTCCGCGGCTTCACAAAAACGGCCGCCGGCAGCGTGCTCGTACGGGCCGGCCAAACGCACGTGCTATGCACGGCGAGCATTGTTCCGGGCGTGCCGGAGTGGCGCGAGTCGAGCGGCGCGGGTTGGGTCACCGCGGAGTACGACATGTTGCCGGGCGCGACGCCACAGCGGCGCGAACGGCGGCGCACCGACGGACGGACGCAGGAGATTCAGCGCCTGATCGGGCGCAGCCTGCGGGCCGTGATCGACATGGCCCGCCTGGGTCAGCATACGATCTATCTGGATTGCGATGTGCTACAGGCCGACGGCGGAACGCGGACGGCCTCGATCACCGGCGCCTACGTCGCACTGCGCGACGCCGTCGCAAGCGGCGCGCAGCGCAGCTTCTGGCAGGCGGATGTGCTGACGGCCGCCGTCGCGGCGATCAGCGTGGGGGTCGTGCGCGGCGAGGTCATGGTCGATCTCGATTACTCCGAAGACTCGGCCGCCGACGTGGACTGCAATCTCGTGCAGACCGATCGCGGCGAGTGGATCGAGGTCCAGGCGACGGGCGAGCGATGCACCTATTCGGATGCGCAGCTGGAAGGCATGCTCTCGGCCGGCCGAGGGGCGCTGCGGCAACTGTTCGAGCTACAGCGGTCCGCGTTGCAGGCGTAAGCTTTCGGAACAATCCCTGACCCGACGGCTGTTCCTTTCATTTCCGTAATGCTTCGTATCAAGAGAGGCGACATCTGCTTAAGTAAGATCATGCCAAGCCTTGATTCCTGGAAGAAATCCGCAGGCTCGGGCAGATGCGCTTGATTCCCCGAGCGGCCAGAGCTAACGTAGCAAACGGGAGCGTAATCCCAAGTCTGACAGGGACGGACACGGTCATTTCTCACGTGTCCGTGGGAGCAAAAGTAGTTTTTGGCCGTCGTTGGCGGCTGCTTGCGCATCACCGGGCGGTTTCACTTCGCTCAGATTTTGCGCCGGTCATTTCTTTTTCGCACCCGACGGCCGGGAGGCGAGCAACATGTCGTTTGCGCGTTTGGGGGCGTCCGCGGTAGCGCTATGCGCTGCAACGGCCAGCGGTCAGATCCAGTTCGAAAATGTGACGGATGCGGCGGGGCTCAATTACCCGGTACTTGCCCAGTGGCACTGCTCGGCGGCGGTCGGCGACTATGACGGCGACGGTTGGTTGGATGTCGTGCTGGTCGGCAGCGACGGCTATGACGTTCGCATCTTCCACAACAACGGCGACAAAACGTTTACCGACATGACTTCGAGCGTCCTGCCTGAAGGGACGCCGCAGGCGAGCATGGCGATCTTCGCCGATCTCGACAATGACGGCGACCTCGACCTCAATCTCGTCGATCGCCACGGGGGAACCTATCTCGACACGAGCTACTGCAATCTGCGAAATGACGGCGGCTCGTACACGCTGATGGAGCATTCCGGCACGCTGGCGCGCCACAACTCGCGCATCGGCGGCATGGCGCTCGCGGACGTCGACAACGACGGCCTGCTCGACGTGGTCGCTACGCACTACTTCGGGCCCGGCTACTCGATGCACAACGAGGGCGGATTCGTTTTTGTCGATTCGACGTCCCGTTTCGGCGCCAATCTCAACATGGATACGCGGCATTGGGGCTGTGTTTTTGGCGATTTCAACAACGACGGCTTCGTCGATCTGCACCACGCGATCGATTTCTTCCTCGATTACCAGGCCCGCAGCAACGGCGATGGGACGTTCACGGACGTCAGCCGGCTGGTGCATGTGGATAACCTGGGCGCGGACATGGGTGTCACGATTGGGGACATCGATAACGACGGCGACTTCGACATCTTTTCCTCGAACATTGGCGTGCACTGCCTCTATGTGAACGACGGGACCGGCAATTTCAGCGACGAGGCCAACGCGCGCGGCGTGCGGACGACAGGTAACGGCGTGGGGAGCATCGGCTGGGGCGTTTCATTCTCCGATTTCGATTTGGATCGCGACGTCGACCTCGCGATGGTCGGCGACATGGGCCTCTTCGAGAATGATGGGACAGGTCACTTCACGCGGGCCTTCGCCGGTAGCGGGCTGACGCTGGGCGGCGGATCGCTCGTGAGCTTTGACTATGACAACGACGGCGACCTCGATGTCCTCGTCTTCAACAATCGCGCCGAGCTGTTTGAAAACGTCACACCGCGCAACGGAAACCATTGGCTCGGCGTGCAACTGCACGGGACGACTTCAAACTCGTACGGCGTCGGTGCGCGGGTCGAAGTCAACGCACGCGGCACGCAGATGATGCGCGAAATTCAGTGCGGGACGTCCTACATGTCGGCCGGCCCGATGATCGCGCACTTCGGTTTGGGCGACTCGAATCAGGCATTCAAGGTAAAGGTGCGCTGGCCGTCGGGGAAGAAGAGCTTTCTACGGAATGTGCCGGCGGATCAGTACATCACGATCCGCGAGCCGGATTGAGAGCTTGGGCCGGGCGCGCATGCGAAACGGCCGAAATCCGCGCCGGCTGACGGTCTCGCGTTCGGTTCGCATCGGCTTCAGGCGGATTGGGAGGAAATTGGCCGGTAGATGATGTCGGGCGGCCGGGATTGCCGCCCCCCGCATTCGACCGGCCGTGGTGAACCCTGTCGTGCGTGTGTTCCCTTTGGCTGCCGCGTCTCGTCGCCGTTTCCCCCCAAATGCGATGAGCGCGGCGGCCTTTTTTCTGCCGACTGGGAGCCCCTAGCCCATGATCCCAATCGATCATGATCCAATCGATGGGCAGACGGCGCGGTGAACCATCTCCACGTGGGTCGCTCTTGTCCGGAGAAACGACGCGGGCCGGTTACTGAGAACCGGCCCGCACGTCACTCTAGGTATGTCGCGCCGAAACTTGAGGCGCCGGAAATCTAGTTGTTCTCATACGCGGCGTAACGGGGAGAGCCGGTCCAGGGACGGTTCGGGAACGTTGTCCAACCGGGGCCGTCGATATAACGCGTATCGAACTGGCGGTACGCTGCGTGTCCGTCGAAAAACGCGGCCACATGGTAGTTGGGCAGCCGGTGCCACCCGGGAACCGACTTCGCGTCTGAATTCGTGTAGCCGCGGGGTTTCGCGGACTCTAGCGAATAGTTCATAAGATTTTCGTAGAAGAAAACCCACTCGGCGGCGCCGCGCGCGGCCTTCTGGCGCAGAATGTCCGCGCCGCGCCCCTTTGTACGCAGTGCTGCATTGCCGTTCATGTCGGGCACGATTCCGCCGTCGGTAGTCGTGTACAGATAATCCCAATACCAGTTGATTGGATAGCTGTGCCCCCACCACTCCCAGGTGCGCGTGACAGTATTGGTTTCTCGAGTCGCGTCCACAGCGCCCGCATTAGGAACCGCTGCCGTTGAATCGGAGGGGCACTTATATACGTCCGGAAGATCCATGGGACGGCTATTGCGGAACGTATTGTCGGGGCGACGACGCTGATCATCGAAGCTGACCCCAGGCACAAGATAATTGTTCATCGGGCGCTCTTTCGGTGTGTACCAGTACGTGTCAGAGCCCGAGCCTATCGGAGATGCAGGACTATCACCTTGTGTATCATCCCAATCCCCGTTCTTTACGCTGGGTACTCCACCCCCCCAAATGAACTCTGTATAGAAGCTGAAACCGCGGGTCGTGGTTTCGGTTCCGACTCGGTAATTCTGCGGCCAAGTAAAAACGATATCCTTCTCTTGACCGACATAGGTGAGTCCGGCTTGCGTGACCTGTCGCATATTTGCCAGACACTTTGCCGTTCGCGCCTGCTCGCGGGCGCGGGTGAGAGTTGGGAGCAGAATCGACATCAGCAGAGCAATGATCGCAACTACGACCAGCAACTCAATCAGAGTAAACGCGCGACCCAGTGTCTTGCGCATAGGGCGTTTCCCCCAAGAAAATTTCGTTTTCGCCGCTGACCGCGGCCCATTCGGCTGCAGCTCCCGTGGCGCGACATGACCGAATAGACAATCTATCAACCTCTAATAATATCGGCGATTAGGGGGCAGGTCAAATCTGCGCCTGCTTTTCGGCTTGAGCCGGCCAAGATGGTTCTCGAGCCATCCGGCCGCTTAACTGCCGTCGGGCAAGCGAGTTGTGACTGTTCTGCTCCGCCGCCCCGGCCCCCGCGCTTGAACTCCGCGGGTGACCAAGAGAACCGTTCCTGGGGCCTCGATTTCGCGGTCCCTTTGAGGCACCGCCTCCCCGCTTCACCTATCATCGCCCCCATGGCACTGCCTGTCGTCGTTATTGTCGGCCGCCCGAACGTCGGGAAAAGCTCCCTGCTCAATACGTTGGCGCGCGAGCGGATCAGCATCGTCGATCCGCGGGCGGGGATCACGCGGGACCGGGTGACGACCCTCATCGAGCACGAGGAAACGTATTTCGAATTGGTGGACACGGGCGGCGTGGGAATTGTCGATGCCGATCACCTCGAAGAGCACGTCGAGGAGCAGATCGGCTACGCCCTGGCCCGGTCCGACCTGATCCTGTTCGTCACCGACATTCGCGACGGCGTGACGCCGCTGGACCAGCGGGTCGCCGAGTTGCTGCGGAAGCTCGATCGCCCAACGATCCTGGTGGCAAACAAGGCCGACACCCCGCGCCTCGCGCCGCAGGCGGCCGAGTTCAATCGGCTGGGCTTCGGCGAGCCGCTCTGTGTGTCGGCGGAGCACGGCTACGGGCGCGAGGAGCTGCTCGGCCGAATTCTGAAGTCGCTGGGGCCCCGTGACGACGAGCTGCCCGAGCCGCCGGTGATGAAGCTGGCGATCGTCGGCAAGCGCAACGCCGGCAAGAGCACACTCGTGAACACGCTCGCCGGCGAGTCGCGCGTCATCGTCAGCGAGACGCCCGGAACGACGCGCGACGCGGTGGACGTGCAGTTCGAGAAGGATGGCCGGAAGTTTGTCGCGATCGATACGGCCGGCGTGCGCAAGAAGCGTAGCATGGACGACATCGATTTCTACTCCTACACGCGGGCGCTGCAGTCCATTCGCCGCGCCGATGTCGTAATGTTGCTGATCGATGCGACGGTCCCGATCTCGGAAGTCGATCTGCGCCTGGCGCGGGCGGTGCTGGACGAGCATAAGCCGGTGCTGCTCGCGGTGAACAAGTGGGATCTGACGGAGGGCAGGACGACCTCCGAGGCGTACGATGAATACCTCTCGAAAGTCCTGCCGCACATGACGTTCGTGCCGATCGTCATCATCACCGGACATACCGGAAAGAATGTTGACGCGGCCGTGGACGTGGCGCTCAGCCTGCACAAACAGTCTCACACGCGCGTGCCGACGGCCAAGTTGAACGAAGCGCTGCGCGAGATTCTGGCCGAGCGCCCGCCGACTCCGCAGCGCGGCGGCAAGTCGATCAAGATCTATTACGCGACCCAGATTTCGGATGCCCCGCCGACGATCGTCTGCTTCTGCAATGATCCGCTGCGGATTACGGACAACTATCGCCGTTTCCTCGAGGGACGCATGCGCGCGACGCTCCCGTTTTCAGAGGTGCCCATCCGCCTCATCTTCCGTCCGCGCGGCGGGCGCGAAGAGCGCACCGCGGAAGTGCGCGCCAGAGCCAAGTAGACGTCCGAGAGACAAGGCGAGGAGACAGCGACCGCAGCGCTGCCGAGGGACACGTTAGTCGCCGAGGCAGACGCCCAAGGCGCGGGCCATGCCGATCAGGGGGTCATCCATTTCGATCGTGCGCTGCTTGTTCGCGACGGCGCTGATGGGCACCATGTCGGTCTTGCCGTCCTTCATGACGGCAATGTGATTCCACTCCCGCATCGCGACCATTTGGATGGCCTTGTGGCCAAAGGCGGTGGCCAGCACGCGGTCGAAGGCGACCGGGGTGCCGCCGCGCTGGACGTGGCCAAGCACGGTGCAGCGCGTCTCCAGGCCGCAGGTGCGTTCGATCTCGGAGGCCAGGACGTTGCCGATCCCGCCAAGCCGAATGGGGTCGGG
>JBGAJB010000171.1:0-7467 GCA_044225155.1 Phycisphaerae bacterium | reverse complement strand
CATTTTCTAAGCAAAAGAAAATGTATTCCTAAGCGCAGCATTTCTGACCATTTGCCTCTATTTTTCAGCTTAACCGTGTGAGGGCGGCACATGAGCGAGATACCAAATGTATGGAGAGCAGATTCAATTAAGGTCGGCGCGCGAAGTCCGAATGTAATTCTTAAGGCACAAGCGGCGTATTTACAGGCAATCGCTAGAGGAATCTTGCGCTGCGAAGTGCTCGAAGACGTAAAGAACGATCAAACTTGGCTGCGTCTCGACGTGCTGGCGCCTGCCGCCGGAAACGTGCGAAGAACTCTCGTGAGACTCTCGTACGGACGTGATCAGCCGTACCCAGTGAGGATCGACAACATTTCCAAAACCGCCTCCGACGAGAATGAATTTCTTATCTATCTGCGTGAGGCCTTGGGGACGTCTGATGTCATTTCAGTAATTACTGCTTTATTAGCCTTGAGTAATGACGCAAGCGCCACTCCGCCGCCCGCTGATACGACATCGTCGTCGGGCTAATCGAGGTTCGCTATTGCTCTGCGAAAGAAAGCCGGAATTCCTTAGCAAGTTATGGAAATACTATGCACTGAGTAGTGGTTCTTATCGCTCCCAGCCTACCGCCGTCGTCTTCGCTTCTTCTCGCGTTTGCGCGGATCGAACTTGGCCGCGGCCTTCATCTTGGGGATTTTGCCGCTTTCGAGCGCGCCCATCTGGCCGAGGCCGCTGGCCATCTTCATTTTCTGGAACATGCTCATGCCGGCCATCTGTTTCATCATGCCGCGCATCTGCATGAACTGCTTGACGAGCGTGCTGACTTCCTGGGGGTCGACGCCTGCGCCGCGGGCGATGCGGCGGCGGCGGGAGGCTTCGATGACGTCGGGATTGCGGCGCTCCCTGGGCGTCATGGAGTGGATGATGCCCTTAAAGCGGTCGAGCTCGTCGTCGCCAATGTCCACCTGATCGAGGGCCGAGCCCATGCCGGGGATCATCTTCATGAGCTGCTTCATGGGGCCCATCTTGCGGACGCTGTCGAGCTGGGCGAGGAAGTCGTCGAGGCCGAAGGAGCCCTTGGCCATCTTTTCCTGGGCGGCGGCGGCGGACTCGACGTCGATGGCTTCCTGGGCCTTTTCGACGAGCGAGACGACATCGCCCATGCCGAGGATGCGGCCGGCGATGCGCTCGGGGTGGAACTCCTCGATGGCGTCGAGCTTTTCGCCGACGCCGATGAACTTGATGGGCTTGCCGGTGACGGCCTTGACCGAGAGGGCCGCGCCGCCGCGCGTGTCGGAGTCGAATTTCGTGAGGATGACGCCGTCGAGCTCGAGCCGCTGGTCAAAGCTCCTGGCGGTGTTGACGGCGTCCTGGCCGGTCATGGCGTCGAGGACGAGGTAGATCTGGTGCGGGCGGGTGGCGTTGGCGACCTGCTCGATCTCCTTCATCAGATCGTCGTCGATCGCGAGGCGGCCGGCCGTGTCGAGGATGACCACGTCGCGATCGAGCTTGCGGCAGGCGTTGATGGCGTTGCGGCAGACGAGGACGGGATTCTGATGGTCGCGCTCGGTGTGGACGGGGACCTCGAGCTGCTTGCCGAGCACTTCGAGCTGATCGATGGCCGCCGGGCGCTTCAGGTCGGCGGCGACGAGGAGCGGCTTTTTGCCGCGGAGCATGCAGTAGCGGGCGAGCTTGGCGCAGGTGGTGGTCTTGCCGGAGCCCTGGAGGCCGGCCATGAGGATGATGGTCGGCGGCTGGCTGACGAAGGGGATGCGCGTCTCGATCGGGCCCATGAGGGCGACGAGCTCGTCGTGGACGACCTTTACGAGGACCTGTTCGGGGCGGAGGGTGCTGATGACCTCCATGCCGAGGGCCTTCTGGAGGCAGTCGTCGGTGAACTTGCGCGCGACCTCGACGTTTACGTCAGCTTCGAGCAGGGCCGTGCGCACCTGGCGGAGGGCGTCGCGGACGTTGGCTTCGCTGATCTTGCCGCGTCCGCGGATGCCGCGAAAGACGTCGGAGAGCTTGTCGCTGAGTGCCTGAAACATATGGGGATAGTGTAGTGGAAGAGCGCAGGGGGACGAGCAGGCAGCGCGGATCGGCGTCGCGTGCTCCGGGCTGAGGACAGCCCGGCTCGGTTGAGATCGGACGGTTGTGCGGCGTGCGAGGCTGATGCGAACGGCGGTCGGTCTGGCAGCCGATTCGCGCAAGCCGTCTGAATGCGGATGGCAACTCGGTGGCGTCGCTCGCACTTGCTCCGGGGGGAGAAACGCGGCGCGCGCGTTGGCGGGCAGCGGAGTAACATCGCGGATTCATGACGCCGCCGGCGCATTCACCGATTTCTGAGGCTTTGCTTGCGCGCGTGCCGGAGCGGGCGCGGCTGGGGGCGGCGTTTCATTCCTTTGCGGAGATCGACAGCACGAACGCGTGGCTGTTGGCGCGGGCGACGGAGCTGCCGGATGGAGCGATCGCGACGGCCGAGTATCAGACGGCGGGGCGCGGGCGGCTGGGGCGGCGGTGGCTGGCGCCGCGCGGGGCGTCGATCCTGCTGAGCTTTCTGATTCGCGAGCCGGCCGATTCGCCGCTGATCACGCATGCCGGATTGCTGGCGGCGCTGGCGACGTGCGAGGCGATCGAGGCGACGACGGATTGCCGGCCAGGCGTGCGGTGGCCGAACGATTTGGCGCTGCGGGCGAAAGCTGGGGGGCGTGTTGGCGGAGACGGTCGCGCTGAGTGATGGTCGCGCGCTGGTGGTGGGCGTGGGGATCAACTGCCTGCAACAGCAGGGGCATTTTCCGCCGGAACTGCGGGGGCGGGCGACATCGCTGGAATTGTCGTCGCGCGGCGCGATTGATCGGGCGGCGGTGGCCGGGGCTTTGATCCAGCGGCTGGACGCGCGTTTTGCGGTGGCGGCGCGGGGCGATGCGGGGCAGGCGATGCGCCGCGATGTGCCCGCGCGCAGCGTAGACCTCGGCGCGAGCGCGACGCTGACGCAGGATGGTCGCCGCCATCATGGGACGATTCTGGAAGTGGCGGAGAGTGGCGATCTGCTCGTGCAGCTCGACACCGGCGAGAGGAGATACTTTGCCGCGGCGACGACGACGCGCGAGTGGTAGGCGCGAAACGGTGCGCGTCGCGAATGCGCCGGTGCCGCCGCGCCGGCAGCGCGACGCGCTGGTCGTTCCTCCACCGCCGCGCGCGCACGCGCGCAAGAACGCGACGTTGGACGCTTCGCCGGGCGCTGATTCGCGCGGCGCGATTGGGGCCGCCCTGCCGATCGCTGGGGCGGGGGCGTTGCTGGCGTTTGGCGCGGCCGTCACAACAACGACGGCGTTCGGCGAACTGCGACTGCATGCGCTGCGGCCGGGGCCGGTGCAGGCTTTGGCGGGGGCGTGCGTGGCGCTCGGCGTGGTCGCGGGGTTGTGGCTGCCGCGACGCATTATCGCGCGGCGGCTCGCGGCGCAGCAGGCCGTGCATCGCGTGCCGAGCGCGTTCGGGGCGCGGCTGGCGGCGCTGCTGGCGATCTCGGTTGCCATTCTCTGGGCGGCGTTGGTCGGAACTGTGGCCGGGTTGGAGTCTGTGCGGGCTTGGCTGATCGATACGTTTACGTTGCCGGGTGGCGTCATTCGTTCGCTGTTGATCGTGCCCACTTGCCTATGGCTGTTTGTTTCGGGCGTCGGGGCGGCCACGGTGTTGAGCGCGCTGGTCGGGTGGCTGCGGCTGCTCGCGCCGCCGACGCCGCCCGTGTTCTGGTTGCTGCTTGCGAGCGGATGCGGCGGGGTGGCTGGTTGTGTGGCCGGGGGAGCATATCCGGCCGCCTCGACGGGCTGGCTGGGCGTGGCGAGCGCCGTGCTGGCGGCGGCGATTCCGATGCTGGCGGCCGCGCCGCAAGCGGCGACGGTGCCACCGATGCGTACCCCATTGCAGGCACCTGGGGTGATGGCGGTTGCGGCTGATCCTGCACAGGCGCTGGTGCTTCTGGCCGGCATTGGCGTGGGAGTGATGAGCAGCTTAGCGCTGCAGGGAGTGCTCGATCCGATCTCCGTGCAAGCGGGGGGCGCGATCGGGGCGGCCGTCGGATTACTGGCGGGGCGCGGGTTGCAAGCGATGCGGCGCGGCGGAGTTGAGGGGTTTTTCTGGCTGGCGTGTGCGGCCGCGATTTTGGAATGGCCGTCGGCCGCGGCTGGCGGCGCGCATACGGCGGTGCTGTTTGGTTGCGCGAGCGCCGTGACGCTGCTTTGTGGAGCGCGGCTCACGTATCGGCTCGGCAGCGTGCAGCGCGGGCTCGCGGGTTCGGGCGCGGCGCTGGCGCTGGGCGTGGCGGCCGGGCTGATCGTCGGCACGGACAGCGTCCGTGCGCCGGTCATTGGCGCGGTTGCTTCGCTCGTTCAAGTTGCGCTGAGCGCGGCCTGGTATTTCCGATCGGAGGCGCGCGGGCGGCGCTGGGCGGCGCTGCTGTTTGCACCGGCGGCACTGGCAGCGGTGTGGTTTGGACGCGCCATGCCGGCGGCGGACGGGATGCCGACGCGAAGCCTGATTGCCCCCGAGTTTCGCGGGCAGTTGAGTTCGTTCGGCGATGTGGTCGGTGTGTTCGATCCGCAACTGGGTGAAGCGGACTCGGTGTATCAGGCGGATCTGACGGCGGCGGGTTATGACGTGCTGGTCATCGAGGGCGCGCCGCGGGCGAAATCCACTTCGCTGGAATTAGGGCGGGCGATTCGGCGGGCGCGGAGGGCGCTGGCACCGGGTGGATTGCTGGTGGTGGAGCTACCTACTGCGGCGGCGCTCGAAGCCGCGGTGCGGAGCCTGGCGCCGAGGCCGGGAAGCACGGCGCGGCGCGAGGTGCTGGAAGTCGTTCGGCGTCGGGGAAGTGAGGAGTACCGCGCGCTGGTGCTCGGCATCGGGGCAAGAGAGCGGCTAGAGCATCGTCCCGCTTGGCCGGATTGCGAGAGTGAAGTGCGGGCCGTCGCCGCACTGCCCGCGTCGCGTTAGTCATGACGCACTAGGATGCCGACGATGTCGGAGCGGGCGGCCACGCGCGTCGCGTTTGTGCTGGGGGCCAGCGTCATCCTGGGCTGGTTCGGGCTGCTCGCGCTGCTTCGACCGGAGCTCGTCGCCGACGAGCAGATCCATTTTCGCGCCGCGGCGGAGGTCGCGCACGGTCGCTGGCCGGCGGCGGGCTGGCTGCCGATGTTTCCGGGGTTTCATGCGGTGCTCGCCGGTGTGCTGCGCGTGGGCGGGGAATCGCTGACGATGGCGCGCGGCGCGTGTACGGTCCTGGCGATCGTCGCACTGGCGCTGTGGAGCCGCGCGGCGTTTGTCGCGACGCCGGGGCTTGCGCCGGCGAAGACGCTGCTTTTCGCCGTGAATCCGCTGTGGCTGCCGTTCGCAACGCTGGTGTACACCGAAACGCCGTCGGTGCTTTCGGTCGGTGCGGCGGCGCTCTGCTGCCTGCGGGGTTTTCACATTCCCGCGGCGGCGTTGCTGGCGGTTGGCGCGCTCGTTCGGCAAACCAATCTGTTCTGGGCATTGCTATTCGTGGCGTGGGTCGTTCCGAAGAAACCGGGGGTGGCCGGGCGGCTGCGGGGCGCGTGGCCTTACGTCGTCGTGCTGCTTGGCGCGGTTGGGTTTGCGTTACTGAATCCGGCGGCGGCGATGCGTCCGAACGCGGCGAATCAACTGAAGCTGAATCCCGCGCAGCTCTATTTGTATCTATTCATTATTGCGCTGGCGTTCCTTCCGCTCTGGATCTCCACGCTGCGACAGAATTGGGCGGAGCGTTATCAACCGGCGCTGGCGCGCGGCTGGATTGCGGCCGGGGTGTTTGCGGCCGTCGGCGTCGCGATTCTGGGATTCGACAATCCGCATCCTTGGAACGGCGACCCGAATTATCTGCGTAACCGCTTGCTGATCGCGCTTCAGACGGAATTCTGGGTGCGGGCGTCGGTTTCGGTTGCGATGGTCGGGATGCTGGTTGCGTGGGCTGGGTTCGTGACGACGCAAAGGTCGCCGGCGCTGACGGCCTGGACGTGGGGGCTGGGACTGCTGTTCGTGGAACTTCATTGGCTGGCCGAGCCGCGCTATGCGATCCTGCCGGTGATGCTCGCGATCCTCGCGCTGCAATGCGAAAAACGGGTGGCGTGGGGACTGGTTGGGTGGAACGTGGTGCTCGCAGGGGCGATGTGCGGCTATGTCCTGGTGAACGGGAGCGTGCACGGGGGCGTACCTTAGTCCGGTAGACTGCCGCACGACTCGCCGGGGGTTTCGATGACTTTTGCACCGCGCCTGTGTGTCTTTGACCTCGATGGGACGCTGCTCGATTCGCTGGCCGACATCGCGGATGCGATGAACGACTGCCTGGCGCTGCTGGGTCAGCCGGTGTTTCCCGTCTCGGCCTATGGAGGGATGGTGGGCGAAGGCGTGGTCATGCTGTGTCGCCGCGCGCTGCAGCCCGGACAGGAACATTACGAGGCGCGGCTGGTAGACCTGATGCGGGCGCGATACCGCGTGCATCCGATGACGCGCACGGTGCCGTATGCGGGATTGCCGGAAGCGATCGAGCAGCTCTCGCGCGCCGGGCGAAAGCTCGCGGCGCTGTCGAACAAGCCGCATGAGCTGACGGTGCAACTGATGCAGCGGCACTGGCCGGGCGAGGTTTTTGCCGACGTTCGTGGCTATACCGAAGAAGCCTTGCGCAAACCCAATCCGCGCGTGTTGCAGGATATCTGCCGGCGTGTGGGCGTCGAGCCGCGGGATACCTGCCTGGTCGGAGATACACCGATCGACATCGAAACGGCGCGGCGGGCGGGCACGGAGGCCTTGGGCGTGACCTGGGGGTTTCGCACGCGGGCGGAGTTGGAGGCGGCCGGGGCGGGGCGGATTATTGATCGGCCGGGGGAGCTGGCGGCGGCGCTGGGAATAGTGCGGGACATGTGATTGGATTGGACGGCGGACGGGTCAGAAATTGAAGTTCGCCATCGATGACGACTGCGACGGTGGTAGCGTGCCAATTTAGCGAGGAGGGCAACGTGAATCCGCTCGATAAGCAACTTTTTGACGCCGTGCTGACGGGAGATGCGGTCGCAGTCAAAAGAAGCTTGGATGCTGGGGCAAATCCGGGTTGCATTAGCGACGGCGGTCACTCCATCATGACTCTGGCGTTCGATGGCGGAATCAGAGCCATACAGCGTACATTGGCTATATTTCCTTTTCCGGACGTGCCCGACGAAGAAGGAGAGACGGCGTTAGGGATGGCTGTGCGTGATGGCCATGTAGAAATGATCGAAATGCTGATTGCAACTGGAGCTAACATCGCGTTGCCCTTCGAATCATGTCCCAGCATACTTCATTACGCGGCTACGGAGAGCAAAACCCTGCGTGTTCTTGATGCTGTGCTGCAAGGAGCGAGCGCCGCCGATCTGTCGGCCTTAGATGACGAAAAGCAAACCCCGCTACTTGCAGCCCTGTTGTTTGGAAGAACTTTGT
>JBGAJB010000170.1:0-8583 GCA_044225155.1 Phycisphaerae bacterium | reverse complement strand
AGCTTGGCAATCCGTCGCAGAAAATTGCGGCGTCGGACGGCACGCGCTACCTCGACGAAACTGGCACGCTCGACCACGACGTTCGCCCATTCGGCACGCAGTTCGGCTCTTTCACCAGCGCGGGCGCGTGGTGGTGCGGCGATGCGGCCTACGGCGTGCGCCAGGGCAGCACGAACTGGGCCGGCAAGACCGTCAACGCCGGCACCTGGCCGCTGAACAAAGGCAACGCTCTGCGGCTCTCCTATCGCCACGGTTGCGCTTCCGGTGACGCCCCGACCGATGCCCAGTCGAACAAAGGCTCGATCAACGCCATGTTCTTCGACGGCCACGTCACCCGGCTGAATGACCGCCAGTCGCGTGAGATTAGCTACTGGTATCCGAAGGGCTCGGTGGTCAAGAAAAGCGCCGAAGGCATGACGGATGTCCCCGACGGGTTCGTGCTCCAGTAGTTTCCCAAGGATTGCCGAATTTCGCCGATTTGCGATTCAACTTCAGGCTAGGAACCGGGTATCATCCGGTTTCCGCGGCGGCATTCGCCGCGTGCACATCAGGAGGATCATGATGCGGACACGAGCGGCGGCGGTCTTTGCCTTCGCGCTGACGGTTCCTGCCCTGCTGGCCGAAGAAGGCGTGAAGTGGGCCAGCGACTGGGAAACGGCGCGCAAGCAGGCTGTCGAACAAAAGAAGTTAATTTTCATCGATTTCTACGCGGACTGGTGAGGCGCCTGCAAAATGCTTGACCGGCAGACCTACCCGGATGCTGCCGTGATCAAGCAAATGGAACAGGTCGTTCCATTCAAGATCAACGTCGACAAGTCCAAAGACAAGGATCTCGCCAAAAAGTACCGCGTGACTGCCCTGCCGACGCTGCTGTGCGTCGATACCGACGGCAACATTCTCGATTCAGACTTGGGCTTCAAGAAGCCCGACCAGATGATCGGCTGGCTGAAGAAGAACGTTGGGAAATACGCCGCCCATCACAAGGAACCCGGCCTCGACGCCAAACTCGAAGCACAACTGAAAAAGGAGCCGCGCAACGGCGAAGTGAACGCCAGGCTCGCCCTGCTTCGACTTGAGGCCGGAAAAGTCGAGGAGGCCAAAGCGCTCATCGCGACGGCCGAGGCGGTCAAATACGATGGAAAACCGCTCTTTGACGCCTATGTATCGCTCGGCGATCGACAGCACACGGCGCGCGAGTTTGATTTGGCCCTGATCACGTTCGAAAAGGCCGACAAGATCGCCAAGCAACCTGATCAGCATTCGGCCGCCAAGGTCGGGCTGATGGATGCCCACGACGGCCTGCATGATGAAGACGCCGCGAAAAAAGTCGCGAAGGACATCATCAAGCTGAAAGGTGCAGCGCCCGAGCACATCGAAGCCGCGAAGAAATACCTCGGCGAGTAACGAATCCGACGCCCACGATCTGCTTGTCGCAGAATTACGATTGAGGCGGGTGGCCCCCACCGGGAGCGGCTCGCCTCAGTCTTTTTCCTACCCCGTCGTTTCGCGGCTCTGTTTCCTGAGCGAACGCGGCTGCCGAACCCAGCACGCGACTCGAATTCGCTTGCACGCCGCGCGAAGCCGCTTATAGTCCCGCCATCGAATCAACGGCCAAGAGCAAGGCCGTTCTCTGGAGTTACGAATGAATCGTCGAATCGTGAAGGTCGCGGCGCTGATCGTTTCGGGCGGGCTCATGCTGCAGATCGCGGGCTGCGGGACCCTGATTGCGCAGATCGTCGCGCAGAATCTCCTGGTCTCGGTGATCACGAACGCGCTCGACGGCCTGTTCGCGTCGACCTCGGCCTGATCGCCGCCTCGATCGGATCACGCGGATCGCCGAACACCACGTGTTCCAGAAACGCGTGGTACTCCTGATCGGCGCTGTCCAAATCCCGCGTAATCGCGGCTCGGAACAATTCGCGCCCGAAGCTGTAATCGGCCTCGGGCGAGTCGACATGCGCGGCGCGCGCCCGCAGTTCGACATCCTCGCGCGGCAGATCGGCCATCAGCGCCGCAAACGCCGCGGCGGTATTGCCCTTCTCGCCCTCACGCAGGAAGCGCACCAGCGCCCAGACCTGCGCGTAATAGGTCGCGATCTTTCGATTGCTCTCGCCGACCACGTGCCCCGCGTTGATGTGCAGCAATTCGCGCAGCGGAATGAGCTGCTTGCGCGTGATCGCATCCGCCAGCGCGTTCGCGCGCGATGGATTCAGCCCCGGATCGAAGTCGCGAATCCCCTGCTCATCCCAGCGCTGCCCCTCGCATAACACGGCCGTCCCCTCGTTCAGCCAGGCCGGCACGTGCGCCGCGCCGATGTGATGCAGGTATTGATGAAATCCCTCATGTGCGAGGATCGGAAACGTCGTCTGATTGGCGAAATATTCGATCACGGAGACGCCGTTTTCCATGTAGCCGCCGGCCCGGATTTTCAACAGGACCGTCGCGCGCGGCCCCATGTTGCGGCGCGTGAAATGCTCCCAGTCATGCCGCGTGGCAAAAATGTACATCTGCATGCGCGTGGCGGGTTCGTGCGCCGGCGGGACGAGCGAGTGGTAATAGTTGAAGCACGTCTCGGCCACGCGCGGCAGCGCCGCGATGAGATTCTTGTCCGCCAGCGTCGTATAAATCTCGTAATGCGCTGTATCGAGCCGCGTCCCGGTCTTGCCGTTGTAGGTCCACTCGCTCGAAACAGCCTTGGCGTCATGCGCGACAAAGTCGGGCTTGCGATGATCCGCGCATCCGGCCGTGAGGATCAACAGCACGCCGGGAATCGCCGCCATTTTTCTCGTCATCGCAGCTCCACGCGCCCTTTGCCATTCTTGATCCGCCCGATCACGGTCGCCTGCTCACCCTCGCGCTCGAGCGCCGCAACCACCGCGTTGGCCGAGCTGGGACGGACCGCCAGCACCAGGCCGATCCCCATGTTAAATACGTTGTACATCTCTTCTTCGTCGACGCCGTAGCGCTGGAGCAGCGCGAAAATCGGCGGCGTTTCCCACGTCCCGCGCTCAATCACCGCGTCGCAATTCGGCGGCAGCATGCGCGGCACATTGCCCGGCAGCCCGCTGCCCGTGATGTGCGCAATTCCCGTGATGCGCGGCCGGCCGCGATAGCGTTGCAGCACATTCAGCACCGGCTTCACGTAAATCTTCGTCGGTCGCAGGAGCGCGTCGACGAGCGGCTCTCCCAGCCCGCGCACTGACTCGCGCAGCGGCAGGCGCGCCTCGTCCAGCAGCGTGCGGCGAACAAGTGCGTAGCCGTTGGAATGCAGTCCGCTCGACGCCACGCCGACGAGCAGATCGCCGCGCCGCACGTTCCGCCGATTCATCATCCGCTTGCGCTCGACCACGCCCACGGCAAAACCCGCGAGATCAAAATGCGTGGGAGCGTACAGATCGGGCATCTCGGCCGTCTCGCCACCCAGCAGCGCGCAGCCGGCTTGCTCACAGCCCGCGACAATGCCTTTCACGAGTTCCGCCGTGGCCGCCGGATCGAGGCGATTCACCGCCAGGTAATCGAGAAAGAAAAGCGGCTCTGCGCCGCAGCAGAGCATGTCATTCACGTTCATCGCGACCAGATCGATGCCGACCGTGTCGAGGCGTTTGGCCTGCGCCGCGATGAGCACTTTGCTGCCGACGCCGTCGGTGCAGGCGACCAAAACCGGATCGCGATAATTGCGGGCGAAAAGCCGTTCGTCATAATCGAGTCGAAACAGTCCGGCGAATCCGCCGTGCGATTCCAACACGCGCGGACCATACGTGCGCCGCACCATCGGGCCGATGCGATCGACAAATTCGTCCGCCGCCTGGAGATTCACTCCGGCCGCTGCATATGTGCGCGGTGTCGCGCTGCTCATGGATAATCCCGCCGCTGTCTGATGGCGGGAGTATGACCGCAAGCGCACGGAGATCGTGAAGCCGGTCGTTTCACACGCTGCCCCGCGACACGCCGCGCTCATCCGCTACACTTCGCGCGCTGGCTTTTAACCCGAGGGGCAACATGTTCGAACGCGAATCGGTTCTCTATGAGTTCGTGCTGGGCCGTGCGCCTGACCGCGGATATTGACGACAAGCAGCTCGACTGAGCCCGCAGCCGGGCGTTCACTCGGCGACGTGGATTCTCTCGCACCTGGCGATCGCCACGGACTATGCCCTGATGAACCTCGGCCAGAAGCCCGCCGCTTTTGCCCAAGGAATGGCACAAGCGTTTCGGTCCTGGCGCGCGGAGCTGACGGCCGGGAGCGCGACCGGCAAAGCCGAACTGCTTTCCGCCATCGACGCCGGACACGCGCGCGTTCTGGAGGCGGTGAAGTCCGCCAAACCTGAGCAACTCCAAGGACCGCATCCGGTGAAAGTGCTGGACGGCACGCCGATCAAGACCGTCGAGCACCTGATCGCGCACCTGATGACGACGCACGCGGCCGGCCACGTCGGTCAGCTTTCGTTTTGGCGGCGCGCGCGGGCAAGCCGGCCCTGTTTTGAGAATGGCGGATCGCGAACGTATCATCCCCGCCATCATGAATCCATCTCTCCTGATTCGCGGCGGCCGTGTCATCGATCCGGCCCAGCGAATTGACGAGAGACCGACGTTTCGATCGCCGACGGAAAGATCACCGGCATCGGGCGCATGCCGCCGCACTGCCATGAGCAAATCGACGCCGGCGGGCTGATCGTCGCGCCGGGTTTGATCGACATGCACGTCCATTCGCGCGAGCCGGGTCAGGAGGATCGCGAAACGATCGAGTCGGGCACGGCCGCCGCGGTCGCCGGCGGATTCACGGCCGTTGCGTGCATGCCGAACACCGAGCCGGCCCTCGATGACGACACGCAAATTGAATATGTACTGCGCCGCGCTGCGCAGACCGCCCACGCCCATGTCTATCCGATCGGCGCACTTACCAAGCGTCGCGAGGGCAAGGAACTGGCCGAGATCGGCCTGATGGTCCGCGCCGGAGCGGTCGCATTCAGCGACGACGGCATCGGCATCGAGAGCGCCGCGGTCTGCTTGCAGGCCATGCGTTATCTGAGCATGTTCGACAAGCTTTTCATTCAGCATTGCGAGGATCGCAGCCTGGCCGGGCGCGGCTGCATGAACGCCGGCGTGACCGCGACGCGCCTGGGGCTGCCGGGCATTCCCGCGATTTCGGAAGAACTCATGGCCCAGCGCGACGTGACACTCGCCGCGACGGCCGGCGTGCGCTATCACGTCTGTCATGTTTCGACGGCCGGTACGGTCGCGGTCGTCCGCCGAGCAAAGGCGGCCGGCCAGCATGTCTCAACCGAAGTATGCCCGCATCACTTGCTGCTGACCGAAGAAGCGTGCGGCACGTATGACCCGAATTTCAAGATGAATCCGCCGCTGCGCACGCAAGCCGACGTGGACGCGTGCCTGGCAGGTGTGGCGGACGGAACGATCGAATGTTTGATAACCGATCACGCACCGCATAGCGCGCAATTCAAAGAACAAGGATTTCAGGACGCCCCGTTCGGCATCATCGGGCTTGAAACCGCCCTGCCGCTCTTCGTCGAGGCGCTGATCAAACCCAAGTTGATCGACTGGCCACGCATGATCGCGCTGCTTTCGACCAACCCCGCCCGATTGCTGGGCGTCGGCGGCGGCAGCCTGACAACCGGAAGCGTCGCGGACGTGACATTGATCGACCCGGCCTGCGACTGGACGATCGATGTCGCGAAGATGCGCAGCCTCAGCCGCAATACGCCTTTCCACGGCCGCCGCGTCACCGGCAAAGCTCGCACGACGATCGTCGCCGGCCAGGTACGCTTCCGCGATTCCTGATCGGGTGACACCCCGGCGCGCGAGTTTCAGCGGTCGTTCAATCGCCTCTCATCCCAATTCACGCCATGCCACGCCGCCAACAGGCCGATAGCATGGTGGATGCGTTGCCGCCGCGCAGAAGCTGCGCCAACGCCCTGGATTGGAGTCGGCCGTGCTGAACGCGTTTCCGCGCGAACTCGAAGACTGGCGCCGCAAGATCGAGGCCACCGCCAAGGCGGAAGGCCTCGACTTCTACGAAACCATTTTCGAGATGATCGACTTCGACCAGATCAATCAGATCGCGGCCTATGGCGGCTTTCCGACGCGCTATCCGCACTGGCGCTTCGGCATGGAATACGAGCGGCTCAAGAAAACGCACACCTACGGGCTCGGCAAGATCTACGAGATGGTCATCAACAATGACCCGTGCTACGCCTATCTGCTGAACGACAACGAACTCGTCGACCAGAAGCTCGTCATGGCCCACGTTTACGGCCACTGCGACTTCTTCAAGAACAACATCTGGTTCAGCAAGACCAGCCGAAAAATGATGGACGGGATGGCCAACCACGCCACGCGCGTCTGGCGCATCATCGAGCACGAAGGCTACGACACGGTGGAACGCTGGCTGGACGTCTGCCTGAGCCTCGAAAACCTGATCGATCCGCCAGCACCGTTCATGGTGCGCCGTTCACCGCACGCGGGGCCGGAAAATCGCCGCGAATCGACGCTCCGCCGCCAGGCCGACGAGCGCCTCGTACGCTACGCCGCCAAGCCCTACATGGAACGTTTCATCAATCCGCCGGAGCGACTCGAAAAACAGCGTCAGGAGGAGATGGAGCGCCTGTCCGAGCAGCGCAGCTCATTCCCCCCGGAGCCGGAGCGCGACGTGCTCGGTTTTCTGCTGCGTTTCGCGCCGCTCGAAGACTGGCAGGCCGACATCCTGTCGATCATTCGCGACGAGGCGTATTACTACGCCCCGCAGGGACAAACCAAGATCATGAACGAGGGCTGGGCCAGCTATTGGCACAGCACGCTCATGACGCGCTATCACCTGCGCGACGCCGAGGTCGTTACCTACGCCGATCATCACTCGGGCACGATGGCCACTTCGCCCGGCCGACTCAATCCGTACAAGCTCGGCATCGAGTTGTTCCGCGACATCGAGGAACGCTGGAATCGCGGCCAATTCGGCAAAGAGTTCGAAGAGTGCGACAGCATCGAGCAGCGGCGCGTCTGGGACCGAAAGCTCAATCAAGGGCGTCAGAAGATCTTTGAGGTCCGCCGCGTTCACAACGACGTCACGTTTATCGACGAATTTCTTACGCCCGAGTTCGTTGATCGCTATCAGCTTTACCACTACCGGCACGACCCGGCCACCGGGCGGATCGTGGCCGTCGATACCGATTTCGACCAGATCAAGCAGCGCATGCTGTTCATGCTCACGAACCACATGCAGCCATACATCTACGTCGTGGACGGGAATTACGCGAACCGCGGCGAGTTGTATCTGGCCCACAAGCATCTGGGCGTGGACATCGAGATCAAATACGCAAACGAGTGCCTGCGCAACCTGCAGCGCGTCTGGGGCCGGCCCGTGCACCTCCAGGCCCGCATCGACGAAGACATGATCCTCTTTACGGCCGGCGGCGACGCGATCCGTCAGCAGAAGATCAAAGACGATCTGCCGCGCCCGGCGCATGAGGTTCAGTAGCCAGCCTGTCGGAACGGTTTGCTAAGTGACGTGTCGCGCCCCGGCCTGCCGCAGCACGCGCTCATCCTTCTCCCGCGCGGCGCGACGCTCCTGCCAATACCACCACGCGAGCACCGCCAGCGGAAACAGGAGACCCGGCAATGGGCTGCGCGCCGCGAGCACCCAGACAATGCTGAGAACAGCAAAGGTCAGCAGCCAGACGCCTTGCACCACGATGCGATCCTGATGCCGTGCACGCCGAATCGCCTCGGCATACGGCGTGCGCGTGAATGAGACGAGTGTGTACAACGGCGTATACCAGCCCGGCAGCCACTTGTGCAGCGTCCGCTCCCACTTCTTCCGCAGATGGAACATGCGCGAAGCGGTGTGATCGCGCATCTCGATGAAGTTTCCAATCGCCAGGTCGGCCAGTGCGTCGGCGTTTTCGCGTCGCAGGACTTCGTACTCGGTAAACGCCCCGCTCCAATCCTTTGCGCCGGCGTCGCGCGCTCGCCGCAGGCAATCTATCAACACGCTCACGTCCTCGAATGACGCGTTCGCCCCCTGTCCGTAGAACGGAACGACCGCGTGCGCCGCGTCGCCCGCCAAGACGACCCGTCCGCCGACGTGCCACGGGCGGCAACGCATCGTGACCATCGATCCGGTCGGGTTGTTCTGAAAATCATCGAGCAGTGTCGGCATGAGCGGCACGGCATCGGGAAACTGACGTTCAAAAAATGCCTGAATCGCCGCGGAGGAATCGAGTGTCGCGAAACTCTCGGCTCCTTCATTCGGATAGAAAAGCGTGCACGTGAATGAGCCGTCCACGTTCGGCAGCGCGATCATCATGTAGCTGTGACGCGGCCAGATGTGCAGCGCTTCGCGTTGGAGCTGATGTCGTCCGTCCGGGCCCGGCGGAATCGTCAGCTCTTTGTAGCCGTGGGCGAGAAAATGCTGCGAGACGTCGAAGCGGTCGAGCCGCTGCATCGACCGCCGCACGGCCGAGAAAGCCCCGTCAAACCCGATGATCGCGCCGCCCGCGGCGTACTCCACGTTGCCCTGCGCGTCGACCAGCGTCGCGCTCGGCACATCGAGGTCGACGTCCGTGCAGCGAC
>JBGAJB010000169.1:0-8361 GCA_044225155.1 Phycisphaerae bacterium | reverse complement strand
GGCAGCATGCGCGTTGGGATCGTGGGGTTTCCTTATTGCGGCAAATCGACACTCTTTTCCGCCATATCGGGCGTTTCTCGGGATCACCTGAATCTGGCGCAGGAGAACCTGGCGGCCGTGAAGGTGCCGGAGCCGCGTCTAGATTGGCTGGAGGAGATCTACAAACCCAAGAAACGCACGGAAGCGTCGATTGAGTTTGTCGATCTGCCGGGCAGCATGGAGGGCGACGGCGAGCACGCCGGACTGGCCAAGCACCTCCCGACGCTGCGGCAGGCCGATGCGCTGCTGGTTGTGCTGCGCGGTTTCACGTCGGACGCGGTGCAAGCCCACAAGAATCGCGTCGATCCAAAGGACGATCTCGCCCTGATGCGCGATGAGTTGCTGCTGGCGGATCTCGTGATCTGCGATACGCGCGTGGAAAAGCTCGAAAAGGCGGTCGCTCGGCCCAGCAAGGAGCGCGATCAGCAAAAGGCAGAGCTGGAATTGCTGCAGCGCTGTCGCGCGGCGCTCGAAGCCGGCAAGCCGCTTTCGACGGTGGTCGGCGGCGGCGACGAAGCCAAGATGATCCGCAGCTTTGGTTTTCTGACGCAGAAGCCGGTCATCACCGTCATCAATGTGAACGAAGGGGATGCGTCCAAGGCGCCGGTGTTCGACGATTCGCACGCGACGCGCACGTTCAACGTCTGCGCGACGATCGAGGCGGAGATCATTCAGATCGAGCCGGCCGAGCGCCCCGCATTCATGCAGGAGTGGGGAATTTCCGCTCTCGCTCGAGATCGCATTATTCGCGCGTGCTTCGACGCGCTTGGGTTGATCAGCTTTCTGACGGCCGGCGAAGACGAAGTTCGCGCCTGGCCGGTGCCGCGCGGCGCTTCGGCGGTGGAGGCGGCGGGGAAGATTCACAGCGATCTCGCCCGCGGTTTCATCCGGGCGGAGACGGTGGCCTATGACGATCTGCACGCGGCGGGATCGATGCGCGATGCGAAGGCGGCCGGCAAAGTGCGGCAGGAAGGGCGAACCTATGTCGTGCAGGATGGCGACATCATGAATATCAAGTTTGCCGTGTAACGCGTTTCGTTTCTAACCGCGCGCATGAAACTGGGTGAGCGTGCATACCCAAGACGTTCGGTGGCTGTTTCAGGGCTGCGAATTCTCCAAAGAGTGACTCATGAGACGCAATCCACTCGGGCCGACGCGAAGAATGTGCCTATCCAAGGCGACGTGCTGCTTACTCATCCTGAGCGCGATTCCGGTCTTTGCCCGCACTCAGGACGGGCCGCCGGCCTCATCCGTCATTACCGCGCCGCTCGTCGAGCGCGAGATTCCCGCCACGCAGCGGCTGGTCGGCACAGTGATGGCCGATCGCCGCGCGGTTGTGGCCAGCGAAATCGGCGGGATTGTCGTGAAAGTTGCGGCGGAAGAGGGCGATTTCGTGCGCGCCGGCGGGCCGCTCGCGGAACTGGATGCCGTGCCGGCGAAACTGCGACACGACGAGGCGGCCGCGACCTGGGCGAGCCTGCAAAGCAAACTCGATGAACTGCGAAACGGCGAGCGGCCCGAGATGCGCAGGCGGCTCAGCGAAGCACTCGAAGAAGCCAAAGCCATGCAGTCGAAGTGGCACTTCGAGCGCGAACGGCTGCGACGCCTTTATTCCGACAAGCTCGGAAATGAAAAGGAAGTGCACGACACGGAGATGGAGACCAACGCCGCCGATCGACGGGTCGGCATGGCCGAAGCGGCGCTGACGATGGCCGAAGCGGGGGGGCGCGCCGAAGAGCGCGCCCGCGCGGAGGCGGATGTCGCGGCCCAGCAGGCGGTCGTGGCGCGTCTGGCGCGCGAGGTGGAAAAGACAGTCATCCGCGCGCCGTTCGACGGATTCGTGACGGCCAAGCGCGTGGAACTAGGCGAATACATCATGCCGGGAGGGCCGGTGTGCGAATTCGTCGCGATCGAGCGCGTCCGCATTCGATTTGATGTGCCAGAGGCGGCGATTGCCACGGCACAGACCGGCGCGCCGGTGACGATCGAAATCGAGGCGCTGGGTGCGACGCGCTCCGCGACCATCGCCCGCATCATTCCACGAGCGGCCGACGCGGCGCGCACCTTTCCCGTCGAAGCGGAATTGCCGAACGAGGATCATCGCGTGCTGCCCGGCATGTTCGTCTGGGCACACGTCCCGGTTGGCGCATCGGCCAAGCGGCTCATGATCAGCAAGGACGCGATCGTTGCGGACGGCCCGCGCAAACAGGTCTTCGTGATTCGCTCCGGCCCGGATGGAAAGTCCAAGATGGCGATCCCGGTGAGCGTGCAGACGGGTCTCGAAGTCGGCACGGAGATTGAACTGCGCGGGCCCGGACTGGTGGCAGGTGACGAAGTCGTCGTGCGCGCGAACGAGCGCTTCTTCGGCCCAACTCCGGTGATTCCAACTCCCGCCGCCTCGCAACCCGCGAACATGAAATCCGCGCCCTGTACCAACACAAACTAACGACAGCAGGGCGCGCACCGCGACCGGTCACCTTCGTCGTTTAGTTCAAAACCTTGATTTTCTTCCCACAGACCGGGAGGGCGAGGCTCCCGCCGAGATCGCTCGCCCATTCAGACTGGACGATCGTGACTGACCGCGCGCGTCTTGAAGTCTCGACAAACAGGCGCGATGAGCGTCGCCTTTGGCCCGTGGTGTCCTTCAGAGTATTCGGTCAGCCTGCTCGCAACCGCGGCGTTGCCGCCGGGAAGCGACCTTCTGTGGAGTTCGCTGCTCGTTCAGAGACTTCCGACGGTCGGTAGCGGCCTATCTGGTCTGCTTGCCGTGCCGCTGCCGTTGGCCTCGCCTCGGCTGTGCGGTATTTCCGTGCCGTCGCGCACCCGCTCACGGTTAGGTGTGTCGTGCAACCTCTCGTCGAGTTTCGCGCTCCTCGTAGTCGGGTCGAATGACGTTCCAACCGCGGCCGCAGCCGCTGAGTTCCTCTCATGACCTTGGTTCTCTTTCGGCACATCTGTGATCGCGGTGGCGATCGACTTGATGCGGGCTGTCCCTGCCCGCGTCCTCCGTCCTCAGGGTTTGGTTACCCTCGCGACGGCTTCATCCCGCCGAATCCGAAGGGTTCTATTTTCAACCGGTAGCGCCCTGCTCGCCCTTCGAGCATGTTCTCCTCGCACCGGCCGCCGCGGCGTTTCCACCGCGCGCCGAACCCGCATGTCGCTTGATTTCGCGTTTTATCCACCGCCGAAGCGGCAGTGCCGCCGGCACGCGAAATCGCGACTTCCGTCATGCCCGGAGCGAATCCCTGCTCAGCGCGGTTGCCGCGGATCGCCGAGCCGGTTGCCCTGTGGGCTTTTGCCCTTCCAGGTTCCTCAGCACTGGCCAAGACGCGGGTATCGTGCCGCGCCAAACTCTCGCACGCTTATTGCCGCGCCGCAAACGCGACGGGCAAATGCGTCTCAGAGCATCTCGACCAGCACCCGATCTCAACCGCCGCCGCGCCGAAGCGCGAGACGGCCGAGATGACCCTCATAGGGTTTTCGCGCCTGTTCGTTCCGCGTCATTCGGACGGAGGGATCAACCTGGCTATGTGTTCGCCGGCCGCCGTGCGGTGCATTGCTGCCCGTCATCCGGCGACCTTCGGTCAAACCCCTGCGCCTGCCGAAGCTGTCGCGGACCGTCTGAGGCGCCGAGCCTCTGGCGACGTCTAGGTCGCACTTAAAACATAGCACGAAAAAAACGTGAAACAAATGAATTCTTTGCGGAAGACTGCAGATGACAGGGTGTCGCCTTCGTTCGCGCCGCGATCGATGCGCGCAAGCGTAGTGCTGAGCGAATTCTGCGAACTCCCAGGCACGCGCTTGCGAAGCGGAGATTCTTTTTGAAAAAGTTCGCTGACACAATTGACAGGGATCGGGGATCGTGCGAATTCCATGCATGACGCGCGTTCACAGAGATTTTCGAGATTGCCATCCGAGCCGCGCCCGTGAGGAAGCGGAATATCACGCGACAGGTTCCCTTTTGCTGAACGGCCCCTTCCTCACGGGCGCGGCTCGGATCACATAAACGCAGCGCCCCGCATGCGATTGCGAACGCACTTATTGACAAGTTGTCCACAGGTTTTTCGTGCATGGATTGTGTACGCGCGCCATTGAATCTGGCGAATGCGCTGCGCACACTGGCCGTCCGGTTCGGATCGTCCGCCATTCCGCTTAACGATTGGGAGATTCCCGTGGGATTTGCCGTCGGCGCAGCATCGTTTCAGCGTTTCTTCGTCAGCGGCCAGCTTGACCCGACGCTCACGGACGAGCTATTGGCCGACATTCAGACGCGGGCTTTCGGTCGGCTGCCGAGCGCAAATGACGACACACAAGCCGGCTGGATCGGCGGCCGACACCTGCTCGACACGGACATCGAAGCCGAGACGATCAATTTCGGCCGCTTCCTGCACATGGCGCTGCGGATCGATCGGTTCCGCATTCCGCCGGCCGTCCTGAAGGCGTATATCCGTCAGGAGGAGGACGTGGCGCGCGAAGCCAGCGGGCGCGATTTCCTCAGCCGCGGCGAGAAGAAGCAGGCGCGCGAGACAGCCCTCACGCGGGCCGAGCAGGAGGCGCGCAGCGGCGCATTTCGCCGCATGAGCGCTTATCCGGTGCTCATCGACCTCGAGCGCGGCATGGCGTACCTCGGGAACGTAGGTACGCAGGTCGGCGATCGCTTTATGCGCGTGTTCAGTGAGACGTTTGGGAAACACCTGGAGCCGGCCGGGCCGGAGGCGATCGCGGGCCGGATCATGCACGCGGCGAAATCCCCCCGCGCCCTGGAAAATCTGGCGAAAGCGCAATTTGTCCGCCCGCCGGATGGTTTCGAGTCGGCAGGCCCGGCGATCGGCGGCGACGTGAAGTTCCTGGGGCGGGAACTGCTGACCTGGCTCTGGCATCAGATCGACGCTGACGAGACGCCACTGCACGTGCGCGGCGCTGATTCGCTGGCCGTCATGATCGACCGGTCACTACGGCTCAAGTGTGAGTTCGGACTGAGTGGCGCGACGTTGATTTCCGCCGATGGGCCGACCCAGCTTCCCGAGGCCAAGGCAGCGCTCCGGATCGGCAAGACGCCGGTGAAGGCGGGGCTCGTGCTGGGCGCTCCGGCCGGCGAGTTCCGGTTCACGCTGGATGCTGAGCGGTTCACTGTCAATGGACTCAAACTGCCGGAAGATGCGGAAGAAAAAGATGCGCGGGTTCGAGCGAGCAATCGCTTCGAGCAGATTGCTGACATGGCCACGCTGCTGGACGCGGTTTTTGAGACATTTCTCCTGCGGCGCGTCGCGCGGGATTGGAGCGGCGAGCAGCGCACGATCGCGGCTTGGGCGGCCGGCCAGCGCGGGGCGGAACAACGCGCGACCGCGTGAGATTCGCGTTTGACGATCACGACAGCGCGGCGGATGCGTGCGATCGCCGCGCGGCTAGTACGGCGCGATGCCCGGAATCCGAACGGTTTCGCCGACCGCGGGTGGAGTGAACGGAATAAAGCGCCCGCGCCGTCCGACGAACCAACAAAGCGAGGGATCATCCAGCGCGACGTCGAAGTCGAAGCGAGCTTCGAGCGGCAAGCCCGCGGGGTCGATCTGGGTTACTTCCACCGTGAGCGCGGCCAATCGAATGCGCTGTCCGACGTGAAATGGGCTGGACCGATCCCAGAAGAGACGGTCCAGGTAGTGAAAGATGTAGCTCGATTCGAGCATGGAAGAAAGGTCGCCGTCGGTGGCGCGACCCGGGACGGGCAGAAAGCCGTGGCGCGGCCGTATCACGAGCGATCGATCTCCCGAGCGAGTGACTTCCACGTCGTGCACACCGGTGGCCAAATAGGCGATTGATTTCGGAATGGGGCTTCCGGTGAGAAGCTGCCGGGGAGCGAGCATTCCAGACGTGTATCCGTCCAGCGCCGTCACGAGGATGATGTTCTTGGCGGCAATCTCAGCGTCGCGCGGGAGGCTATCGGCAGCCCGCTCGAGCAGGCCGCCAAAATCCGCAGGGGCGTGAGCGCGGAGCGGCAGCAGAATCGGCGCGACAATGCCGTGAAATATCAGCAATAGGCCAAGCGCTGCGCGAATGCCGTGAGCCGAGCGCGGCGGGGGATCGCGCGCGGCGTCGGCAAACAGGCGTCCCAAGATCCCCATGGCGCCAATTCCCGTGAAGAAAAGGAGACGATCCTGCGGTCGCGTGGCGCAGGCCGGCAACGTCGAAAGCAACATTCCAATCAGCCAGAAGAACGCAAGCCGGTCTTTGCGAAGCCGCGGCACGATTACCATTGCGAGAAGCGCAAGGGCCGCCGCGCCGACGCCCAGCAGCCCCCATTGGGCGTTTTCCGAGAAAAACGTGTGAAACTCCGCTGGTGGAACCGCCCATTGCGCGAGCAGCAGCAGGATCGCGCGCGGCACGAGCGTTGACGCAAACGTCAGCGGTTGATGAATGGGATCGACATAACTTTCTGAGCCGCGCGCGCCGTAATGAAGAAGGCTGTAGGTTGCCACCCACGCGCCGCCGATCAGCATGTAGGGGAGCGTGGAGGCGATGCGCGCCTGCCAGCGTGATCGCTCGATGACCAGTGCATACGCGACGAGGTACGCCGCGGCACCCACGCCGAGTTCGCCCGACAGGAGAGAAAACGCGAAGCAGACCGACGCGGCCAATGCCCAGCCAAGAGCGTTTTTTCGCGGATCCGGAACGGATTGGATGCCGCTGCGCCATCGATGATGAGCGAGCAGCGTGAGAACTCCGAAAGTCGTGGCGATGAGCGAGTTTCGGTTGGCCAGCCAACCCACGGCAAAGCCATGCGAGTCATCGATGGCGTACAAGAATGCGGCGATTCCGGCGGCGATCGTCGGTCCCATGATCGCGCGGAAAAGCAGCGACGCCACGATCACCAGCACGCCAAACCAGGCCAGGCTGTGAATGTGCATCAACAGGGCGGAGTTCGGCCAGAGTCGGTAGTCCAGCCAATGCGTGAGCGCCGACAAAGGACGAAAGAAGTTCAGCTTCAGGTCCGGACTGCTCCACCAAGGGAGAAACCCGCGTTCTACCCAGCGGCGGTTGCTCTCGTGGTCGCCCGTGCGAAACGAAAAGAGGTTGGCGGGGCCGGGCAGATCGGGAAATGCTGCGGCGATCTCTGGCCGATCCGATTGCAGCAGAACCGCGCGATGCAGATAGTCATCCCCATTCCAACCAAGCCACAGAGCGGGCGACGTAAGCAGGATCGCAATCCCGCCGAGTGCGAGGGGCAGACGCGGATGTGTGAGTAGCGATTTGGGCAGTGGCGCTTTCTCGTCGGGCGGCCTCAAGCGCGGCGCTGGTCAATCCAGCACGGCTCCCATCCTATCACCGCCCGAAGGATGTCAGATCTCGCGTTCGATTCAGCAAGTGTAAACATGCGCTTCGCAATTCCGGTCCGGCGCGAATAACCTACGCCTTCGCGCGGCGGAGGTCGCCGCCCGTCGAGAGAGCAGGCGCAACGATCTCCATGCTCATCACCAGGGCCATTGAAAAGCTGGGGGCACGCGTGCTGGCCGGCATCGGCGGCTTCGGCTCTTTCTGGTTGTTCTCGGCCTATACGCTGACTTTCGTTCCGGGCGAACTGCTCACGCTGCGCGGCTGGCGGCGGCTCCTGCCTCAGTGCTACGCGATCGGAGCGACGTCGGTTCCCGTCGTGATGCTGACCGGGGCGTTCGTCGGCATGGTGCTCGTGGTTCAAGGCTGGGCCCAGTTTTCTTCGGCCGGACTCGCGGACCGGCTCGGAGCGGTGGTCAACATCACGCTGACGGCCGAACTCGGCCCGGTGCTGGCGGGCGTGATGCTGGCCGGTCGCGTCGGCGGCGCGCTGACGGCCGAGCTGGGCACCATGAATGTCACCGAGCAATTGCTCGCCCTGCGTTCGATGGGCGCTGATCCGGTGCGTTACCTCGCGGCGCCGCGCTTTTTCGCCTGCCTGATACTTACGCCGTTGCTGACCGCATATGCGAATCTGCTCGGTTCGCTCGGGGCCTGGGTGATTTACTATTTCGTCTATGGCGGCGAGAACGAGCCCTATTGGCACTACATTCGCGTGACGGTGGAGCAGTGGGATCTCGGTAGCGGTATGTTCAAATCGATTTTCTTCGGCGGCACGATCGGTCTGGTCGCCTGTTACAAGGGATTTCACTGTCGCGGCGGCGCCGAGGGTGTCGGCCAGGCGTGTACCCAGTCCTTCGTCGCCAGCATCGTCACGATCCTCGTGCTCGACTTCTTCCTCGGCATGGCGATGAATCGCTATTACGAGCTGACGTACGGCTTCCGCCCGCTGCTCTGACAGGAACTCGGTGCAACCAGGACCGCCCATCATCGAGC
>JBGAJB010000168.1:0-7517 GCA_044225155.1 Phycisphaerae bacterium | reverse complement strand
GCGCGGCCGTCGGCCGCCGGTTCTCGCACGGTAAAGCTCAGGTGCGCGCCATTGCCGATCGGGCGCGGCTCATCCGCCAACTCGACCATGCGAGTTGAGAAGAGCGGGCGGGCGTTGCCGATGCCATACGGCGCGAGCTTTTCGAGCGGCCCGAGCACTTCCGGCACGATCTCCGCCAGCGAAACCTCGTCGTCGAGTCGCAAGCGCGGCAGGAGATCAGCGGCCGTCAAGCGCGAACCCGCCTGCGACAAAAACGCTTCCGTAAACGCGTCGACGTTACTCGTCTCGATCCGCAGCCCGGCGGCCATCGCGTGGCCGCCGTGACTCACGAGGTGATCGCCGCACGCGCCGAGCGCTTCGTGCAGTGGAAAGTGTCGCACGCTGCGGCCGCTGCCCTGTCCGTGGCCGTTGTTCAGGGCAATCAGCACGGTTGGCCGCCCAAATCGCTCGACGAGTCGAGAGGCCACGATGCCAATCACGCCTGGATGCCAGCGCTCATCGGCCAGGACGATTGCGCGGCAACTGTCGCGATGGAACCCGCGCTCGAGGACGCGTGCCTCGGCCTCCAACAGAATCTGCTGCTCGACGGTCTGTCGCTCGCGATTTCGCGCGTCGAGGTCGGCGGCAATCTCGGCCGCGCGGGAACCGTCGGCGGTGGTGAAAAGCTCCACGGCGGCGGCCGCGTGGCCGAGTCGACCGACGGCGTTCAGGCGCGGGGCGAGCATGAATCCGACGTCGTAGTCGTCGAGGCGTGCCTTCCGCTCAAGGCCGGAAACATCGATCAGTGCCCGCAGCCCGGGGTTCTGTGTGTGGCACAGTTGTCGCAGACCGAACGAAGCGATGATGCGATTTTCGCCCGTGAGCGGGACGACATCGGCGACGAGCCCCATCGCGGCCAGGGCCGTGGCGTCGAGCAGATAGTCGCGGAAACGATCGGTAACGCGCGGGCTGCGACAGACTTCCTGCGCCAGCGCCCAGGCGATTTTCAGCGCCACGCCGGCGCCGGAGAGATGAGGATTCGGGCATTTCTCGGGTAGTGCGGTCGGATGCACGACGAGGGCATCCGGCAGTTCGGCGCGCGGCTCGTGATGATCGGTGATGATCAATTCAAGGCCGAGTTCGTGCGCCCGCCGTGCCTCTCGCAAGGCCGTCACGCCACAATCAACTGTGACAACCAGCGCCGGGCCGCCTTCGGCGATCTTTTCTAGCGCCTCGGCGCTCAGGCCGTAGCCCTCTTCCAAACGGCTGGGGATGTAGTACTCAACGCGTCCGCCCGCGAGGCGCAGTCCGTGCCAGAGGATGGCGGTAGCCGTGACGCCGTCGACGTCGTAATCACCGTAGATCACGATCCGCCCGCCCGCGGCCGCGACGGCGGCCATGCGACGCGCCGCGGTCACGGCGTTTGGAAGGGCGTCGGGCGGCAGGAGATTCTTGAATTGGGGAGCGAGGAAATCGCGGAGCGTGGCGGCGCTGTCGATGCCACGATTCAGCGCGAGCTGTGCGAGCAGCCTGTCAACGCGGGCTTCACGGCAGAGACGCTCGGTATCGGGATGCGGCGGAGCGATGACCCACTCGTAGTTGCGCGGGCGCGATGCGGGGCTGCGTGACTCCGTAGCGCTCATTCTCACTCCGTGTGACGCGAGCATACCGCGCCGCAGCGTGCTCAGTTGAGGATGCGTCGATAGTCGGCCGTGGCGAGGCGACGGCGGTGGGGAGGCGACGGCGATGGCGGCGGCGCGCGTCTGCATCCGTCCCTTCCGGCCCAGGCGCGCTCCCGCTTCCGTCCGGAAGGGCGCACGATCCTTGCGGGCGACTTCAGTCGCCGGGGCCCGGACCCAATTTGCATTTCGCCCGGAGGGAGAACGAAAACCGTCAGTCCTCCGGCCTGCAAGAAAAAACTGGTCTCCACAGTCCGGGCGTTGAAACGCCTGGCAACGATCGTGCACCCTACCGGGCGAAGAGTGGGAAATGTCGATGTCATCCAGTCAGGATTCCAGTTCTTCGATGGTCGCGGGCCAATCGTCTTTCAGCAGGCGCGAGAGTGATCGATCACGCAGGATGCGGCCCTCGGTCTGGCAGCGGGGACAGTAGTTCGTTTCGTTTTCCGCATACCGAATTCGCTGTACCGCCGCGCCGCATACGGGACAGGGCTTGCCAAAGCGGCCGTGAACCGCGAAGCCGGGGCGAAAGGCCGTGATCTCGCCGGGGCCGGGAAACCGGCCGGCGAATTCCGTACGCAGGGTTTCCGTCCAGTGAGCGAGCGTCGATTTCGCAGCTTCGCGCAGGCGCTGTATCTCGGCCGAGGAGAGATTGCCGGTGAGCTGGACGGGCGAGAGGCGGGCGGCGTGCAGGATTTCGTCGGAGTAGGCGTTGCCGATGCCGTCGAAGCTGTGCGGATCGGTGAGGGCACGCTTGAGCGTGCGGTTTCTTGAGGTCAGGGCGGCCGCGAATTCACCGGCGGTGGCTGCGAACACATCGATTCCGCCGGGATTGTGCGCCGCAAGTTCGTCTTCACCGGCGAGCAAGTGAATCGAGGCGCGTTTCTTCTGCGACGCTTCGGTTAGGAACAACTCGCCGCGGCCTGTGAATGAGAACGACGCGAGCGCGATCTTGGCCGGCGGCTTCGCGCCCGGCGCAGCCCAGCGCAGTCGTCCCGCGATCATCAGGTGGATCGCAACCAGCGGACCGCCGTCGAGCGCGAGCACAATTCGTTTGCCGAGGCGCTCCACGCTTTGCACCTGTTGGCCGGCAATCGCTTCGACCGGCGGCTCGAACGTGCGCAAGACGAACGGACTGATGATGCGCAGCCGAGAGAGCGGCGCGCCGAGGATGCGGGCACGGAGCGCCTCGACGTAAATCGTGACATCGGGCAGCTCGGGCATGGGCGCAGCTTATTTGCGGGGCTGCCGCGCAGCGAATTTTCCGATTGCCGCCCGAAGCGCCGCGCGTCCCGAGGCGCGCCTTGCGCTTCCGGCGCTTCATCCCCATGAACCGTAAATCCCTGGAATTCTGTGAAATCAACTTGCATACCTCGACAGCCGATGTATGATATACCTAGACAATCGATGCAAAGGTGCCGCTATGAACGTCGATCTCGTGCGAGGGACGCTGGAGACCGTCATCCTGGAGGTCGTTTCGGCTCGTCCCATGTACGGCTACGAAATCTGCAAGCTGGTGGATGAACGCACGAGCGGCCTGCTCGCTTTGCGCGAGGGCAGCCTCTATCCCGCGCTGCATAAGCTCGAGCGCGCCGGGCAACTCACGGCGACCTGGGCCGAGAGTGAGGTGGGGCGGCGCCGGAAATATTACGAATTGACGAGCGCGGGGAAGAGAGCGCTGCGTGCCAGACGCGAAGAATGGCGCAACTTCAGCGGCGCGATCAATGCGATCCTGAATTCAGGCCGCGCAGCATGGGAAACCGTTGCCACGCGCGTCGCTGCCGCAACACGGATACTGGTGGACATCCTTCTACGCCCACGGGAGCGCCCCCATGCCCTCGCCCGGCCGTGATGCGTTTTCTGCTGACACCGTTCCGCCGTTAGGTCCGCCGACACGCGGCGCGCCGACGCCGGACGACATCGCCGACGAGCTGGCCGACCACCTCGCCAGTCGCACCGAGGAACTTCAAGCGCGCGGCAAGGCCGCGGAAACCGCGGCCGCCCAGGCGCTGCGCGAGTTTGGCGATGTGAATCAGGTGCGCCGCCGCCTTTATTGGGTTCACTTCGGAGATCAGATCATGTCACAGCGGTGGCTCTTCGCGGCGATGGGAGCGCTGGTCCTGGCGATGGCGGGGCTGGGCTGGCACCAGTATCGCACGGCCGTCCTCGCCACGACGGCGATCCAGGAGATGTCGGCGCGCCTGCTCACGTCGCTACAGAACGAAGGTGAGGCGATCATTCGCGTGCAGGACGACGAAGGAAAGCCGCTACCCGGCGTGACGCTCGACATTGCGGCGGCCGGACCTTCGCCGCAACTCGGAAATGCGGTCTACTCGACGAAGCAGACGTCGGATGCGCAAGGCGTTGTGCATACGGGTCGCGTACCGCGCGGCAGCTATGTGGCGAGCTTTCAACTCCCGGGCAAGCCGCCCGAAGGCGTCCTCTGGGAACTTAAGGCCACCTGTCGCTTCGATATCTTCAGCATTGAGCGAATGACCGACGCAACGATGGTCATTCCGCGGCTTCATGATTGGCATGTAACCCTGCAAATGCCGGAATCGGTCGACACTCCTCGGGACGCGGCGCGATTGCAGGGCAAATGGAAGACCGGCGCGAGCGAAGTTTCGATCCTTGTGAGCGCCCCGACGGATCGGGTAGCGACGATTGCTCTCCCATACGGTGCGCGCGCTCGAGCCCATGTCACAACCGCTTCCGGGTCTTACACCGCGCTACTCGTTACGCCTGAAACCGCCACGATCGACTCGCTGTCCGTGATGATGGAGCCCGCGAATCGGGCGAATTCCGACTCGCCAGCGCCGGCCACGGACTCCGCTCAACCATCACCAACCAGTCAATCGATTACGGACTTGCAGCGCGAGGTGGCCGCGCTGCGAAACGAAGGGAGAGCGATCATTCGCGTAGTCGATTCGCGTCAGCACCCGGTCGTAGGCGCGAAACTCACGGTGCGAGGTGCAAATCCATCGCCGCAACTGTCGAATGCCACCTATCGCGGCGAATTTGTCAGCGACGAGAATGGCTTGGTTCAAACTGGGTCGCTGGTCCTTGGGGAGTATCGCGTCTCTTATTGGCAGAAATATCCTGGAGTTACAGACGATTCCGACGGCAGTCTGACCGTGGAGGGCGATTTTTCGATCTTTTCCGTCGACAGGACCGTGGATGTTACATTTCTGATTCCGACCTTTCGGAATACCGAGTTGACGGTTCTGCCGCCAAAGCTTCCAGAAGGATGGACCATTCGCGGTGACTCTGCGATCATCCGATTCAAGTGGGCAACCCGTGGCAAGCGCAGTGTCGGCGCGTCTGTATCGGTTCCGCTCAGCAAGAGGGTTCGCATTGGCGTGCCCGAGCTAGCGGAATCTGCAACGGCGACAGTCGACGCGGAACTTCGACCACCGCCGGGACCGCAGTCGCAATCGTTGCGGGATCTTCGCGTCGGCCCAATGTCGATTTCCGCGCTGCTGAATCAGTCGAATCCGACGATTCAATTCGAGGCGGATAAACATTTCTGGAAGCGGATGGGCGTGGCGAACCCTTGAATGTCCTGCCGAGATGAAATGTTTGGTGGAGTTCAAGTCTCAGGCAGGCCGAATTCCACGAATGCGTCCCAATTCGCGGCTGACTCGGCGTGAACCCAACGGGACTTTCGCACACTGAGGCGCTTCAACTGCCGGAAATATTGTGGAATGGCCCGGCTCGTTCATGCTCAACGGCATGCCGGTTTCGCCACAAGACCCGGCCCGCAGCCTGGAACGATGCAGTATCCACTATCCGACCACCGGCACGCCCTCACAGCGTGTCAATTCGCCGAAGAGCCCGCTCAGGCGCAGCGTCATCGCGCCAATCTTGCCGTCGCCGATCGTGCGGCCGTCGACCTGCGTGACGCCGGCCAGTTCGCCCATCGTGCCCGTGCAGAACATTTCGTCGCTGCGGTAAACGTCGGTGAGCGAAAGGTCGGCCTCCGCGTGGGGGACGCCGTTCTCGCGGCACAGTTCGAGAACCGTGGCGCGGGTGATGCCCTCGGGGCAGGCGTGGCAATACGGCGTCAGCACGACCGGGTCGCCCGCACGGGCAGCCTGACCGGCCGCAATCGGAACAAGCGTATCGCGCGCGACGCCCGACTCCCACGCGGCGCGGTTGCGCTGGGCCGCCGTCCAGGCGCTGGCATCGCGGGCGACGAGGAAAACGTGCGTGGCGTTCGTCTCGGCCACGAAGCCGCGCTGGTCGAGCATGAGCGCGTCGTCCGCCCCGGCCTGATTGGCCTGAATCTTCGCGAGGATGGACTGGATCAGGTTGCAGTGGTGAATCTTCGGGTCCAGGCAATCGGGCGGGAAGCGCCGCACGCTGCTCGTGATCAGCGACAGGCCGGACTTGTCGTAGACGGGCGGCTTGTGCTCCGCGAGGACGATCAGCGTGGGACCGGCCGTGTTCAGGCGCGGGTCCATGCCGCTGGTGTACTTCACGCCGCGCGTGAGTGTCAGGCGGATGTGCACGTTGTCGGTCATGCGGTTGGCGGCCAGCGTTTTTCGAATTTCGGCTATGATCTCGTCGTTCGCGGGGATGCGCGCGAACGCCAGCGCCTGGGCCGAGCCGCGCAGCCTCTCCAGATGCTCGACGAGCTTGAAAATGCGGCCGCCATAGACGCGCAGCCCCTCCCAGACGGCGTCGCCGCCCTGGACGGCCGAATCAAAGGGACTGATGCCGGCTTCATTGCGATGGACGAGTCGGCCGTTGATGTTGACGAGCAGATCGCGATTCTGCTCAAGGAATTTCTGCTGCATGACGAAGGCTCCGGTGGCGCGTTTGCGACGCAAATCATAGTTGATGCCGATAGGCTGCGCGTGGCCGCGTGGAACCGATATCCCCAGCAAACGAGCGAAGTGGGCGAGTATTGCGGCGGCTCGGGTTGGAGGTAATCGGCTATCGCCGCCATTACTTGCAAATCGCGGGAAAAGAGCAGGATCGCATTCTCAGTTCGCGGCTGAGTTCGCACTGGACCGCGCCGCCCGCGTGAGACGCGGCGACGGCGTCAACCGTCGGCCGGCAATTGACCGATAGAAAAACGGAGTGCGCGACGAGATCGCCCCGAGCGGCGATTCCGCGCGCTGCGCGCCGTCAACAGGAAATGCCGTGTCCCAGCCAACCGGCGTGATCGTTCCTGCTCGACCGAACAACCCGAGCCGAGCCGCCGCCACGCGTCCGTGGACCGACGCGGCCGCGCGCGGCTTACGGGATTTGCAGCGAAGCTGGCGACTGGCGAACCTGCGACGCTGGGCGAAGCGACAGCCGCGCTACACGGCGGGAACCACACGCCTCAGCGGTCTGACGTTGTGCTATGACGACGCCCTGTCGTTGTACATGGAATACAAGCACATCTTCGATTGGGGCGTCTATGACTTTCGGCCGCAATCACCGGCGCCGCGCGTGCTCGACTGCGGCGCGCACATCGGGCTGAGCGCGCTGCGATTTCTGCGACTGGCACCCGGGGCGCGCGTGACGTGCTTTGAGCCTGATCCGCGCGTCGTGCCGCTGTTGCGGCAAAACCTCCGGCAAAACGCGGATGGTCGCGCCGTGGAAGTCGTGACGGCCGCGCTGGCGGCGAAGCGTGGGAAGGCGGCGTTTGTCGATGACGGGGCGGACGGCGGAGCGCTCTCGCCGCACACCGATTCGGCCGCGCACGCGCAGACAGTCGCGACCGTGCGCTTGTCGGACTACCTGAACCAGCCGGTTGATTTCCTGAAGATGAACATCGAGGGCGCGGAACTCGACGTGCTGCGCGAGGCGGCCCCCAAGCTGCACAACGTGCGACAATTGGTCGTGGAATATCATGGTTTTCCGCAG
>JBGAJB010000167.1:0-7675 GCA_044225155.1 Phycisphaerae bacterium | reverse complement strand
CTCCACATATTCGTCCTTGCTGACCGCGGCGCTCTGTGTGACGAGATAAAGGATCGGATTGCCGCCGTTGATGCTGCCGAGCATCACGTCACCGTTGTTGGACTGCACCACGACGATGTAGCCGGTATTGTCGTCGGCGGTCCCGTCACCCTGATCAGTCTGGAAATGCACTCCGTAGCGCCGCCCGTTCCCGTCGCTTGTGTTGCGCCGCCCGACGCGAAACCGGAGCGTCCCGGAATCGAAATAGGTCTGTGCGCGGCCCCACACCGCGAGCCGATTGTCCGCGACCGGCTGGATAAGGTTCAGCCCACCGCCGCCAATAGGGATTTCGGTATTCGCAGTGCCATCGCCGATCATTGCCCACGTGTTGTCAGCGACGGGCGTGCCGCTTACCACCGCGTCGACGCGTTGCTGAGCTCCGGTTGTGTTTGGAAAGGTCTCCGTCCACGAGCCCATGCGACGATCCCCGCCTACGGTGTCGTATTCCTGAGTACTGCGACGCCGACGTTCGCATCCACGGCGATAATGTCCATGCGGCCGTCGAGGTCCACGTCGGCTGTCGTAAGCGACCGCGCTGCTCCGCCAATCATTGGGCGCAATACAGGCTCCCAATCGTCCGTCCCCGATGGGCGCGTCGCGATGACAACTTGCAGTACAAACGCCGTATCGGAAACTACCAGATCAGCACGGCCATCTCGATCGAAGTCGGCAATCGCAATTGCCTCGGGATTCTCAACCTGCAGCGCTGCGCGAATGCGCCCACAAACGGAAACGCTTCCAGTTCCGTCACCGCAAGCAATCCAGATCCCATCGCTTGGAGAATTCGCATTGAACGCTCCGTGAAGATAGGCCGCGTCGAGACCCTTGTGCCCGTCAATTTCACCATAGGCTACATAGTCTAGTCGTCCGAGATTATGGAGGACATGCGGATTGAAGTGCCGACCGTTCCATTCAAGTCGAATAAAAGTTCGAGACGCATGTGACGCCGCCACAAACTCCGGAACTCCATCGCCATCGAGGTCCACGGCATCGAGCGCGCGCGGCCAGCTTTCGACATAGTCGGCGTCAAACAACTTGCGACGGCTGAACGAGCTGAATGTGCCACCGTCATTGTGCGAATACTCGAAGTCGGCGGTCGTCGAAAGAACTCCGATGTCGAGGCGGCCATCGCGGTCATAGTCCAATAGCGCGATACCCACCGCTGCCGTGGTTCGGTCAGGCAGCATGTGTTCCGTAAGAACGCTAGTGCCGTCATTTTCATACCAAAAAGTCTTTCCGAAGCTTCCAGCGGCAACCACATCCAGATCGCCGTCACCGTCCAGGTCTCCAACTGCCAGCTTGGCTTCCCCGCCGGTACCGTACGTGACTCTCGGGGCAAACGTCCCGTCACCATTGTTGAGCAGCACTCCCACTCGTCCGCCGGTTCCGATGGGTTGTTGTTCGTTTACGATGATGTCCGGATATCCGTCCCCATTCAGGTCGGCAACCCGCAAGCTTCCTGGCGCGAAACCCGCGTCATAAAGTTCCACCGGAGCAAACGAGATCATCTGGGCCGCCGCCCGGCCAACAGCGATCGCAGCCGCAAGAAAAGCCGTCATGCGCAGCATTGTCAAAACCTCCTGAGGAACGCTAGCGCTTCTTGATGCCCGCCAAGAAATTGCCCGGAACGGCCGAGCCGCCGTCGGCGTTTCGAATCATGATCCCGATATTGTTCCAGCCCCGCATCGGCACCTGCACCCAGAGACCGAGCGCCGCCTGCTGCAGCACCGTCGCCTCGAACGGATTTTGTCCGTTCCCGTCGCTTGTGTTGCGCCGCCCGACGCGAAACCGGAGCGTCCCGGAATCGAAATAGGTTTGATCTCGCCCCCATACGGCGAGGCGATTGTCAGCGACCGGAGTGATTGTGCTGAGCCCTCCCCCGCCAATGGGAATTTCGGTATCGCCCGTCGCGGCACCAATCAACGCCCACGTGTTGTCCGCGACCGGCATACCAGAACCGTCGACCGCATCAACTTTGACCGGTGCGCCAGTCGAATTCGGAAACACTTCAGTCCAGCTTGCCATGATCCGCTCGGCCTACGGTGTCGTGTTCATCAGGACTGCAACGCCGCCCCCAGAGCCGTTTGCGGCCACCACGTCCGGTTTGCCGTCCTTGTTCAAATCGGCTGTGGTCAAAAAATACCCATTGCCGCCAAGGTTGACGTGCCACACGCCGTGCCAGGAGCCATCGGGAGTGCGGGAAGCGACTTGGAGGCCTTGTGAGAAAAACGAGTCAGAAATCGCAATCTCAGCCAAGCCATCCTGATCGAAATCGGCGATGGCGACCGCTTGCGGACTGATCAACTCAGGCAAGTCACGGCGAATACGCGCGCTCACGGATAGAGCGCCGGCCCCGTCGTTGCCGTCAATCCAAACTCCGGGGCTGGGAGACCCCACGTTGCCCGCGTCGTGCGTGAAAACAGCGTCGATCCCGGGCTTTCCATCCAGTTCACCATAGGCGACGGAGTCGACGCGCCCCACATTGTGCATCACGGTGGGTCTGAAGTGATGCCCGTTCCAATCCAGGCGGACGAATGTTCGCGACGCATGTGATGCGAAGACGAATTCCGGCAGGGCGTCCCCGTCCAGGTCGACCGCGTTAATCGCGGTCGGCCAGCTTTCCACGTAGTCGCCGTAGAACAAGCGCCGCCGATTGAACTTTTCAAAGATCGCGCCGCCTTCGTTGCGGGAATACTCAAAGTCCCCTCGGTACGTCACAAAACCAATATCGAGATTCCCATCCTGATCATAGTCGAGCAAGGCTGCGTCCACGGGGCGCATCCCCGTACTCGGCAGCGAGTGTTGAGTCAGAATCCCATTTCCATCATTTTCGTACCAATAGTTCCCGTGCAGCGATGTGCCCACGACAATGTCGAGATCACCGTCTCCGTCGAGATCTCCTGCCGCCTGTGCCGCGCCATCGCGCGGACCATACCCCATCGGGAGGCCGAAGTGACCTGTGCCGTCGTTTGTCAGAACAATGAGGCTCCCGAGGCCGTTGCTCGCTGTCGTATTGTTATTCACAATCAATTCGGGGTAACCATCCGCGTTGAGATCGGCCGCAAGGACGTGCGTTGGAGAAAATCCCGCGCTGTAAAGCTCCACCGGAGCAAACGAAATTGTCTGGGCCACGGCTTGGCAAACGGCGATCACGACCGCAAGAAAAACCGCCATGCGGAGCATGTGAAACCTCCAGATGCTAGCGCTTCTTGATACCCGCCAAGAAATTGCCCGGAACGGCCGAGCCGCCGTCGGCATTTCGAATCATGATCCCGATATTATTCCAACCCCGCATCGGTACCTGCACCCATAGACCAAGAGCCGCCTGCTGCAGCACAGTCGCCTCGAACGGATTCTGTCCCGGCCAGACGTTGCTGGTGCTGTTCGGAAGCGTGAAATCGATTCCGGATGCGCTCGCTCTGGCAAATAGTCTGCGCTTCACGTTCGCGAAAAGTCAAGAGAATTCTCGTTCTTGGTTTCTTGGTCAAGCAGGGTGCAGAAAATATCTACTCCTCCTTCTCCGCCAACTTCGCCAGCACCGAAAAATCCTCCAGCGTCGTCGTATCCCCCTTCACCGCCCCACCCGTCGCGATCTCCTTCAGCAGCCGGCGCATGATCTTTCCGCTGCGCGTCTTCGGCAGCGATTGCGTAAAGCGGACCTGATCCGGCTTGGCGACGTGGCCGAGGGCGTCGGCGACGTGTTGGATAATGGCGGTTTTGAGCGCGGGTGATGGAGCGATGCCGGTGCGCAGTGTCACGAACGCGGCGATCGCGTTGCCCTTGATCTCATGCGGAATGCCGACGACGGCCGCCTCGGCCACCTGGGGGTGGGAGACGATCGCGCTTTCCACTTCCATCGTGCCCAGGCGATGGCCGCTGACTTTGATCACGTCGTCGACGCGCCCCATGACCCAAAAGTAGCCGTCTTCGTCGCGGCGGCTGCTGTCGCCGGCGAAGTAGACGCCCTGGATTTCGCTCCAGTATTGCCGTGTGAATCGCTCGGGGTCGCCCCAAATGCCGCGCAGCATGCCGGGCCAGGGCTTCTTGATGCAGAGCAGGCCGCCGGTGTTCGCGGGCTGCTCGTCGGCGGCGGTATTGAGGATGGCCGGCTCGATGCCGAAGAAGGGGCGCGTGGCCGAGCCGGGCTTGGTGGGCGTCGCACCGGGCAGCGGCGTAATGAGGATGCCGCCGGTTTCGGTCTGCCACCAGGTGTCGACGATCGGACAGCGCGCGCGGCCGATGACCTCGTGATACCAGATCCAGGCCTCGGGATTGATCGGCTCGCCGACCGTCCCGAGCAGCTTCAGCGATGAGAGATCGTGCTTGTCGGCGTGCTGGCGCCCCTCGCGCATGAACGAGCGAATGGCGGTCGGCGCGGTGTAGAACTTCGTGACTTTGTGGCGTGAGATCATCGACCAGAAACGGTCCCAATCCGGGAAATTCGGCGCGCCTTCGTACATCAAGGTCGTAATGCCATTCGCGAGAATGCCGTAAATGACATAGCTGTGGCCGGTGATCCAGCCGATGTCGGCCGTACACCAGTATACATCGTCGGGCTTCAGGTCGAAGACATATTTTGCGGTGGTCGCGGTGTAGACCATGTAGCCGGCCGTCGTGTGGAGAATGCCCTTGGGCTTGCCGGTCGAGCCGCTGGTGTAGAGCAGGAAGAGCATGTCCTCGCTGTCGCACGGCTCGGCGGGACAATCGGGCGAAGCCTTGGCCATCAGCTCGTGCCACCAATGATCGCGGCCGGCAACCCAGTTGATTTTGGGCGGGCGAGTCTGCGTTTTGGATTGGGCAGCGTTCGCACCAACGCGCTCATAAACGATGACCGTCTTGACGCGCGGGCTGCGGTCGCAGGCTTCATCGACGTTTTTCTTCAGCTCGACAACGTGGCCGCGCCGCCAGCCGCCGTCGGCCGTGATGTCTTCGACGCGATCGACGATGGCCTGCACCGAGAAGCCGCCGAAAATGACCGAGTGCGGCGCGCCGATGCGGGCGCAGGCGAGGACGGCGATCGCGAGTTCGGGGACCATCGGCATGTAAATCGTGACGCGATCACCCTTCTTCACGCCGACGGATTTCAGGGCGTTCGCAAAGCGACAGACCTGCTCGTGCAGTTCACGGAAGGAAAGGCGGCGAACATCGCCCGGCTCGCCCTCGAAGAGAATCGCGGTCTTTTCGCCGAGGCCGGCGGCGAGATGGCGGTCGAGGCAGTTGTAGCTGATGTTCGTACGGCCGCCGACGAACCACTTCGCATTCGGCCGGTTCCATTCGAGGACCGTTTTCCACGGCTCGAACCAGTGGAACTCGCGCGCGATTTCCGACCAGAAGGCCTCCGGATCGGCGATCGACCGGGAATAGCGCTGCTCGTACTCGGCGAGGGATTTGACGTGCGCCTGCGCGGCGAAGTCAGCCGGCGGCAGGAATTTCCGGTTCTCGGTCAACAACGACGAAATCGCGTCCTGCGACATGCGGTGCTCCTGAGCTGTTGAACGGCGTTCGCCGGCATTGCTAGCTTTGGCGCCAAGTCGATGGCTTCGGCGTCGGCAAGGCTTGAAAACGACGCATGCCGACGCGGGCAGCCGTCGGCACGGCACCCCGAAGGGCGAAATTGAGCAATGCCCTGTTCGCCGGATCATAGCCGAGGACCAAATCACCCAGTGCGGAAACTCCGTCACTGTGCCGCTCGGACTGATGGCGGTTCCACTGATGGCGTTCAAATCGCGGCGATTTCGTAAGAATCGCTAGCGAGAGAAGTTAGCTCTCACTTGCACGATGCCTCCGGCGGCGCGCCTGCGCCGCCCGGGGGCATTTTTTGCGCATTTTTCCCCGCTCACCTCATTGACGGACTCGTCCGATACTGTTTCTAATGATGGGGAATAGAGGTGAGGGTGGTTTCTCGAGTGAGGGCACTCGCCCTCCGCCGCCCTGAGCAAATCCGATACGGCCGACGCCCGTTGGCTGCCTCTTGAGCGCAAGGAGAGCGTGAGATGACAAGGTGGATCCGTGGACAGTCCGCGCGATGGGTCGCCATCAGTCTGGCGACGGTCGCAAGCACAGGCCTGATGGGTGGGTGTCCCCTGCTCGACGTGTTGAACCCGCAGCAGGATAGCACGACGATCTTCGAGACTTCCGTTGTCGTGAAATGGAACGAGGCGATGCTGGCGGCCGTACGAAACGGAACCGTGCGGCCCACCGTAGTCGCGCGTTCATCCTTCATCGTCCACAATGCGATCTACGACGCATGGGCGCAATACGACGGAACCGCGAACGGCGTCATTACGCGCGACCTGCGCCGCCCGGTGAGCGAGCGTACGGATGCGAACAAGCAGAAGGCGATCAGCTTCGCGGCGTACAAAGCCCTGCTCGACCAATTTCCAGGCTACGAAGTGCAATTCGGCGGCTTCACGCGGTTGCTGAATGACTTGGGATACGACGTGGCCGACGCGGCCTCGACCGATACGACCAAGCCGGAGGGCGTCGGAAATGTTTGCGCGCAGGCGGTGCTGGATTTTCGCCAGACCGACGGCGCGAATGAAGCGAATAACTATCCGCCGACCTCCACGAACACCACGTTTCCGAGCGCGTATGCCCCGGTGAACTGCGCGGACGATGCGTCGGCCTGCGGCGTGAACGGGGCGAGTTTTGATCCGAATCGCTGGCAGCCGCTGCGAGTTCCGACAGGAAAGCTAACCAACTCGTCCGGTCAGCCTATTTTTGATCCCGCGGACTCGACTTCCTTTGCGGATCAGAAATTCCTGACACCGCATTGGGGCGGCGTCGTGCCGTTCGCCCTTAGCGCGTACAACCAGTTTGCGCTGGCCGGCCCGCCGCTGGCCGGCTCAAGCGAACCATCTACCGATGCGCTCGGGCGCGCGGGCACCAACGACGACATCTACAACCTGCAACTCGACGAAGTGCTGAACCTCAGCGCCACCCGGACGGACCAGCAGAAGGTCGTCGCGGAATTCTGGGCGGATGGGCCGCGCTCTGAATCGCCCCCGGGGCATTGGCAGGCGATCGCGCACGGCATCTCCTTCCGCGATCAAAATTCGCTCGACGATGACGTGAAGCTCTACTTTGCGTTAACCGGCGCGGTATTCGACTCGAGCATCGCGGTGTGGGGTTACAAGCGGCAATTCGATTCAATCCGCCCCGTATCGGCGATCCGCCACAAGTATTTCGGACAGATGATCAGCGCCTGGGGCGGTCCGAATCGGGGCACGCAGACAATCATGGGCGAGGACTTCCAGCCCTATCAGGATCCGACTTTCGTCACTCCGCCCTTTGGCGAGTATCCGTCGGGACACAGTTGCTTCAGCGCCGCCTCGGCCGAGGTCCTCAAGGCTTTCACGGGGAGCGACACGTTCTACGACGGAACGACGGTCCTGTTTGACGAGGACTTCAATAACGACGGCCTGCCCGATTTCCTGGGGCAGCAGATTGTCGGCGTCGGAAAAAACCGCTTCGAGAGCAGCCCGGCCTCGACAATCACACTGACCTGGTCCACCTTCAGCGAAGCGGCCGATGAGGCGGGCATATCGCGCCTCTACGGCGGCATTCACTTCGTGCAGGGCGATCGCGATTCGCGCGCGCTGGGGCGCCTAATCGGCGCACAGGCGTTCGAAACGGC
>JBGAJB010000166.1:0-7683 GCA_044225155.1 Phycisphaerae bacterium | reverse complement strand
CCTGCGCCAGGCCATCGAAAACGGCACGGCCACACAGGCGACGGCCGCCCGTCCCGCCGGCAGCCAGCCCGGCAGCGCCGAGGATGAGCTGGACTCGCTGCTGGGCGGCGCGACGCCGGTAGCCTCCAGCGCCGCGAGCAAACCCAGCGGCGTACTCGGCGCGCTGCAAGGCGCAGTGCAGTCGTTCAACCCCGACATCAGCCTGAACGGCGACATGCTCGCGCAATTCTCCACGCGCGAGGGCGGCAAGATCGACGACGAGTTCATCTTCCGCGAACTCGAGATCGGCTTCTCCGGCGCGGTCGATCCGTACACGCGCGCGGACGTCATCGCCACGATCGGCCGCGAAGACGATAAATATGAGGCCGATCTCGAAGAGGCGTATCTGACGTTCCTGCAATTGCCCTACGGCCTCCAAGCCCGGGCCGGACAATTTCGGGCGGACTTCGGCCGCGCGAACGGCATCCACGTCCACGCCCTGCCCTGGCCGGATTATCCGTTCGTGATTCAACGCTTCTTCGGCGAGGAAGGCCTGCTCGGCGCGGGCGGGGAATTGAGTTGGGTCGTGCCAAATCCGTGGGGGCAGTACCTCTCGCTCTCCTACGAATTCTTCAACAACGACAACGACGTGATTTTCGCCGGCAGCGAGTCCGACGATTTCACGCATCTGTTCCGAGCCAAGACGTTTCGCGATTTGTCGTCTGAGTCCACGCTCGAATTCGGCGGTAGCTTTGCCACTGCGCCGAATGACGCCGGGCACGGCTCGCATCGCTCCATGATCGAGGGCCTCGACTTCACCTATCGCTGGAAGCCCAAGGGCGAAGGCCTCTACAAGTCGCTGCTCTGGCAGAACGAAGTGCTCTTTGCCCAGGCCGACATCCGCGGCGGGCAGGAAAGCACTTGGGGCATGTATTCCGCCGTGGAATATCAATTTGCCCGGCAGTGGAAGATTGGCACGCGGCTCGACAACACGCAGCTCCCGTTCAGCTCGTCCAAGACCGAACGCGGCTATTCCGCCTATCTGACGTTCCTGCAATCCGAGTTTCTGTTCTGGCGGCTGGCGTACACCGCCATCGATCGCAACTTCTACGAAGACGGAAATCGCAACGACAACCGCTTCATGTTGCAGCTCAACTTCACGCTCGGGGCCCACCCGGCTCACAAGTATTGAGGAGTTTCATCGTGCCACGACTTCGCTTTCGCATGAGAACCCTGGTTTCGACGGCCGCCACGCTCGCATTCGTTTACGCAGCGCCGGCCCTCGCCACGCTTCAGGTCGTCACCACCACGTCTGATCTGCGCTCGATCGCCGAGGCCATCGGCGGCGACAAGATCGAGGTCTCATCGCTCGGCACAGGCCGCGAAGACCCGCACTTCATCGACGCCAAGCCGAGCTGCATGGTCCTGGCCGGCAAGGCCGATCTGTGGATTCGCGTCGGCCTCGAACTGGAAATCGGCTACGAGAATCTGATCATCGACGGCTCGCGCAACACGAAAATTCGCGTCGGAACCCCGGGACACCTCGACGCGTCCACGGGCGTGCTGCGACTGGAAGTCCCAACCGGCAAGATCGATCGCTCCATGGGAGACATCCATCCGCTCGGCAATCCGCACTATTGGCTGGACCCGCTCAATGCCCGCGTCGTGGCCAAAAATATCGCCGGACGTCTCTCCGAACTCGATCCGGCCAACGCCTCCTACTACGCCGACCATCTCAAGGCGTTCCAAGCCAGGCTGGACGAAGCGATGTTCGGCGCGAAGCTGCTCGCCGAAGCCGCCCAGGTCGCCGGCGGCCCGGATCAGGCCGGCGCGAAGCTCTGGGCGCTGACGCTGAAGGGCGAGCTCGACAACTTCGTCACGGCGCACGGCGGCGACGCGGCGCTTGGCGGCTGGTGGGGTGCGATGCGGCCGCTGCGCGACACGAAAATCCTCACTTATCACCGTAGCTGGACCTATTTCGCCAATCGCTTCGGCCTGAACGTCGCCGCCGAGCTCGAACCCAAGCCGGGCATCGAGCCGAGCCCCGGCCATCTGGCGGACGTGGTGAAGATCGTCGAGCGCGACAAGGTGCGTTTCCTGTTGATGGAGCCCTTCTACAGCCGGCAAGCGCCGGATTTCCTCGCCGGCAAGACGGGGATCAAGGTCGTGCAGGTCGCCAATTCGGTCGGCGGCCAGCCCGAGGCCACTGACTTCATCGCACTCATGGACCTCATCGTCAAGCAATGCGTCGCCGCGACGGGAAAGTAGGACAGCGTGGAACATCTGGCTGAAACACTGCATCTGCTCGTCTGGCCGCTCGCGGCTTGCGTTTGCATTGGTCTGTTGCACGCCTATGCCGGACTGCACGTGCTGCGGCGCGGGATCATCTTCGTCGATCTCGCGCTGGCGCAAATGGCGGCGCTCGGTGGCGTGGTCGGCGGGTTCCTCGAATCGCATGAGCATCATGCCCCGGCGATGACGCACGCTGCCCCCGCTTCGGCAGCGATTCATGCGCCGAAGAGCACCGGCGGCAAGGACGAGTTGGACGCGGCCATGGCCAGCATCCAAGCGGAAACGCCGCCTGCGACCGCCGATCCGCAGGAGGAGCACGAGCACGAACAAGGCGCGTTGCCGAACTTTTGGCCGACGGCCTTTGCGCTCGGCGGCGCGGTTCTGCTTTCGTTCAGCCGCCTGCCCGGCGAACGCGTGCCGCATGAAGCGCTGATCGGCGTCGTCTACGTCGTTGCGGCCGCCGCGACCGTGCTGCTGCTCAGCAAGTCCGCTCACGCCCATGAGCAGATGGAAGAAATGCTCACCGGCCGACTGCTGTTCGTGGATCGTGACGGAGTCCTCGCCACGGCCGGGCTGTACGCCGTCCTCGGCGTGCTGCACATAATGCTACGGAAGCCGTTCATCGCGATTTCCACGTCGGTCAGTTCTGCGGAAAAGGCGGGCGTGGCCGTGCGCCTGTGGGACTGCGTCTTCTACGCCATGTTCGCGTTGATGGTGACGCGCTCGGTCGCGATCGGCGGGGTGCTGGTCGTGTTCAGCTTCCTGATCATTCCCGGGGCGTGCGCGGCCCTTTTCGCCGGCGGCTGGCTGGCGCGCCTGCTCATCGCGTGGCTCGTGGCGGTGATCGTCAGCGTGGCGGGACTCGTGATTTCCGCGGCCGCGGATCTGCCGAGCGGATCGACACTCGTGGCGACGTTCGGCGGCGTGCTGCTGATTTCCATTCTCATTTACCTGTTCAACCGCGGCAGCCGGGATCGGCTTCCGCCCGAAGGGAGCGAGGCTCATGCGTAAGACGATGCTGGGCGCGGCAATTCTCGCGGCGCTGCTGGCCACCGCCGGGTGCAGCAACCCCGACGCGAATGCGGCGCTGGCCGACCTCACCGCGTCGACGATCGGCGACGCCGTTCAGATCGCCGTGCAGGGCGTCCTGAATGACTATCTGAGTCAATCGAATCCGGATCTGACCGCGCCGATTTCTCAGCAGATTCACTAGGCCGCGCGTCAAATCTCTCGGTGCTCGCTGACTCGGGCCGCTACGGGCCCAAGCCGCCCGCTGTCGCGCGCGCCGAAGTAGGGATATATTCTGAAAGCGGATTTCGCGGCCGTCCGGATCGGAATGCGACCCACGTTCGGCGGCCGAGTTCGTACGAAATGGAGTTCGGACGATGCACACGATGTTGTGCGCTTTGCTCCTCCTGTTTGTCACGCAAACCCAGGATCAGCCGCCGCAGACGCCGGTGACGGCGCCGACCTCGGCTCCGGCGACGACGCAGCCGAGCACCCCCAACAGTGCCGCGCCGGCGTCGACACCTCATAGCGGCGATTACTGGATTCGGCTGACTGCCAACACCGTAAACATCCGCGACGAGCCGAATACGAACACGTCGCTCATCATCCGGCAACTCAACAACGGAACCGTGTTGCGGGCCCGCCACGAGGAAGGCGGCTGGCACGCGATTCATGCGGTGCCCGGCACCGTGTGCCTGGTTTCCAAGGAATACCTGACGCGCTCCGCCGCCGGCACCGACGGAGTCGTCTCGGTGAGCAGCAGCCCGCTGATGGTCCGCTCCGAGAGTGCGATTACGACGTCCGCCGATCCTCTCAAGAACAAAGTGATCGCGCGTCTGCCTAACGGAGCGGCCGTGCGGATTCTGGGCGAACGCGAAGGCTGGTACGAAATCGCTCCGCCGGCGGGCGTGAGCTACTACGTCTCGGCCGACTATGCGGAGCGAATCACCGACGACGAAGCGGCCAAGGCGACCCCGCAGATCGGCGAGACATCGCCGGCGGTGCCCGTCACAAGCATTGATGCCCAAGCGCCAACCTCCGCGCCGGCTACGCTCGAAGGCGGGCTGCCGCCGATGGCGACGACTCGACCGGCCGGCGGATCGAATTCGGCCGGCCTGAACGGGCCTTGGGCGGATCGCTATCGGGTCGTCGAGGCGGCGGTTCAGACCGAGATGGCCAAGCCCGAGTTGGAGCGCGGCATCGAGTCAATGATTCTGCTGCTCCGTCCGATCGCGGATCAACGTGAAGAGCGCGAAGTCGCAACATTGGCCGAGCGCCGCATCGCACAACTCCAACCGGAACTCGAAAAACAGACGGCCGCCAAGCAGATGGCCGCCGAAGCCGCCCGTAACCAGCGCGAGGTCCAGGCCTCTCAGCCGGCTGAGGAAGGCCCGCCGCCGCGCGAGCCGGATCGCCCGACGACGCCCTCCGATCTCGACTATCGCGGCATCCTGCGGCCGACGTTCCGGGTGCCGGTCAGCTCCAACGGCCTGCGCTACGCGCTGCTCGATCCGATCGATAAGGAAGTGCGCTGCTACATCGAGATTCCGTGGGATTTGAAGATCGATCTCAAGACCGCGACCGGCCGCTTTGTCGGCGTTCGCGGCGAGCGGCTCTTCGAGGGCGACTACGGCGCCCCCCTGCTGCGCGTGAGCTACATGGTGATACTGACAAAGGAAAAGCCGACGCCCGCCCCGCGGCAATAAAGCTTCGGCCGCAATCCTCTGATCGACCTAAGACAGCGGGATCGCAACAGAGCCGGGCTGTCCCCAGCCCGGCGTATTTTGCGGGGCTCTCCTACACGGCCCCCAGCCCGGCATCATCGCAGTCCTCGACCGCTTCCCATCAGCGTCGTTGCGACGCCCAACCCGGGCTGCGGACAGCCCCCGGCTCTCCCGCGGAGCGGAACCGCTACTCCCGGCCGGCCCGTTGAGCGCCTTCGCCAGGACGCGCTTCGAGCGGTTCCAGCGGTTCCACGTGCTCCGTGAAACCGGCCGGCTTCTCGATCTTGAATACCGAATCCGCGAAGCCGTTGTCGAGTTCCACGTCGTCGAACTTGATGCGGATGTAGGAGTTCACTTCGCCGGTGCCGTCGAGCTTGCCGGCCCGCACCTGGATCGGCAGGCCCGAGAGCTTGCCCTCCCGCGCGATCCAGAAATCCACGACTTTGTAGAGGCGCGCGGTATTCGTGCCGTCGCGCGGGAACATGCGCAGGTGATCCGTCTGCTTCGGATCGTCGCTCGCTTCCGGAATCCGCGTCACGTCGAATTCCTTCAGGATGTCCGCCTTCTTCTGGCCGAACGGCAGCGGAAAAACGCCTTCGCCGAGCTTATAGGGATTTCGCTTATCGCCGGGCGCACGCACCTCGCGCCGGGTAAGCATCTTTTGCTGGCGCTGCAGTTCGACGTACCAGTAACCGTCGAAACTGTGATCTTCATCGAGTTTCTGCTTCTTGCCGTCGACGATGCGATACTCGAAATTCACCTTGAACTTCGGATCGGGCTCGGCCGACTTGTACCAGAGCTTGCCCACTTTGCGATCGGGCGCCTCGCCCTCCTCGCTCGAGACGTATTCAAGTTCCCACAGAATCTTCGCCTTCAGATCATCGATCTTGCGATCTTCCAGCCGCGTCAGGATGCGATCGACGACATCGTCCGGATGCCGGGTCGCGGCGGCCGCGGGTGCGCCTTGTCGCGCCGTGCATGAGGCGCTCACAAGCAGAGTCAGTATCATCGTCGTCGCGATGCGTCCGGGAGTGACGTGCGCCATGAAAGATTCTCCTGCGGGCGTCAGTCGCACCCGTACACGCATTTTAGACGACGCCGTGCATTCGCGCGCGGCGGAGAAGCGGCCACGAGCGCCGGGAGGACCCGCCGTCGCACTCCGAGAATCCATCCGTTACAGCGCATCGCCGTGGTCCCATTCTGCCGGTTCGATCGTGCGTTGATTCATGTTCATCGTTTACGACACGCTCTACCTGCTGACGTTGTTGTTCCTGTGGCCGCTGCTGATCCTGCGCCGGCTGCGCCGCGGCCCCGGGAGCATGGCCATCCGCGAACGGCTGGGTGGCGTTCCCCGGCGACCGGTCGCCTCGCGCTCCGTCTGGATTCACGGCGTGTCGCTCGGCGAAATCAACGCCACCCGGACGCTCGTGTCCGAGCTGCACCGCCGCGATCCGAGCCTGGCGATCGTCATCAGCAGCACGACCGCCGCCGGCATGGATGCCGCGCGGCGTCTCTACCCGCAGCTCACCGTCTTCCGCTTTCCGGTGGATCTCTCGTTCGTGCTGCGCCGCGTGCTGGATCGCATCCGGCCCAGCGTGATCGTCCTGATGGAGCTGGAGGCCTGGCCGAATCTGATCGAGGTCGCCAACGCGCGCGACATTCCCGTCGTCATCGCCAATGGCCGCGTCACCGAAGAGAAGTCGATGCGGCGCTTCGATCGGCCCATCATCCGCTCGATCGCCCGGCGCATGTTCGGGTCGCTGACATGGGTCGGTGCGCAGGACGAGCAATATGCCGCGCGCTTCATCCGGCTCGGCGTCCGGCCGGAGCGCGTCACGGTCGTCGGATCGATGAAGTACGACACGGCCGACGTGGGAGAATGGATCGAAGGACAGGAACAGCTCGCGACGGAAATGACGATCGACCGCCGTCGGCCGCTATGGGTCTGCGGCAGCACCGGCCCGGAAGAAGAAGCCTTCGTCCTCGACGCGTACGTGGAATTGCTTTCGAAACATCCGGACCTGCAGCTCGCGATCATCCCGCGCAAGCCCGAACGATTTGACGAAGTGGCGCGCCTGATCGTCTCGCGCGGGTATACCTGCCTGCGGCGCAGCGGCGCGGCCCCGCTCGTTCCGCCGGCGATTGAAACGCCGCGGGCCGTTTTTCTGGGCGACACGCTCGGTGAACTGCGGAAGTTCTACGGCCTCGCCACGGTCGTGTTCGTCGGCCGGACGCTCGTCCCACTCGGCGGTTCCGACGTGATGGAGGTCGCGGGCCTCGGCCGGGCCATGATCGTCGGGCCCTTTAACGACAATTTCGCCGAAGCCGTGGGCGCGCTGCGGGCCGCGAATGGCGTGCTCGTGATTTCCGAATCCAATCAACTGGCAGGCGCGGTCGAGCGCGTGCTGACAAACGCCGACCTGCGGCAATCTCTTGGAACGGCGGCCCGCGGTGTCCTATTGGCGCGGCGCGGCGCGACGCAGCGCACCGTGGAGCGCTTGCAGGAACTCATCTGAACCCCGTTTCCCGCGAGAGATTTGCCGCTTTTTTTCCGCAGCCCTACACTCCCGCTAACGGCAATCAAGCACGCGCCCCGCAGGGCGAAAGGAGCGTCCGTTGACCGGCGACAAGCACACGCAGCGCTCGTTGTTTACCTCTGAATCCGTCAGCATGGGCCATC
>JBGAJB010000165.1:5067-7749 GCA_044225155.1 Phycisphaerae bacterium | reverse complement strand
CCAGCAGCGCCGCGAGATGTGATGGACCGGAATCATTGCCGAGCAGTACCGACGCGCCGGCAAGCAATCGAGCGAGTTCATTCGCGCCAGCCGGTTGGGCGATGGGGAAGCGTCTTTCAATGCCGGCGAGCGCCCCCGGCGCCCACCAATCTCGTTCCACCGGACCGATGATGAAGGTCGGCGGCGCGGAAAATTCTTCAACGAGTCGCTCGCCCACCGCAAGAAACGCCTCCAGCGGCCAGCACTTCTCCCGCCCACCGCTGCCCGGATGAATCAGCACCGGCCCTGCGTGCGGCGGATCCGTGGAAGCCACCGTCGCGGAGTACTCAATATCACCCAGCACATTCACATCATCCGGCGCTGGATGCGCACGTGCGAAGCGCCGTTTTTGAACCGTGCAGCGACCCATCAGAACGCCTTGCGACTGAATCTGTCGCTCCCACTGCACCGTGATGTGCCGCGTATCTTCCGGGATCGCCTGGGCGTTCACGCTCACGATCGTGCCGCCAAGCTGGGAAAGCCGCTCATGGGGCGGCCGGTCGGGGCCCGAGAGAAAGCTCAAAATCGGCCGGCCCGCCAGTCGCAGTGCGAGTTGCGGCGGCGGAGGTTGATCGTCGGCGGCATAGAGCCAGTGCGTGCCCAGCCCGTCGAGCGAATGCCGCGTGAGCCGGCGCCCCGCCAGCGTCAGTTCGCCCGGATCGGTTCGCGTGATTAACTCGACCGCGCGCCTCCCGTAAATCACCCCCGGCAAGCGGCGGACGATTGATAGCGCGAGCACCAGATCGCCGAGCGCTCCCGCGTGCAGCAGCACCCACGGAGCCGTCGCGCGCGATTCATTTTCCGTCATCGCGAGCGAATCAGTCATGTGCGGCCTCGCGCGAGGCTGGCCTCCCCGTCAGCGCCGCGCGGTCGGCGGCAATGCGGGCCTGCTCCGCGGTCGTGAGCTTGGCCGCGACGTCCGGCTTTCGTAATCCGTCTATTTGCACGGCGACATCGAGGTGCTTGACCGCTCGCGCTGCAACGGTCGCGCTCGGGGCGAATCCGTTGGCCGGCAATGCCGCTTCCGCCGCCTCGATTCGCAGGCGCGGATCGGTGGGGTGCAGGGCAATCGCGTGCTCGAACGACTCGATCGCATCGTCACGCGTTTTCGCCGCCAAAGCGGCCTTGCCGACTCGCGCCTGAAGCTCGGCGAGTCGCGCGTCTATCCGCGCCAGCGTGCGCGCCGGACTCGCCGAACGCGGCGTGCGACGCTGAATCTCGCCGAGTAGGCCCAGCGCCGTTTCGGCGATCTTTTCGCGAATTTGTGCGGGAACTTCGGAAACGGCCGTCCAATCCGCCATCGTGCCGGCCGCGGAGCGCGCCACCTGCGCTCCGAGCGGATCGACCTCCAAGGCGCGATTCGCCAGACCGCCCAATTCGTCCAATGCAACTGGGCCGCGCGCGGCGACGTCGGCAAGCCGCGCGTCGATGACCGTCGTACGCTGCGTCGGAACGGCGACCACGAGGAGATGGGCGAGAGCGATCGCGCCGATGGCGAACGGAGACGCCGCCTCCAGTATTCGGTGTGGCTTGGCTCCCGGCGCGATCGCGACTTCCGCTCGCGGCCGCACCGATACCGCGACCAGCCCCGCCAGGAGCGCGAGTCCGGACGGAACCGCCAACGCGAAATCAATCAAGCCGTGCGTCAGTGCTACGACGAACGCGGCCAAGGCGATCGGCGCGAGCGATCCGTTCGTTCCGCGCAGCAGCCACCGAATGAGGAACAACGCGACAATCCATGCCCCGCCAGTCTCGACGAACCAGATCAGGGCGCCGCTGAATCCCGCGCGCACGAGTTCGCTCGCAGCGCCGGCCCAAGTCAGCGCAACCAGAGCCGCCAGTACGGCGGGTGCGAATTCTGCCGTTTGGGCAGAGCTGCCTTCATGAGCATCACGCCTCGCTCGGTCTTCTGAACCCGACGGAGCCTCGCGCGCGCCGAGCGCCGCTCGCGCCATGCGAGTCACCGCGAACCCACAAAGCAGCAAACCGCCAAGCAAACCCAGCGGCCCGTTCTCATACAGCAGCGTCAGCCAAATGCCGTGCGGATTTTTCACCTCTTCGGTCGCCGCCGCGGACTTGTGGACGAGATAGCCATCAATGAAGTTCTCACGCCCACAGCCGGTCCACGGATGCTCAAGCCACGCCCGCCACCCGCTCACCCAGTATTCCCAGCGGAACGCGAGTGATTCGCTCGGCAGCGTGCCGCGCCCCAAGCCATACGCGAGAAGCCCGCCTACCAGCAGCAGGTAGCCCACCGCGATGATGCCCGCCACGCGGTTTGGTGTTGCCGCCGGAACGCGGCGTGCGATTTCGAGCAAGCCAAGCGTTCCCAAACCCGCGAGCAGCGCGATCCATCCGCCGTTGCTGTCCGTGCCCCAGAGGCCCGTGAGCGTGAGCGAAAGCAATCCGCCGGCCACGACGATGCGAAGCAAGAAATCGCCCACCTCATGTTTGCGTCGCAGGGTTTCACGAATGCACCACGCGAGCCCCGCGCCGCTCATCGCCAGACACGACGCGGTCACGTTGGAATGCGATAGATAGCCAAACGCGGAGTTTGAGAGCAAGCGGCGCTCGTAATTGATCACCATCGGATCAGCGGCGGTGGCCGCGCGCTGCTCAGGCGTGAGCTTGGCCTGCTCCTGT
>JBGAJB010000165.1:0-5007 GCA_044225155.1 Phycisphaerae bacterium | reverse complement strand
TGACGCACTTCAACGCATTCACGGCGCAGCCGGCCAGCAGCGCCGCCATCGCGATCTCTCGCAGGCGGCGCGAGTTCACCACGCGCGCCAACCCAGCCGCTGCAATGAGGATGCAGACCATGCCCGCGCCGGTGTTCAGCGCGATCCGCTGATCGTTCGCCGCCCAGGAGGAAACCAACACGCCCAGTGCGAGCAATGCGACGCCGGCGACGAACAGGCGCGAGGTTCGGCCGGGCAAGAGCAAAGCGGCGACCGAACCCGCGAGCAACACCCAATCGAGCCAGACGCTCAGCGCCGGCGTCGGGCCGTCGCTCACCGTCGTTCCCAGAAATGCGAGCGAGAGCGGATAGTACGTTTCGCTGATGAGCAGCCGCGCGGCCAGCGTTCCGACCAGCAGCGCGAAGATCAGCATCCGCAGCATGCCGGCCCGCTCTTCCGCCCGCGCTGTCATGCGTCATTCCGCAGCGGAGCTTCGAGGATCGCGATGATCGCCAGCACGCTGAGCACGATCGCCAAGACGACCAGCACCTGCGCCAGCGTCGCCCCCGGCAGGAGCGTTCCGCACAAGCCGGTCGCGGCCGTGGCGAGATAGATCGTCAGGACGGCAAAACGGCGTGAGAGGCCGCGCTGCACGAGCCGATGCGAAAAGTGCCGCTGATCGCCGCGCAGCGGATTGCGCCCTTCGAGCAGGCGAATGATGACGACGCTCACGAAGTCATAGAGCGGAACGGCCAACACGACCAGCGGAATCGCAAGTGCGTAGGGCGCGACTCCCGTGCCGCTCTCGTAATACGTCGTCAGGATCGAGAGCACCGACAGCATGTATCCGAGCACGAGGCTGCCGGCATCGCCCATGAAAATCCGCGCCGGCGGAAAGTTGAAGACGAGGAATCCGCCGATCGCCCCGAAGAGCAGCGCTCCCAGGCCGGGCACGAGCACTTGCCCCGCCATGACGCCGCAGATCACCAGAAAGAGCGTGCAAATGCCGGCCGTTCCCGCACTCAGGCCGTCCATGTTGTCCAGGAAATTTGCGGCGTTCGTCACGACCACGATCCAAAGCAGAGTAATCACCGTCGAAGCCGGCAGCCCGAGCATCGTCGCGATGCGGATGTCGCCGAGCAGCGCGAGCGCCGCCCCGACGCCCAGCATGGCGACGAGCTTGGGAAACGCGCCCAGCGGCCGCACATCGTCTATGAGCCCCAGCACATGCATCACGAGCGCCCCGCCGAGAATCAGCAGCGTGGGCACGCTCTTCTCGCGCAATCCACCCACAAGCGCCCTGACGTATTCGCCGTAGCGCGCCCGGATCCAATCCTCAGGCGCCAGCAGCGCGACCAAAACCAGGATTCCCATCGGCAGCGCGGCGGACCAAAAGATCGCCACGCCCCCGCCGTAAGGCGTCGGAGCTTTATGGCTCTTGTGTCCGCCGGGGCGATCCACAAATCCGATACGCAGGGAAGCGCGCCGCATGAACCAGGTGAGGCAAACAGAGAGGAGGAAGCTCGTCAGGGCAGCGCCGATCAGGACGGTCGGCAGCCACTGGCCGCTCATTCGCCGTGCTCCCGTTCGGCCTGCGCAGCGCGGCGCTGCTCCGCGAGTCGATCGCGAACGCGCGTGAAGAATTCGTGATACGCCGGCTGAAGATAATCAGGATACGTCCACGGCCAGCCTTGCCACGCGCCGCTCGTCCATTGCAGGGTGACTTCGGCGAAAATGCCCCCCTTTACATAGAGGCGGTGCGAGCGATCCTTGGTCGTGGCCAGCACGAGTTTTCCGAGGTCGATGTAGCCGGGGTCGAGGTTGACCGGACGGGTCACGTCCAGCGCCGCGCAATCCTCGGCCATGTCCGACTCGATCCGATTGGTTTCCAGCTTGATTTCGGCCAAACCATCCGGCCGGATCAGGCGTTCAAAGGAAACAAACTGTCGCTGTAAATCGGGCCCCATTTCCTCGCGGTAGTAATCCGTGTGCGGAAATGGCCAGATTTCGCTTTCGAGATCGATCGGCCCCAGCACGCGCGTGAGCCATTGGCGGGCACGGCGCAGCAGATCGGGGTCGCCGCTGAGCAGACCGCAAATGAGCTTGACCGAAGGCGCAGCGCGCGGCGTGCCCATATGATTCAAAGTGTAGCGGAGGTATCGGACGTAGCGGGACCGCGGCGCGGAAACCGGTTTCGAAAATCGAGCTGCACGAGTGGTGGTGCCCGCTTTCGGACGAACGCAGCGCGGACGAGCAACGAGGCCTGACATGCAACGGGTAATACGACCGTGAACATCGGCCTGTTCGAAGATGCCGGCTGGAAGAACCTCCTCCCGCTGGTCTGGCTGCGCCCGGCTCATGAGCTGCTTTGCGGGCGCGACCGGCTGATCGACAAGATTCGCCGGCATTGCGGCGAGTCGATTTGCCGCTATTGGACGCGGCCGATGCTGCGCTCCGTGGCAATCGAGCATGAGCCGCCCAGCTCGGTCGATCCCATGCTGCCGTGGTGGCTCATCAACTCGCGCGCCATGGTGACGGCCGACCTGCTGCCGCCGCCGCCCGGCGTCGTCTGGAAGCGCGGCGGCGTTCTGCTGGCGGCCGGCGTTTCCGCGGCTCAAGTGTCGCGCCTGACGCCCGAGTTTTTTCTGGATCAATCGCGGGTCGAGGCCTGGGCCGACACGATGTCCGCGGAACCGGCCCCCGACGGCATTCGCGAAATCTGCTACGCGTGGGATCTGATCTCCGGGAATGCGGCGGAGCTGCGCCGGCAGTGCCGCGAAGGCGGAAAACATGACGGCGTGGTCTACTCCGGAGTGCATTTTCTCAGTCACAAAGACATCTGCATCGCTTCGGGAGCGGTGATCAAGTCGGGCGTTGTGCTCGACGCCGAGCATGGCCCGATCCACATCGACCGCGGGGCGGTCATCCACCCCACCGCCGTCGTCGAGGGCCCGGCATACATCGGCCCGAAGTCGATCGTGCGGGCCGGGTCGGCCATTCGCGAGGGCACGTCCATCGGCGCGGTGTGCAAAGTCGGCGGCGAGATCGAAGGCAGCATCATCGCCGGCCCGAGCAATAAGCAGCACGATGGCTTTCTGGGGCACAGCTATCTGGGGGCGTGGGTCAACCTCGGCGCGGGCACAACGACCAGCGATCTCAAAAACACCTACGGCGCGATCCGAGTTTCGCTGAACGGAGCCAACGTCGAAACCGGCCAGCGGTTTCTCGGCGCGATCATCGGCGACCACGCCAAAACCGCGATCGGGACGCTGCTGCCCACCGGCTGCATCATCGGCACGGCCGCCAACGTGATGGCCCGCGGCACCGCCCCACGCTTCATTCCGTCGTTCTCATGGATGGGCGAGCAGCGGATCGAGCCCTATCGCGTCGAGAAGGTCATTCAGATCGCCGAGACGGTCATGGGGCGACGGGACGTGGCGATGACGGAAGCTGAGCGGGCCCTCCTGAAAGACGCGGCCGCGGAGGCAGCGCAGATCGAAGTGCCGCTCTCCACCTATTAGAGCCGCCGCCCGGGTGAAAACGGCAGAAGCGTGGTGACCGCATCGCCGTCGCCATCGATGGCACGCGCCAGCAATTCTGCCGTAATCGGCGCCAATACGACGCCGCTGCGGAAATGGCCGGTTGCCACGAAAAAATTTGAGATACCGGGCAATTGGCCTAGATAAGGCTTTCCGTCAACGCTCGCCGGCCGCAAACCGGCCCAGGAGTGTGCGATGGGCCCGAGGCCCGGCAGTAGGTCGCGTGCAAACTTCTCCAGGGCCTGCATTCCCTTCAGAGTCGTCGCCACCTCGAAGCCGGCGTCCGGTTCTTCCGTGCTGCCGGCCAGGACCAGGCCATCTGCGCGCGGGACGAGATAGCGGCGACCGACCTGCACGATGCGTCGCAGCTGCGGGGCCGACGACGCGAAGGCCAGCATCTGGCCGCGCACCGGGTGCACGCGGATCTGGTCAGCCAGCCGTTGGCCAATTGACGCCGACCACGCGCCGGACGCCAGGAGGAAGATTCCGGCCGGGAAGACGCGCGAACCGGCACGAATCGCGGTGATTGTTGCGCCGAGCGATTCGAATTCTTCGACCGCGCAATTCTCTTCCATTCTTACACCGGCCGCACCGCAGGCCGCGACGAGCGCCCGCATCAGGCGCGGCGCGCGAACGTGGCCCATCTGCGAATCCAGGAGCGCGCCGCGCGCGCAAGGCGCGAGCGCCGGTTCGACTGCTTGCAACTCGTCAGCAGTCAGTCGCCGAACGGGCGACGTTTCCCTAACCGACCAGGCGGCACACTCGCGCTCCGCGGCCGCGGCTTGATTGTCGTCGGTGATGAGATCAAGCCCGCCATCGATGCGTAGTTCCGGATCCATGCCGGTCTTTTCCCGCAGTTCCGCAGCAAACTCAGGCCATAGCGCGAAACTGGCGCGACGCAGTTCCGCCAATGGGTCCGAGCGCAGCGGACTGCCGGAATCGAGGATGCCCGCCGACGCCCATGACGCGGCCTTGCCGGGAGCCGCGCGTTCCAGCAGCGTCACGCGGCGTCCGCGCTGGGCCAACCGCAGCGCGCAGGCGCAGCCGATGATTCCGCCGCCAATCACGATCACATCCGGTTGCGCGCCCATGTTCGCAAGCATATCTCGCGCCGCAGCGCGCCGCTAAGATGGCCGAACTGCGAGGAAATCCGAAGGAGACGATCATGGTCAATCCCCTACCGCCGATGAACCTGATGAAATGGATTGAGGAAAACCGCCATCGCATGAAGCCGCCCGTCGCGAACGAGTATCTCTATCGCGGCGAGGATTTTTTCGTGATGATCATCGCCGGTCCGAACGCGCGCAATGATTTTCACATCACGAATTCCGAGGAATTCTTCCTGCAGCTCAAGGGCGACGTCGTCGTGCGCACGCGCGAAAACGGCGTCGTGTAGGACAACGTCATCCGCGAGGGCGAAACATTCTTCATTCCGCCGCGCGTGCCGCTCTCGCCGCAGCGCGGCCCGAACACGCTCGGGCTGGTTGTC
>JBGAJB010000164.1:0-7749 GCA_044225155.1 Phycisphaerae bacterium | reverse complement strand
CAGCTCCAGTCGCGGCAGGACTTTCGTTCGGCGCTTGCGCAGGCGCGCGAGGGAGCTGGAGCCTCAAAACCGACTGAGGAACTGACGAACACGCCAAAGTCGACGCCGGTCGACTCCGACGGGACTCCCAAGCCCACGACGGGCACGGAGCCAGGAACGAAAGCTTCGCAGGCTTCGCCGGGCGAAAATGCAACGGGCAAACCTGTCCCACCGGCGGCGAATGCAACCACGCCGGCATCGCCCGCACTGGGAGCACACTCCACGGCCGCTGCGCCGTCTTCCGCGTTGACAGCGCAGATCGCGCCAAACGCCCCCTCTGTGGCGGCGTCCGCGATCAAAGCTCCGGCGGCCGCGCCCGCGATCGCGCCCATTACCGCATCCGTCGCGACGTCAGCCGCCACAACGAGCGCCGCTCCGCGCGACGGCGGCCCGACGTTGAACAACACAGCGGCCGAAGCTCCAGCCGGCCGAATCGCCGGCGCGCGCGCGACGAAGGCCGCGCCAGCGGCGCAAGCCGAAACTGCCGATCCGGATGCCAATTTCGATCGGATCTTGCGCGTCATTCGCGGCTCGGCGCAACAGGATCGCGGCGTGGCGACGCTCCGTCTCGACCCGCCGGAACTCGGAATGCTCAGGCTGAAACTCGATTTTCACGGCGACACGCTGAAGCTCGACATCAACACCGAGAACGAAGTGGCACGCCGTTTGCTCTCCAGCGACATCGACGCGCTGCGGCGCGAGCTGGCACATGGCGGTCTGCATCTCGAGCAGGTCGAAGTGCGAGTTCAGCCGCATGCGCCCACGGGCACGGATGCGTCGCACTTTCTCGTCACGGACGGCGGGGCCGGTTCGCAGAGCGGATCGGCGCAAACCAGCGGTGAGCAGAGCTCGCCGCGTGAGCACGACCGGGTCGCGCACGGCGAGCTGGAGCCGGCCGAGCGCGGCACGGAAAATGGACCAGCGTTGGACTCGCTGGTGGACGTCCTGGCGTAGCGGGCGCGGAGCGCTTTGACACGTCGCATCTGATGACCGGAGTAGGCCGATGGAAACCGGCGCAGTTGGCAGCGGCGGCAGCGCCGCGTCCACGACTCACACGCTCACCGATCGCGGCTTGGGCAGCCTTAAGAGCGAGGACTTCTTCAAGCTGCTGGTCACCGAGCTGCAGCAGCAGGATCCGCTCGAACCCACCAAGACCGCCGACATGATCGGACAGGTCTCGCAATTGCGCAGCATCGAGATCTCCGGCCGGCTCACCGACGCGCTCGATTCGCTCTCGAAGAATCAGCGTACGACCGGCACGGGCGAGCTGCTGGGTAAATACGTATTCGCGACCACGCCGGGCGCGGACGGTTCGAACCAGATCGTTTCGGGCGTCGTTTCCGGCGTCTCGTTCAACGAATCGGGCGACGCGCTCCTCGAACTCGACACCGGCCAAACGGTCCAGGCCTCGGACGTGCAGCGCGTGACGACGCTCGATCAGGCCGAGGCGGAAGGCACAGCGGTTCCGCCGGTTCCGATCTCGGGTTCCGGCTCGTCCGCCAAGCAGAATTCGTCCGCGAAGCTGGCGGGCGCGTCGCGCGCGAAGTCGCCGGACCTGCTCGACATGCTGCATCTGCGGCCGGCGAAAACCGGCGTGCGGAGTCACGCGAGCTAGCCTGAGCGCATCGCGGGTACGCGACGATCTGCGGGCAATTATCAGGAATGCAGAATGCGGCGCGGACGATTGATCTGAACGCGTTCTGCCTTCCTCTTTCGGCCTTCATCATCCTTTTTCCAGGAGCAGCCGTGGGCCTCACTACCGCCCTTTACTCGGGTTTGAGCGGGATGAACGTCAACCAGACGCGCATCGCCACGATTGGTAACAACATCGCGAACGTCAACACGACGGCGTTCAAAGGCTCGCGCACGCTCTTTCAGACGCAGTTCAGTCAGCTCATCTCGGCCGGCACGGCGCCGAGCGACACGTCCGGGGGCGTGAATCCGACGCAGGTTGGTTTCGGTGCTCTGGTCGGCGCGACGCAGCGCAACATGGGTTCGGGCTCGATTGAGACGACCGGTGTGAATGGCGACGTTGCCATCGACGGCGAGGGGTTTTTCGTGCTGAATCGCCCGAATGGCCAACAGGTCTACACGCGCGACGGATCGTTCTCGCTCGACGCGTCGAATCGCCTCGTGTCACAGGATGGTTTCGCTGTGCGCGGCTACGGCGTCGATGCGAATTTTCAGGTTGTGCCGGGAACGCTGACGAACATCAGCGTTCCACTCGGCACCCAAAGCCTCGCGAAGGCCACCGGGACGGCGTTCATGGACGGCGACCTCAGCGCCGCGTCAAGCATCGCGTCGCAGGGCGCGGTGACCGCCTCGCAGGCGCTTGTCGATGGCGGCGGCGGGACGGCCGGTGCCGGTACGGCCCTGACCGACCTGCGATCCGCCGACGCTCCAGGGGCTGTGCTGCTGACGCCGGGCGACACGATCACTGTGAACGGCATCGACCGCGGCGGCCGCGCGCTGCCGTCGGCGACGTTCGTCGTCGGCACTGACGGCAACACGCTGGGCGACTTCGCCAGTTGGTTGCAGGACAAGGTCGGCATTCAGACCGGTGATGGGATTCCGGGCAATCCGGGCGTGACCGTCGAGAACGGCCAGCTCGTCATTCACAGCAATAACGGCCAGCCGAACGCGATCTCGATCGAGTCGTCAAACATCACGAGCGCGCTCGGCGCGCCGTTCAGCTTCACGCCAACGCAACCGGCCACCGGCGACGGAATTTTCACGTCTTACACGGTCTACGATTCGCTCGGAACGCCGGTGCAGGTGAACCTGACGATGACACTCGACTCCACGCCGCCGACCGGGCCGGTGTGGCGCTTCTACGCCGAAGGGCCGGACAGCAACGGCAACCTCAAACCGCTCGGAAGCGGCACGGTCACGTTCGACAACAACGGCAATTTCGTCTCCGCCACCGGTAACCAGATTGGGCTGGACCGCAGCGCCGTCGGCGCGGCCTCGCCGTTGACATTTACGATGGATTTCAGCGGTGTCTACGGCCTCTCGACCCGTTCGTCGAATTTGATCGCCGCGGACCAGGATGGCTATCCGCCAGGCACGCTCGACGGGTACACGATCAGCAACGACGGCACGATCAACGGCACATTCAGCAATGGCCTGACGCGCACGCTCGGCCAACTCGCGGTCGCGACCTTCCCCAATTCGCCCGGCCTGATCGCCGAGGCGGGCAACAATTTCCTCGAAGGACCAAACTCAGGAACGCCGACGATCACCACGGCCGGCCAATTCAACGCCGGCACGTTGCTGCCCGGCGCGCTGGAACTTTCGAATGTTGATCTCTCGGCCGAGTTCATCGGATTGATTACGTCGAGCACGGGCTTCCAGGCGGCGAGCCGGGTGATCAGCACGTCGTCGGATCTGCTGGATCAGTTGCTGCTGATCGCGCGGTAAACAAACACTCGACGTGAACACGAACAAAGGCCGCGGCTCCGTTCCACAAAACGACGTCGGAGTAGCGCATCTTCTCGTAAGCGTGAATCCGACGGGAGCAATCTTCGTCCGGTCAGTCCCACGCGGGCCGGCCCCCAATCGTCATCGGCACCACTAATCTACGCCGATAGAGGAATCATTCGCGGCCATGCGCGGGAGTTCAAGGTGAAGCAGGTTCTGCAGTCGCTCCGAACCGGTCAGATCGAGGTCGCTGACGTGCCGTGTCCGGTCGTGCGCCCCGGACATTTGCTCGTTCAGACGCGGGCGACGCTTATTTCGGCCGGTACCGAGCGGATGCTGGTGGAATTCGGACAGGCCGGGCTGATCGCCAAGGCCCGCTCGCAGCCCGAAAAAGTGCGGCAGGTGCTGACGAAAATCCGCACGGATGGTCTGATGCCGACGCTCGAGGCCGTGTTCAGCAAGCTCGATGAGCCGCTGCCGCTGGGATACTGCAATGTTGGGCGCGTCGTGGAAGTGGGGAAGGGCGCCGAGGGCTATTCGGTCGGCGACCGCGTGGCTTGCAACGGCCCGCACGCGGAAATGGTGTGCGTGCCGGCCACGCTCGCGGCCCGCGTGCCGGACGATGTACCGGACGACCAAGCCAGCTTTACCGTGCTTGGCTCAATCGGGCTGCACGGCGTGCGCTTGCTGGAGCCAACGCTCGGCGAATCGTTTGTCGTCGTCGGCCTCGGATTGCTGGGCCTGATGGGGGCGCAATTCCTGCGCGCGAGCGGCTGTGAAGTGCTCGGCGTGGATGTGAACCGGGCCCGCTGCGAGCTGGCCCGCGGCATGGGCTGTCAGACCATCGCCCTGGCCGACGGCGGCGATCCGGTGCAGGCGGCGCTGGCGTTCAGTCGCGGGGCGGGCGCGGATGGCGTGCTGATCGCCGCGAGCGCGAAGACCGACGAGATCATTCACCAAGCCGCCCAGATGTGCCGCAAACGAGGGCGAATCGTGCTCGTTGGCCAGGTCGGATTGAATCTGCGCCGGACGGATTTTTACGAGAAAGAGCTCACGTTCCAGGTGAGTTGTTCGTACGGGCCGGGGCGTTACGACCCGGTCTATGAGGGACAAGGGCGCGATTATCCGCGCCCTTACGTTCGCTGGACCGTCGCGCGGAACTTCGAGGCGGTTCTGGGAGCGATGAGCGCGAAGCGACTGGATGTGGCGCCGCTCATCAGCGAGAAGATTCCGCAAAGCGAAGCCGGGACGGCCTATGAGAAAATCGTGAATGACGGCGACGCGCTCGGCGTTGTTCTAACATATCCGGAGCAGGCGCCGCCGCTGAATCGCGTCGTGAAACTCAAATCGGGTGCGAGCGCGGGGGCTGCGCCCGGACGTCCCGTCGTAGGCGTAATTGGCGCGGGGAATTTCACGAAGATTGCGCTCTTGCCTGCGATCAAGGCGGCCGGCGCGAACATTCACACGATCGCCAGCGCCGGCGGGGTGACGAGCTTTCACTCGGCGCGAAAATTTGACGCGGAGCAGGCAGGGACGGACTACAAACAATTGCTCGCGACGCGCGAAGTGAACACCGTGTTCATCACGACCCGGCATAGTTCGCACGCGGCGATGGTGGCCGAGGCCCTCGACGCGGGCAAACACGTCTTCTGCGAGAAGCCGCTGGCGATCGACGAAGAGGGCCTCACGCTCGTTCGCGCCGCGCACGAGCGGAATCCGTCGTTGCAGCTGATGGTCGGCTTCAATCGCCGTTTTGCGCCGCATGCGGCGCAGGCGCGGCAACTGCTGGCGGGCCGTTCGCAGCCGATCGCGGTTCAACTCATGGTGAACGCCGGTGACATTCCGGCCGACAACTGGAATCACGATCCGAATGTCGGCGGCGGAAGAATCATCGGCGAGGGCTGCCACTTCATCGATCTGGCGCAGTTTCTCGTCGGGCAGCCGATCACGAGCGTGCAGGCCGAAATGTTTGGCCCACAGGCCGGCGGCGTGCGCGACGACAAGATGTCGATCGTCCTGGGCTTTGCCGATGGATCGCTCGCCACGATCAACTACTGGGCGAACGGGCCGAAGAGCTATCCCAAGGAACGGGTTGAGATCTTCAGCGAGGGGCGTGTGCTCGTGCTCGACAACTGGCGCAAGTTGGCCGCCTATGACTGGCGTGGAGTACCGAGCATGCGCATGACGCAGGACAAGGGACACAAGGCCGAGATCGCGGCGTTTCTCGACGCCGTTGCGCGCGGCGGCGCGCCGCTCGTGCCGTTTGCCGATTTGGAGCGCGTGACGCTCGCCAGCTTCGCGGCCGTCCGCGCAGCGAAGGAAGGCACCGTGATTCAGATCGCCTGAACCGGAGTTTTCGCCCAGCCCAACTATCATCCACTGCATGGACCTCGATGACGATGTCTGCGTTTGCATGCACGTCTCGCTGCGCAAGCTGCAGAATTTTGCGCTGCGTGAGCGCCCAGTGTGTCCCGAACGGATGACGGAGTGCCTCGGCGCAGGCACGGCGTGCGGCTGGTGCATTCCGCTGCTGACCCGCATCGCCGCAGCCGGTCGCGCAGGGCAAACCCCGCAAATCGATGTGTCGGCGGCTGACCATCAATCGCGCCGCGCCGCATACCGAGCCGCCAAGCGCGCGAAGAATAAGTTCATCAAACCATCTTCCGCGCCGTCCTCGACAAGCGCGGAAACGCCACAGCCGCATCCCGCGGACGACGGTCCGGTGACTCTTTGAATCCGCCGGTATCCAACTGTTTGCTCGTCGCGGGTGACCGCTTGCCGATGAGCGACGCGAAGTTATGAGGACGTAGGAGAGCAATCATGAGCGGCGGAACTTTGATCGCAACCCCCACCATCCGGCACGCCAACGAACGCGGCGAGACGAACATCGGCTGGCTCAAGAGCCGACACACGTTTTCGTTCGGCGAATATCACGACCGCAAGCACATGGGCTTTCGCACGTTGCGCGTGATCAATGACGATCTCGTCGCGCCGGGCGGCGGCTTTGGCACGCACGGGCATCAAGACATGGAAATTCTCTCGCTCGTCCTGCGCGGCGGCCTGGCGCATCGGGATAGCCTGGGCCATGAAGCCCTGCTGGGCCCCGGCGAGATTCAGGTGATGAGTGCCGGCAGCGGCATCCGCCATAGCGAATTCAATGCGTCGGAGTCCGAGCCGGTGCACTTCCTCCAGATCTGGATCTTTCCGGAGCAGCGCGGCCTGACGCCGGCGTACGTGCAGCAGCCAATTCCCGCGCTGCGTCCGCTGCGCTGGGTGCGAATTGCCGGGCGCGAGCGTCTCGACGCGGACGGGGCGGCGCGCATCCATCAGGACGCCAACGTTTCTCTCGCGCGTATTGAGGCCGGCGAGCGAATCACGCTGGATGTCCAGCCGGAGCGCGGCGCCTGGCTGCATGTGATCAACGGCGCGGCGCGGAGCGACGCCGGCCCATTGGCCGGCGGTGACGCCCTCGCGCTCGACGGCCCAGGTCAACAGTCGATTGTGGGCGTCGCGCCTGCGACGGATCTGTTGTGGTTTGATCTGAAATAGGCGCCCGACAAACCGGCGCGATGCGCTCCGCGTATCATCCGTTGCCATGATCGGACTCGGATGGCACGTTCGCGCTCGCGCCGGTTTCGCGGTCCTCGCGGGTTTCGTGCTCAGCGGAATCAGTTCCGCGCAGCCGGCCCCAGCGCCCGACCCGCACGCACTCTTGAAGCAGGCCGACGAGGCCATCCGCGATTTGCATTCTTTCGCCTGTGACGCCGAGGCGATCGTGCAATCGGAGATGTCCAACGCCCAGACTCGCTGGCGCGGGCACGTGACGGTTCAATTCAACCGGCCGCGCTCGACCGACGTGGACGGTCATCCGCTCTACAGTTCGCCGCTGCGCGTAGAGTACTCCGTTGCGACCGAGCTCGATCGCCAACCCCGCGACTACCTGGTGATTTCCGACGGAGTCCGGGGCATCTGGGTGGATCGGGCCCAGAAGACCTTCCGGCGCGGCCGGTTGCCGGCAGAGCAGGCGCGGGTGATTCTGCCGGCCGAGCCGCTGCTGATGGCCGAGCTGTTTTTTCCCGAGCCGCTGGAGGATGCGCTTCAACACGAACTGCGCTACATAGGCCGGCGGCGTGTGGAGGGCGTCGAGTGCGATGTGGTGCACGCAAGCGACACGCGCGAGCAGGGCGGGACGCGCTGGTATCTGGCAACGACCGATCACCTGCCGCGCCGCGTTGAGCGCCGCCCAAGCCTGAGTCGCGGCCCCGCCACCACTCTGGAACTACGCAATTT
>JBGAJB010000163.1:0-7859 GCA_044225155.1 Phycisphaerae bacterium | reverse complement strand
GACGAAAGGCAGTTGGGCGAGGCGTTTTCTTCGCGGTGGCGATCGCCGTCCGGAATGACACCGAAATGTTGCCGATGATCGTGACGGTCTGCCTGTCGAAGAAGCGCACTGGCGATGGCCCGCAAGAAAGTCATTGTCAAGCGAATCCAGGCCATCCAGAACCTGGGTGCGATGGACGTGCTTTGCACGGACAAGACGCACGCCGATGATGGTCCTCAGCGTGATCGCCGAGCCGCCACTGCGACGTTGTCCTTAAGGAAGACGACGGCGTTTCTACGTATCTGAACAGCCACTTCCAGACCGGGCTCAAGAGCGTGCTGGACCGCGGCGTGCTGGATCATCGAGACGTCCACGAGCATGCGCAAGATCGACGAGCACGACAAGGTCGACGAGATTCCGTTTGACTTTCAACGGCGCATCATGTCGGTCGTGGTGCTCACGCCAGCGGGAAAAGACCGACTGATCAGCAAGGGCGCACCGGAGGCGATTTTCCCGCGTTGCAAGAACTTCGAGCTCGAGGACAGCTCTTTCGATGGAGAACATCCTGATCGACGAGCTCAAGTACGAATACGAACGGCTTAGCCGGGATGGCTTTCGTGCTTGCGATCGCCAGCAAGGACCTGTCGAGCCGCCGCGCGTCACTGGCGCAGCGACGCCCTATACCAAGGCTGACGAGTGCGACCTGATCCTCAACGGGTACGTCGCGTTCCTTATGATCCGCCAAAGGACAGCGCTGCTGCCGCCATTCGCGTACTCCAGCAGCATGGCGTGACGATCAAAGTGGTAACGGGCGACAACGAGCTGGTTTCACAGAAGATTTGCACGGAAGTCGGACTGCCGACTTCGATCGTGATTCTCGGGAGCAGGTCGAACATGACCGAAGCGGAATTGGAGGAAACGGCTGAGCGAGCAACGCTCTTTGCACGCGTATCACCGGCGCACAAGCAGCGGATCATCCGAGCGATTCAAGCGCGCAAGCACACGGTGGGGTTCATGGGCGACGGGATCAACGATGCGCCGGCCCTGCGGACCGCCGACGTCGGCATCAGCGTGGACACCGCCGTCGACATCGCCAAGGAGTCGGCGGACATGATCCTGCTCGAGAAGAACCTGCTCGTGCTCGAGGGCGTGCTCGAGTGGTCGCAAGGTGTCATGAACATTCTCGCCATTATCGCTGGCCAGGTGGTGGTGCTCGGCAACATGTTCAGCGTGCTGGGGGCGAGCGTGTTCGTGCCGTACCTGCCGATGATGCCGATCCAAATCCTTACCAACAACCTGCTGTACGACGTCTCGCAGACCGCGATACCGACCGACGAAGTCGATCCCGAACAGATTGCTCGGCCACGCCCGTGGGACATGGGCTCGCTGGCGCGCTTCATCGCATTCATCGGACCGTGTTCCTCGGTCTTCGACTACACGACGTACCTCATGATGCTCTTCCTATTCAATTGCTGGTCGGTCGAGCGGGCTTCCCTGTTTCAGACCGGCTGGTTCGTGGAGAGCCTGCTCACCCAAACGTTGATCATCCATGTGATCCGCACGAACAAGATTCCGTTCCTTCAGAGCCGCGCCTCTTGGTCGCTGATTGTCATGTCAACGGTCATCATGGGCATCGGGGTGGCGATTCCCTGTACACGTTGGCCGCTGCGCCAAGGTTCTACCGCGTTGCCAACGCTGTATTGGCCGCTGCTGGCCCTAACGCTCCTCTGCCATGTCCTGACTCAGGTCGAAGACTTGGACAGGTCGTGCGCTACTGGATCTGATGCACCGTCGCCTCCGTGGCAAATCGGAAAGCCGAACGCACAACTGCTTCGCCAATGCCACGACCCGCATGGACGCCGCGACAGCGCCGCCGACCGGGTCAGTCAAGCCAGTCGTTGTCCAGGATGTCAACACGAACTGTCCACTCGACGACCGAGCGGCCATCCCTTGGCATTCAGTCGTCGTCATGTCGCTTGTGGTCTGCGCCGCCGCGCTCTCCACCGTCCTCGTTCTCAGACTCGCCAATCTGCAGCGAGGTGCCGAGAACGGGCAATCGCGTCGTCTGGGTCGTCGGGTCAAAGTTCCGAAGCAGGCCGAAAGACCAAGCCTTCAACGACTGACCAGGAATGCGACTACGATCACTGGATCGACGACCGAGAATGCCTTCGGCTGGATCGGCATCTTTCCTGCCGTGAATCATGCTCGCCACGATGTTCTCGCGGTGCCGGATCATATGAAGGACTACGCCCAACACGTGCGCAATCACAACGCCAACCATGATGTACGCCAGCACTTCAGGTGGCGTCTTTCACCCTCGTTGCTGGCCCATCATGATGCCCGGCTGCTGCAAGCCCGATCATCAGCGGCGAGCATGGCGAAGATCGCGTACGCCGAGCCCGGATTGTGCCCGATGTGCCGTTTGCCGGACCCGACCAGCACACCCTTCATGTAGTCGAGCACCGAGCGGGCCCGAGGGTGAACGTGACCTGAATCGCGTAACGCGCCAACCCGGTCTAGCGATGCGCAGGCAGATCGCGAGCGCGATCGTCAGGCCGATCATCGCGTGATAGGGAAAACGGTATCGTCGTCGAGCAGCAGCAGGTGTCGACCGGGCGGCAAAGCCTGCGGCGAATAGCCAGTGAAACAGCCTGGTTGGGATGTCCCAAACAAGGTGCTTGGACATGACAGTACCTCCGAGCTTCTCGTCAGCAAGTCGCGTGCCGGTAGCGCGGGCTCCGTGCATCGTCGTTGCTGGTTCACGAAATTGCCTTCGCCAGGGTATTGCGCTGAACGCGGGTACGACGCCCCGTACAGTCGAGCACAGCAGCAATCAGCCGATCGTCATATCGAGCAAAGGATCAAGCCGTCAATCCGCAAGCATCACCGAGTCGAGGTCGTCGCTTTTCGAGCATCCGATGGCGCTCTCGCGATAACCACGCGGTCGCGATTTCTGGTCGCGGGCGGTTTGTTCAGAATGGTCAACTCCGAGACTTTCTTTCGCGACGGTCGATCGGGTTATGTCAGCGCGAGACATCGCCGCCTGTACGGTTATGAACCGCGTTAACCCCGCGGTCGGCGACGTGCAGAGACTCAGAGACAACGGGCCAACTGTCGGCATGCCCGGCAGGCGGAAAACGCTTGTCCGTGGCAGAACGAGACGCCTGCGGCGAGACGCTGCCGTGGACCTTACGGCGATAAACCCTTGCGGAAGCTCGCGATACAAACGACAACGCCCAGGCGTCTCTGCCCGGGCGTCGTGCGTTAACCGTCCGGTCGGCGTTTTTCGCTACGACCGTCGAACTGGAAGCGGAATGTTGGGCCATCTCGAATTCTTTGTCGTCGCGAAACAGAGACACAAGCAGAGACACGCATTTCGCTACCTGAAAGGCGGTCAATTCACTTCGAAATCGAAAAGTGCGGCGTTGCTTCTACGATGTCGCGCACTTCCTCCCCAATCGTCGCTTGCGGTCGCAGGAAACTGCGGCCGTTAGCGCAAGCGTTGGTTAATTAACACTGAGACTTTGCAGCACCGCTCCCGTCAACGTGCAACACCGTCGCATCCAGATCACCGTCGCCGTCCACATCGCCCAGTAGAATGGATTTTGGTTCGTGGTTGGAATCCAAGTAGTTCTGAACCGCGCCGTAGCTGCCGTCACTGTTGTTGAGCAAGATCGACACAGTTCCTGTTCCCGACGTGGTGCCGCTGGATGTAGCAAGATCCAGATCGCCATCCCCATCCAGATCGCCGAAAAGCGATCCCGATTGCGACAGGCCGCACTGGTTGCGTAAGAAGTGGGTGCGGAATAACTGCCGTCGCCATTGTTGAGGAAAACCGGAGACCGTACCGTCGAAATTCGAGACGCCGATATCCAAATCACCGTCGGCATCCAGATCGCCTAGCCCGATGGCGTTTGGAAAAGTACTCCCGGAGAGCCTGGGGACTGCCGAAGTTGCCGTCGCCGTCGTTGCGCATGATTGTAACCGATTTCGTGTTGTCACCGATTAGCACGACAGCGTCCAGGTCACCGTCGTCATCCACATCAGCCAGCACAATTCTGGTGGCGTTAGGTCCGGAGGCGAAGGACTGACCGGCACCAAAACTGCCGTCGCCATTGTTGAGCAATATCGCAATAGTGTCACCAGTACCGTTGCTGATTGCGATGTCGGTATCGCCGTCGCCGTCCAGGTCGCCTAGCGCGATATTCCCCGCAGGCCGTCCTATACCATAAGAGACCGGCGGAGCAAAGCTTCCGTTGCCGTTGTTCAACAAGATTGAGACCGTATCTAAGAACGAACCATCACCATTTGGCACAGCAATATCCAGATCTCCGTCACTATCCAAATCGCCCACTACAATGTCGCTTGGGGAGTTAACCGCAGCGAGAGTCTGGGGTGGCCCGTATGTGCCGTCGCCATTGTTGAACTGGATCGAGACCGCACCGGGAAAAAAAAAGGTGGCTACAATATCCAGAGCATCATCACCGTCAAGGTCGGCCAAGGCGAAGCTGGTTGTTCCAAGAGCGAATGGTCCTGCAGCGTAGGACTCTGGTACAACACCCGTTCCGTCGCCGTTGTTGAAGAGAATCGCAAGCGAGACGTTAACGCCGTCGGCGGCGCGAGTTAGAACGGCCGCATCCACGTCGCCGTCACCATCCAGATCGTCCAGCGAGACGCTGGCTGGAAACGCACCCACCGCATAAGCCTGCATCGCTGCAAACGTGCCGTCGCCATTGTTCAATAAGATGGAGATCGTCCCTGTAGATAGAATTGTTGGTCGGCGATATCCTGATCGCCGTCGCCGTCCAGATCGCGCAGCGACATGCTTGTCGGCGAACTGCCCGCAGCGACGGTCTCGGGTAGGCCGTAGCTTCCATCGCCGTCGTTGAGAAGGATCGCAACTGTGCCGAGTGAGCTGTTTGTCACGACATCTACGTCATTGTCACCATCGAGGTCCGCGAGCGCAATGTCGGTCAAAAAGTTACCCGCAGCGAAAGTTTGAGGGACGCCGTAGCTTCCACTGCCAGAGTTTAGGAGGATCGAAATCGTGCCAGGGAATGAATTGTCTGCCACTGCGATATCCAAATCGCCGTCGGCATCTAAATCACCCAGCGCAATACTGATCGGCGCGAAGCCTGCCGCGAAACTCTGCGGGCTGCCGAAGCTGCCGTCACCGCTGTTCAGTAGAACCGACACCGTCAGTCCGATTACGCCTACGTCCAGATCGCCGTCGCCGTCGAGGTCGCCGAGCGCGAGGCCGCTGGGGAATTGCCCGGCCGCATAGGCCTGAGCCACACCGAAACTTCCGTTTCCGTTGTTTAGCAAGATCGAAAGCTCGGTGCGATTCGTTGTCGCGATGTCCAAGTCGCCGTCGCCATCCAGATCGCCTACAGCGATTGCGTTCGGAAGGGTTCCGCAAGCAAATGGCTGGGGCGGGCCGAAGCTTCCGTCTCCGGCGTTATACAGAATGAAGACTGTACCCGAATTATCCAACACTGCGACGTCAATGTCACCATCGTTGTCAAAATCGCCCGTGGCAGTTTTGATACCTTGGTTGACCGCGCCGAATCGCGGCACGGGAAAAAGAGGGCCCGTCGCATTGGGGAACAGCGTCAGTATTCCGGCATCAGTAATCATTCCCGGAAGCACACTGATGCCTGAACGGCTGCCGGCGAAAGTCTTTCCCCCGAGCATCGCTATGCCGCGCAGGGTCAACGGTGCAGGATTCGAGCCCGGCAAAATCGCATCGAAGGCGAAATGCCCGTTTGGATCGCTGCTGGCTCCGCCCCAATCGGCAGCGCTGTAATCGTGGCCGATGGCACCGGAGTGCCATCGCTGAGCGCCGCAAAGCCATCGACGGCGGTGTGCGTTACGGTGTCCGCTACCTCGATGCGACGCACCGCGGATGCCCCGGCATTGGACGCGGTCACATACATGATGCCGCTGCGCACAGCGGTGACGAGGCCTGACGTGCTGACCGTCAAGCCCGTCGCGTCGCTGCTCCGATAGGTGCTGAATTGTGATGTGAGATCGGCCTGACTGCCGTCCGACAGGGTCCCTGTAAGGCTCAGTTGTGTTTGCTGACCAACCTCCAGCACGGACAAAGGTGCTGTCAGCGAGATTGCGATCGGGGACACGGGAGGAACGTCGGCGAATAACAAGGTCACGGGGTCAAGGAATACCGTTCCATTGGGCAATTGGAACGGGGGAAATACGGCGTAATATGTGACCCCGTCGACAACGCCCGTAGCGACGACACGCAGCGTGTCATCGCTCAGGAAGTCCGGCAGGGAACCAGGACCCCCGAGTCCGAACGCGTCGGGGGCCGCGATGTTGGGGATCGCAAAGCTGCCGTCGGCGTTGGCAATAGCGGTCTGACCGTTGACTGAAATGGTCCAGCGATCGTCGAGCTGCCCAATGGCAATGCCGGCGAAGGCAGTGATGGCGATGCTGGCCATGAAGATTTGTACGAAATGCCGAGTGTTCACACCTATCTCCAACTCATCATCAGAATCAAGAATTAACGTGGGTTTAGCGGCCCCGCGGGGCCATAGAACGGATCGCCCGTATTACTTTGATCTGGAGCAGTATCGTCGGTGCTGATGTCCTCAAATGTTGGCGTCGGCGAATTGGGCAGCGTCGGGCCCTCCCAGTCGTTCCACTCCGGCGGCGAATAGTCTGGCGCCGCATCGAGTGTATTCTCATCGTCCGCGTCGCCGTCTTCCGTAATCGCGTCCGGCGGCGGCCCGGGGTCGATCTTGGTGTCGTGATCCCAGATTCCGTTCCAGTCGAACCCGGGGTATTTGTCGATGATTTCGAGCATCTTGGGCGCGGCGAAATCGATGCACCTGTCTGACGTCTGGCAAAGTTCAAGTCCGGCGTTTGCCACGGATGCCGCGGCTACGAGTCCGACGACACAAACGTCGAACAGCGCCGTTCCGGCCAGCTCAGCAGCAGCTTCGGCTTCGCCGGCAGCTGCAGTTCCCCCTCCCGGCGACACATCGAAGTTGTTGAACCCTCCCGGCGCAGGGCCTGACCCCGGGATCCCGCTTGGCGGCCCGGGCATCCCTGGCGTGGGACTGCCCCCGGGCACTGCCAGACCATTCAGGCCATAGGGATCCACGTAACTCGTTGGATTCGAATGCACAAATGCGTCGCCGTCGCCGAAGCTGCCCCGATCTCCCCAGATCGTGATCGAATCCCGAGACGTAAATGTGCCGGCCTGCGTGTCGTAGTAGCGCGTTCGAAACGCGTACAGTCCGCTTTCCGAGTCCAATCGGCGCGAATTGAAGAGCAGCGCATTGCCGATGAGCGAAGCGGCTCGTGGCGCGCCGTCAGGGGCGCTTGTCCGCGTCTGTCCGTACTCGTCGTATTCATACCGCTCGACGACAGCGCCCAGCGCGTCGGTCATGGCAGCCACGTCATACGGATGAGATGCGTGGTAGTAGTAATCCTGCCCACCGCGCTGCATGGTGAGCAATTCATCGATGTAATGGCCGTGGGTGTAAGTGGCAAGCGTGGCACCGGCGGCGTCCTGCTCCTCGATCTCGCGCCAGCCGCTGTAGAAAAAGCGCGTGGTCTGCGGAGCCGGACCGTCTGCATCGGCGGTCTTTTCAATCCGGCGGCCGAGGGCGTCGTAGGCATAGGTGCTGCGGAGGCCAGTGCGGCCGTCGCGGTACTCGACCATGCGGTTGCGGAAGTCGTAGGCGATCTGGGTGGCGCCGGGCGGGTCACACGTTCCCAGCCGGCTCTGGACAAAGGCTGCGTCGGACGCGTCGATGAAGCCGTCGTGGTTTGCGTCGTAGCAGGCGGCCGGGCCGATCGGCGGCGCGCCGAGATTCTGATTGACCAAGTCGACGTCAGCCTGTTCGACCGTTCCC
>JBGAJB010000162.1:0-7806 GCA_044225155.1 Phycisphaerae bacterium | reverse complement strand
GCCGCTGGCCGTCATCAACAACAAGTATTTCGTGCAATGGCCCGACACGTATTCGTCGCCGATCAACTTCCTCGACCGCGCGGCGCTCATCGCGTTGCGCGATCTGCTCGTTGCACGCGGCTATGCCGTTGTCTACAACCACTTCGTCGAGCAGACCATTCATGATCAGCATCGCGTGCTGGACGACACTGGCATCTTTGGCGTTGATCCCCACACCCATGACCTGCGTGTGGACTATGTAAATGCTCGAACAACCGAAGCCCGGAATCGACTCCAACTTAGTCTTTACAACGCGGCCGATCTGGTCATTGGGCCGCAAGGCGGAAATCTCTATTTGCCCGCCGTCTGCCGCCGCCCCCTGTTCATTCTGATGCGCGCCGGCGATTACGTGGATTACGTGGAGCTTGGCCGACTCTTCGGCATTCCCGTGGAAATCTTCTACGAATCACGGCACATGCTGACGTGGCTCGATCATCACGGACTCGCCGCGTCGGCGCCGCGGCAGCTACCGGCGGTGTGCGTTTGACTCTCCCGCGCCCATTGGGGAGAATCTCATTCGCGACTTGTCAGCGCTTTTCCGGCGAGGCGGGAGGCGCGCGGCTCGTCACCATGAGGCAGGTGCGTTTTGAAATCCTGGGAAGTATTGCGCGAAGCGATCGAAAAGGTCGGGGTAAAAGCGCTTGCAGCCCGGCTGAATCTCAGCACGGCGCTCGTCTACAAGTGGTGTCAGGAATCTTCGGTCGACGATCCCGGCGGCTCCGGAGCGCGCAATCCGCTCGACCGTTTGAAGGAAATCTGGGAGATCACGCAGGACCCGGGCGTGGTGAACTGGCTCTGCCACGAAGCCGCTGGGTTCTATGTGCCGAATCCGCATGTCGAGCCGTCCGCGAAGGAGGAGCATTTGCTCTCCACGACGCGTCAGTTCGTCGAGGAATTCGGCGAGTTGCTCTCGCGCGTCAGCCGCAGCTTTCAGAACGATGGTCAGATCACGACCGACGAAGCGGTGCACATTCGCGAGGCTTGGGAGAAACTGAAGCGCACTGCGGAGTGCTTCGTGGTCGCGTCCGAACGGGGCATGTACGCTCATCAGTGAACGCGGTCGTAGGGGCGATTGATTGAAATTCCGCCAAGGTGAAGAATGAGACGCTCGCGGGCATCATTGAATTCGCCGGACCGGCGAAAGAACGTCGCGCCGATCATCCTGCTCGCGCTGGGGCTTGTTTTTGCCTATGGGCTAATCACGTTCCTCCTGCACATCCGGGACATCCGGGTCGTCTTGCAGCACTAGGCGCCTCTTTCCCATTCAAAGCGAGCTGATCCAGCCGATCGGGTTCTTCACCAATCTCGGCGTCTCGCGGCAGTCAGGCCGGAGAGGTCAGCGGCGACGGCACGATCGACCGGTCCGACCTCGGCGTGATGCTGTCCGATTTCGACTGCAATTAACACAGAGCGTGGGCCCTCGCGTTACATTGCTTCGCCTTTGACAAGGGAGACGAGGCATGCGACGCGCGACTGCGTTTCTGATGCTCACGGCCGTGCTGCCCACGGCGCTCGGCTGGAACGCGCACGGCCACCGAACCATTACGTTTCTGGCGCTTGCCAGCCTGCCGGCCGACGCGCCGGATTGGCTGCGCGCACCGGAATCGGCGGATGTCGCGGCCTATCAATCGAACCTGCCCGATCGCTGGCGAGGCTGGCATCCGACGGCCGTCCTCGCGCATGAAAACGCGCCGGATCACTATCTGGACGCCGAGCAGCTCGCCGAATTTGGGCTGACGCTCGAAACGCTCCCGCCGCTGCGGAACGAATATCTGCGCGCGATGGCCGTCTCGAAGCAGCTCCATCCCGAGTTGGTTACGACTCCGTACGACGCGGGACGCGATTCGGACAAAACGCGCGAATGGCCGGGTTTTCTGCCGTACGCGATCGTGGAGCATTACACAAAGCTCCAATCGGCGTTCAATGAGATCCGCGTACTGGAGAAGCTGAATGATCCGCAGCGCGCGTATCAGCTTTCGGCGATGCGTCAGGCGGCACTGCTCGAAATCGGCCTACTCAGTCACTTTGTGGGTGATGCGGCTCAGCCCCTGCACACGACCAAGAACTACAACGGATGGGTCGGCGACAATCCGCACGGCTTCACGACCAGCCACAACTTCCACAGCTTCATCGACGGTCGCGTCTTGGAAATCCACGACTTAAGCTTTGAGACACTCAAGGCCAATGCGCGCACGGCCGCGCAGGTCACTGCCCGCGATCCATGGCCCCAAGTCCTCAAGCTGATCCAGAAGGGAGAGCAGCGCGTCGAGCCGCTCTACGAACTCGAAAAATCCAAGGAACTCGAAGGGCGGCGCGGCAAGGAATTCATCTCCGATTGTCTGCTAGACGGCGCTGATTTCCTTCGCGCCCTCGTCGCGGCCGCGTGGGAGTCCGCCGCGCCATCAGAAAAGCAGATGGCCGACTTCGCGAACTACGACGGCCTCCATGATCAAACTCTCAAAGATCGCGGCCGCAGTCTGCCGGGAAACAAGCCGACCGCCACCGCCCCTGCCGCCTTGCACCCCACGGATTAGCGACCCGGAGCGCCACACGCCTCGGGGACCGGTCTGCGATCGGTCTTCTCTCCAAAGACGCCCTCTAATTTTTGATTGGACCAAAGAAAGAACGGGAAGCCGCAAGCGCCTCCCGTCCGAAATCCGTGTCTGCGGTATTCGATTACTTCGCGTCGATATGCAGCTTTTCGCCCGTGAGCGACTCCGCCAGCTTCATCAGGCTGCCGAGGTTCAGCACGGTCGTGTGCCCATCGGTCTTATAGGCAGCGCTGCTCATCAGCGTCGGATCGATCGGGGCGCTCGTCATCTCGAAATTGATCACGCCGTCGTACGGCCCGAGGTGCGTAATGCGGGCTGATTCCACGCCGGACTTCTCGCGATAGGTAACGTTGAACTCCATGCGCTCCAGCCAGCGCGCCGCCTCCGGATCGTCCGCCGCGCCGAGCGCCTCCAGCGAAAAGCCCGAAGCGGTCAGCACGTGCACGCCCGGCGACACCTGCTGCACCTTGACGTTCTTGGCGGCTTGGCCGAGTCCTTGCACCAGCGTGTCGAGCTGCGCCGGCGTCGCCTTTCCGGTCATCATCTCCAGCAGAATGGCCTGCAAGGCCTCCTCATCCAGCCCCGGAATGCCGGAGTCCGTGGTGGCGTTCAGTTCGATGTGCGGCTTCAGCGACTTGGAAGCTCCGGCATCGGGGGAGTCGTCGTCATCCGCGTCCTCGCCCTCCGCGTCGGCTCCCTTCTTGTCGTCAGCACCGGAAAGCGCTTCCTGCAAGGCGCGCGAGATTTCGGCCGGGATGTTCCGAATCTCCTGCATGTCGTCCGAGTCCAAGATCTCGGATAGCTCGTTCAGGTCCAGCAGGATGCCGCTCGACGCCCAGTTAAACAGCGCAACGGCCGCCGGTTCTTCCTCTTCCAGCGATGCCGGCATTCCGATCGGCCGGAAATAGACCCAGCTCTCGTGCTCCGACAGCACGACCTTCGAATCCAGCTCGAGTCCGCCGACCTCCGGCGCATTCTCATCCGCCTTGATGTGGGCCTCGATCAACAACCGGCCTTGCCTGGGATCAAAGTCGGGCGCGCCCGCGGGATGCGGACCGAAGTCCATGAAGAAGCGGCCGCTGACGCGCACGCCCTCGTCCCCGATGTTCTCGAACGTCAACCGCAGTCCGTTCTGCTGAATGCGGTCGCTGAAGCTGCGGATGATTATGCCGGCCTGCACTTCGCTGCTGCGCGGCGTGATCAGGAATGCACTGAGCGCGACGGCGGCGGCGACGGCCGAGCCGGCGGTAATTCGCGGGTGTCTACGCATGAAAGAGCCTCCGGTGCGTGTGGTGGAAGGGACGGAAACTACGCGCAGGCGGCGTTCCAGGGACGCCTCCTGCTTCCAACGCGCCTGTTGCGCCGCATCCGGCTCCGCCGGTAGCGACGCCTGACGCGCCCAGGTTCGCAGATTCGAATCGAGCAGCCGATCGTGTTGTTCGTTCTGGTCGGCCATGGTGATCACCTCATTCGCTCATCCGCCGAATTGGCGGAATCAATCTCCAGCCTTCGCGCGCTCACTCCAGATGTTGCAACTTTTCTCGTAGCGCTTGCCGGGCCCGATAGAGCCGGCCTTCGATCGCCCGCTCCGTCAACCCGACACGTCTCGCCAACTCCGCCTGCGGCTGCTCGTGGAAATAGAACTCCACGAGCAATTCCTGATCGCCGGCCGACAGCTCCGTCAGCGCCAGCAGCAACTGATCCGACGCTTCGCGCTTCGCCAGTGCGGCCGCCGGCAGTTCTTCGCCCGCCAATCGCTCGGCAAGGTCGCCCGCCAGCGCGGGATCGGCCAGTGGAAGGTGGGCCGGACGTCGAGCGTTTCCGCGCCAGTGCGAGCGCACGAGATTTCTCGCGATCGCCCGCAGCCAGTACTCCAGCTCGGCCTCGGGCACATAGCGGTCACTCCGCCGCGCCTGAATCCAGAGCTGCTGCATCAGGTCGTCGGCCAGGTGCCGATCCCCCCCGACACGAACGCACACGAAGCGATAGAGCGCAGCGCTACAGCGGTCGAAAACGGATTCAAGAGTCGCGAGGTCTCCGCGGGCAGGCATGCTCGCGGAGAAAGTACGCGGCAAACTCGAAGCCGTCATCGGCGACTCCCCAGGGTGGCGTCCCGGCACGATTTTCATCCCAGCCGAGGGTGGATCCGACAGAAGAAACGCCGCGCCGGCGGTGATCCCATGCAATTTGAGGGCGAAACATTGATTGAGGGGTTCGGAGGGTCTCCGGCACGCCTCAAAATCCAATCATCGAGGGCCTCCGGATCGCTGCCAGAGCCGCGACTTGATCCTAAGCTGTTTCTTTACAATACTTTAAGTCACAAAATCCTGCTGGAACCGGTCCGCCTCGGCGCCCCTCTAACTTGACCGCCCCACCCCCCCGAGTAGACTCAGCCCGCTGATGTCCCTGTAGCTCAATTGGACAGAGCGTCGGCCTCCGGAGCCGAAGGTTGTGGGTTCGAATCCCGCCGGGGACGTTCCGCCGGACATAGCACGCCGGACGTAGAATTATTCATGCTGGAAAGGGACGCCCGCCGTCATGGCCAAAGGTCGTGTCAACCGGTTTGTCTCCGAATTGCGACGGCTCGAAGAGCGCATTGAGCAGACGTTCGCCAACGCCCATAACGGCCGGGCGGCCCGACGGCGCGAACTTTACTTCGAGCTGCTTCGCGTTCTGAACGGATCGGGCGGATTTCGCGATATCCCCGAGCATGTGCCCAATTCCGCGGCGCTGACGACGCGAATCACGAAGCTACTGGAAAAAGATGAATTCGCGCTGCCGCGCGCCATCTACGATTCCACCGCGTATGGCCGCTCGATCGATTCCGCGCTGCAGCAGAACGAAGTCAGCGTGCCGGAATGGACCTTCGCCAATCGCATCGCCCGTGAACTGAATGTCGAGCCTTCTTTCGGCCAGGATGAACTCACCGAGAAGCCACGCTGGATGGCTGACGTCGATGAGTCGCACACGATCGTCCGCATCTGGATTCGTGAGCTGGCGCTGCAGGACATGCTGCTCGCCGGCATCGAGGCGTTTCTGGTGCCGGCCGGCGCGGGAAAACCCTCGACCGAAATCTACGGCATCGTCTTCGGCTCGTTTCGCGAAGCGACGCGGCGGCGCGGACGTTCGCCGGTGTTGTCAGTCGTTGATCTGAACGTCGAGCGCATCTGCATTCAGGTGCGCGCGAAGGGCACGCCGTCGGAGGTGTTCGCCGACGAGCGCAGCGAGCGCACGCACCTCGCGATGGCGGAAGAGCTGTTTCCGTTCTGGCATCTGCTCGGCGATTTCCACACCCACACGTATCGCTCGCTCAGCGAGGTCTACCAGCGGCACGGCTGGCGCTACAGCCAGTTTGACGAGCAGATGAATATCGAATGGTGCCGCCGCATGGTCGCCATCGGCCACAAGCCGCGCATCGCGCTCATCCTCACGATCACGCGCGCCGGGCGCCACGTGCATAGCCCGGAGGAGAACTGGCGCGGTCTGCCCTACGTGCTGCGCACGTCGATCGGCGAATGCCACCGGCGTGTCGCTGCGCTGCCCACACCTGACCGGCAGCTCGCGAGCGACGGAAACGCGATAACGCACTGAAACGGAAGAGCCAAAAACGAAAAGGGAGAAACGAGATCAAGGCCGGGGCGCATCCCCGTGCTGATCTCGTTTCTCGCTTTTCGCGTCTTGCTCTGCGCTCTTATCGTCGTTATGGAATAACGAGGACCGTGCCCGGCTTCAGCGCCTTTTCATTCGGCACCTTCGCCTTGTTCGCGTTCTGGATCTGCTTCCACTTGGTCGTCGTTCCGTAGAACTTCTGCGAAATGCCCGACAGCGTGTCGCCCTTCTTCACGGTGTACGTGCGCCCGCCGCCGCCGGTATTGCGGTGCGTGCCGCTCTTGGTGTGACTCGGCGCGAGCGTCTCGTCGCTGTTGTAGTCGTTTCGCTTTGCGGTCGAAGTCTTCGGCGTCGTGTCGGCCGGCGGCGTGTAGTTCTGGTTGTTACCCGTGCTGCCGCCCGGCGGTACGTAGGTCGCGCCGTTGCCGGAACCGTAGGTCGTGCGCGTGTCCGAGCCGGACATCAGCGAGCTGTCGAGCGCGGGATCGCGCGAAGTATCGACATCGCCCCCACTGCCGCCGCGGACGGGCATGCGCTCGGTGGAGCGATCATGACTGACTTCGTTCTTCTCGGCGTTCGGCTTCGCGTTGTTATTCGGGCAGCCGGTGAGCATCAGGGCCAAAGCGGAGAGCACTGCGGCGAGCGGGGCTTTCACGGGTTCCTCCTTGAAAGAAACTGCGACTCGGAATTCCACTCATAGAAGACTCGAAATCTCCGCGCGTGTAAAGTCGCGCCGGTTTCCGCCGGGTGCCTTCAGGTCAAGCGAACCGGATTCGCAGAAATCTTCGTGAATTTACGAGCCGGCCGGTATCGTCTTGGCCGCGGGCGGCCCGCCGAGCAGCGGCGAAACGATCTCGAGATCCTTGTCGCCGCGCCCGCACAGATTTACCACGAGGATCTCGTCGCGTGCCATTTGCGGCGCGAGCTTCGCCGCTTCGGCGAGTGCGTGCGACGGCTCCAGGGCCGGAATGATCCCTTCACTCCGCGCGAGCGTTTGCAGCGCCGCCAGCGCTTCGTCATCCGTCGCGTACGTGTAGCGCACGCGGCCACTGTCCTTCAGAAATGCGTGCTCTGGCCCGACTGCTGGATAGTCCAAGCCCGCGGAGATCGAGTGCGTCTCCGCCACTTGGCCGTCGTCGTCCTGCAACAGATAGCTTTTCGCGCCATGCAGCACGCCGACGCGCCCTCCAACGAGCGTCGCCGCGTGCCCAACGTTCAGCACCCCGGCGCGCCGTGTGCCCTGCTCCGCCTTTCCGCTTTCTCCCACGCCGCGTCCGCCGGCCTCGACGCCCACGAGCCGCACACGGGTGTCGTTCACAAAAGGATGAAACATGCCGATCGCGTTGGACCCGCCGCCGACGCACGCCACGACGCAATCCGGTAGCCGCCCGCACTGCTCCAGCATCTGCGAGCGCGTTTCGCGCCCGATCACGCTCTGGAAATCTCGGACGATCAGCGGATAGGGATGCGGGCCGACGGCCGACCCGATGATGTAGTGTGTCGTTCGCACATTCGTCACCCAGTCGCGGATCGCCTCATTGATCGCATCCTTCAGCGTCCGGCTGCCCGCGTCCACCGCGATCACTTCCGCGCCGAGCAGATTCAT
>JBGAJB010000161.1:0-7813 GCA_044225155.1 Phycisphaerae bacterium | reverse complement strand
CGAGTCGGCGGACGCTCCTTTGATTTCACTCGTAACCGCCGATGGCGGCTGTCGTAACGTCAACCTAGGACTGGGCCGACTTCGCGAGCACTTCGAACGCCGCATCGATGCGGGCCTTCGCCAGCTCGACCTTGCCCTCGACCGGGCAGCAGGTGCGCTTCTCGCCAATGACGTACTCGACCGACTTGCCGGCCGACTTCGCCGCGTCGCCCGCGCTGGCCGGGCACTCGAAGCACTTCTCGCCGACCATCATCTTCATCTCGACCTTGCCGGCCGCTTCCTTCGCGGCGGCGATCGCCTTGGCGGCGGCGGCCTCATCCGCGAAATTGAACGACGCGACGCGGTACTGGACCTTTTCGCCGCTCTTCTTCGCCAGGCTGCCGGCCTCCATCGGGCAGGAGACGCATTCGCTGCCGACCGCGTACTTCACGTTCATCGAGTCGCTCATGAACGCGTCGAGCGCCTTGGCCAGCTCTTCATTCGCGGCCGTGCGATCGTCGAACTTCTTTTCGCCGACGACGAACTTGATCGCCTTGGCGTCGCCCTGGGCGAGCTCCTTCGCTTCGTCCGGGCAGCAGGTCGTCTTTTCACCGACCTGGTACTTGACCATGGGCATCGACGCGCGCGCCTTGGCCAGCGCGCTGTTCTGACCGGAGCAGCAGGCCGGCACGCCCGCCGTGCTCTTGTCGCACGAACCGGCCTTGGCGGCCTCCTGACACGACTGTCCTGCGGCGGCCGCGACCAGCGCGCCACCGGCCAGACAAGCAAGCAGATTGCGTAGCATCTTTCAGTCTCCTTCCGATTTCCCTGACGACGCGCGGATACGGCCGCGACACCTGTTGTTTACGTTTCTTTCGGCGATGCGGTTTCAAAAATCGCCGCTGCCTAGTTCGGATTGCCGAATGCGAACAGGCCGGCGAAGAGTCCGAGGACCACGAGGATGAGAACGACAAAGAAGCTCATGTTGAACATCTCCTTGCGCTCGGATTTCGAGCGTCGTGACCCCCGCGGACGAGCGGGGTTGAACAATGCTCAAAATCATACCGGAGAGGCGCGTGAGGGCCTAGCCGCCGGTTCGGGCCGCGGTGTACCGCACTCCGGACAGCGCTCCGGGCTGGCGCGGAGGTCGTAGCCGCAGACGACGCAGGTTTCCGGCGAACCCCGTGACTGAGGACGTTGAAGTGTGCGAACGACAAGCCAGGCCAAGGCGGTGAACAGGCAGAACGCACACGCCTTCTGTATCTCAACCAGCCAGCCGAAGGTCAGCGCGGTGGAAAAAGTGTTTAACCGCGGCCCGGAACTCTCGAACCACAACTCGATGTAGTGACATGCCTCCATCAAATCGAGCGCGACAATTCCGACAAACTCCTCCAACCGCCGGAACGGTGGAAGGACGGAAACCAGCAGCGCGGCCACGAGTGATGTGCGAATGGCACGCGTAAAGGCCGGATCACGCCCCGCGCGTTTGAACGCGCCCAGGGAAGACACTCCGAATGCAATGGCGCTCCAGCCGAGCAGGGCAACTGCGAAGCCGATCGCGTCAGGACGTTCGTCCCAAAAGAGGATGAAAACGGGGGCCGCGCCGACGAGCACGAGCATCGCGCATGTGAAAAGCCGCCGCATCGCCGTCATATGCGACCAACCTACCCCTGTGCGGCTTCCGGTCGCAAGGTACCGCACTCCGGACAGCGCTCCGGGCTGGCGCGCAGGTCGTAGCCGCACACGAGGCAGTTCCCGCGAAACTCTGCCCTGATTCCCCGAGCCCAGAACTGGCCCCAGGCGACAAAGAGTATCGCACCTGAACTCACCATCATCCCCAGCCCATACCCAACCGACAGAAGGAGCCCGACTTGAAAACTGCCGTCGGCCCCAGAGCTGATTTCCCGCTCCATGATCCTTGCGATATTGACTATTGAACACGCGCCCGCCAGTTCCGGGAACCAACACATCGGGAATATGGACTGCAGGCAGCGCATCGCGACCGTAGCCCGAACCGCCGCCGCAAAGCTCGGATCGCGCCAATGCCGCTGAAACCTGTCGGTTGAACAAATCCAGTAGCCGATCGCGATCCAGAAACACAACCCGCAAACGCGGCCGAAAATGCTGATCCCGTTGCCGAGCACAAATCCGGGCGCAGCGCCGACGCAAACGAAGAGGGCGGAGTTGATGAGTCTTCTGATCTGCAATTTCTAGCGAACCACCGGGGCGGCCGCGATCGAGCGGACCGCTCTATCACTTACGCCATCGGCCGGCGCGAGTTCGACGCGCCAGTCGCAATCCGGCAAGGACACTTCCACGAGGCTGTCGGACATCTCGAACTCGTGCGCTCGGCCGAGACGCACGAGCGTGATCAACCGCAGCGGCAGCGGGCCGCGGGCCGTCGTCTCCAGGCAGAGCGCCGGCTGAAGCTCCGCGTAATACGGAGCGGCCACGCCTTGCACGCGCTCGGGCGTCACGCAGTGGCGGATAACTTCGCTCCGCAGCGCGGCCCCGAAGCCCTGCACGAATAGCGCTGGAGAATCGTCACTTGAGCCCAGCGTCCAGCGCCCGGCGCTCGCGTCCCAATGGTGCGGACCGTCGGGCGCGTGCCAGCGCAGCGTGGCCGTGTGCTCGCCCGTGCCAAAGACATCGTCCACGACGACCCAGACATCGCCCGGCAGCGCCACCACTGCGCGGCGATGCACACATCCGCCCGGCAGCCGCGCATAACTCCGATGCTCTCCCTCGAAGCAGCCGTAGGCGCGTGTGTCGCCAGGCGGCTCGAACGCCAGCGTGCGCGCGGTCGGCCACGGCAGCCAGAGATAGCGCGAAGCCAGCTCGAGCGGATCGCGCCCGTCGATCTCGACGGTGTTGTGGGCGCGGGTTGATTTGAAAAACCGTTCGAGGGCAGGGGTTTCCGGCGTGTAGTACTGATATGTCCCGGCGTCGATCAGCACATTTCGTCCACGATGCCAGAGGTCTACATGCAGGGCGTCGCAGTGGGCCGGGCGATCGCGATAGGTGTGACAGCGCGTCATCATCCAGCTTTCACCCAGCCGCAGCGTGTAGTAGCCGCCGGCTTCGAAGGCGCGGCCAGCTGCGCTGCGCGCGTGTGCACCGGTCGCTTGCGCGCGCGGCGCCGGGCTGCTTTCAAAGGTGTCGGAATCTTCACTCCGGACCGCGTCGCGCAATTCGCCGGTAGACGTCGGCAACGCATCCGACCCAAAGAGCCAAACAAGGTCCTCATCCCACGGGCCATGAGGCAGCGGCGTCTTTCGATGCGCAGTGAAGTACGCTCCCTGAATCGCGGAGCGAAAATCCGTGAAATCGATTTCGCTGAGCGGCAGCACCCACGCCCCATCGTTGTTGCCGTAGTTCGGCATGCGGCCGGTCGCCGGGTCGCTCATCTCCAGCATGAATTCCGCGCAGCGGCCGAGCGACTCATAGATATCGCGCGGAAACGGTCGGCCCGCCAGCTCGGCCAGCCGCACCGCGAACGTCGCGACATTCAGCATGACGCGCTCGTAGTTGAATGACTGCTGCACATAGCTGCCGTCGGCGTAGATCTGTCGTCGCAGCTCGCGCTCCATGACGCTACGGCCGGTCGCCCCCCACGCCTCAGAATCGCGGAACTCGGGAAAGAGATGCGCGACGAGCATCAAGCCGAGCGCTTCGCTCAGCGCGTGATTGTTTTTCTGCGAAACGGCATAACTGATGTGATGCGCGACGCGATAGCCGGTCGCCCATGCCAGGCGTGCAAACTGCGTCCACCGCGCCGCCGAGTCGGATTGGTCGTCCGCCAGCGCCCAGAATCCGAGCGTCAGCGCAACAAGCCGCACCGACGATTCCTGGCCGCACTTCCACTGTGAGCCTTGCCACGGCGGGCAGGCGTTCATCCAGGAGTCAACCCAGCGCCAATACAACTCGCGCAGCTCGACGATCTTTGCGTTCGTGTTCGTGCGGGCCCGCGCCCGGGCGAAATCGATCGCCCAGGCCGCCCGCGCGGGTTCCCAGAGCGTGCGCACGTCGCCCTGCGCCGGCGCGAAGTCGGGCAGTTCATTCCATGCGCGATCGCCGCGACCGCGTTTGTCGAAAAGCGAATTCTCGTACCAGTCGATCGGCCGCGGCGCGACGCGGCGAAAGCCGTAGACGCAGCGGTCCTGCTGCAAGAGCCCGATCCGGTCGCGAAGCGACAGCACGCCGCCCTCGCTCGATCGCCGCCCGCCGTCGGCCGGCACGGCATCGCCGCAACCGGCCTCTCGAACGGCGCGCGGGATCGCAGGCGGTGCGCCGAGCGGAAACAGAAAGGGCGGCGGCGATTCGCGCTTGAATGCCGCATATTCCACCGAATCACCGGGCGTGCGCGGCCGGACGATGTCGCTCAGCGCGATCGATTCCCACGGGCGCGGCGTGAAAATCTTGCGCGAATGTCCCGTCAGACGGTCCCAATAGACCCCCGCCCGCAGTCCGACAATGCGCGGTCCGAGGTAGCGCAGGATGTAGACCGCCTTCGTGAGCGGATTCATGGGCAGGAATGTAGCGCGGCCGGGCGGAGAAACGAAGGGCGAGATCGCGGAGAAAAATGACGGCCGAGGCGCCGTAATGAAGCGCCTCGGCCCTTACGCACGGTTTCGCAATCGACTAGCGGCAGTCTGAGCCAAAGTCGGCCAGCACCTGTCCCAAGTCAGACAGGTCCACTACACCGGTTCCGCCCCCGAACGGGAAAACGTCGCCCTGATCGCGCGTCTTGCCGGGAACGCCGGGCGCGTAGTTCGAAAGCACCACGCCGAGGTCGGACAGATTGACCTGACAGTCGCCGCCGGCGGCGGGGAAGATGTCCGAGTGCTCGCACTTGCTCGTAGGATCATTCGGACAGCCGCCCGTACCGATCCCGGCGATCTCGAGGTAGGTCTGCGCGAAGGGATTTGCCGGCCAGCCTCCGAGATTCAACTCGTCGACGTTACCTTCGCTGTCGCTGACATCGAAAGCGTCCTCAATGCCGGGAGCGCTGCCAAAACCCGGAGCGTCCTTGTCGTCGACGGCAACGAAAGGACCGAACACCGCGGCTTGTGGAGTGAGCTGGCCGTAGACATAGCCGAAGTCGGACAAGCCCACACCCGGGAAATTCGGCGATTTTCCGTCGGCAATGTCGAGATCCGGCCCGGTCAGCACGAATGGGTAGTTTGGATTCGCGGTTAGATCAACTGTGATGAGCCAGCACGCAACGCTCTCCTCGCTCCCGCCGGGCAAGCCGAGGAGATTGAATCCGCCGAGAAACGTGTTTGCGTGGGCGCTGGGTCCCCCATTCTCGTTGCCCAGAAAGAGGATTTGAACGTCCAAGGTCGATGCCCCGTAGCTGCAATACGCGATCTTAAAGGCACCGATCGTGTTGCCGGCCGCATCGCCCCAGTCGAGGATGCCTCCGTCCGCAACGTCATAGAAAAGGTCATACCCATTCGTAGCGCTCCATAGCACCGGTCCGCTACGGGTGCCTGCAGCCTGCGGAACAAGTTCGCCATGAGCTCCAAGCGAGAAACTCGCCGCCTGCGGCTTTGTCACGGACAGCGGATCGGACGCAAGCGCCTGCCAGCAAGCGCTTACAGAAAACAGCGCAGCCACACACCTTTCCAATTCCACGAACGCATGTTGTGCCCCCCTTTAGGCCGACATGTTTCCGCTGGAACAACGAAATGTACGTTGAACTACGTCTACATCTTAGACGAGATTACGGCGCCAGCGAGAAAAACTCAGAAAGAACCTTCATCCACCTCTTTTCAAACACCAGAGCCGCCTGCGGCGGACCGGCCGTCCGTGGCGGCGGAGGCCCGGGATTCGTACTTCCGCAGATGTGTCGCGGCCGACGTATGAAGCGTCCAGATTGCCCGCATTCGGTCCCAATTCCATAGCGGTCCGGCGATGACATATCGCAACGCCTTGTAGTACTCCGCCAAATCCGGGTCAGTAATCTGGTTCTGTCCCGTCAGCAGCGAAGCCTCATAGCCGGCCGGAATCGCGCGCTTGAAATGACCGATTCGCCAGTTGCGGATGGGGATCGGCCGCAGGCGAGCCAATAGCGGGTCGGCCAAGGCGTAGCGATCAATGATGTGGACGCTGGGACCCGCAAAGTAGCCGAGATAGCCGATGTTTTCGTGCACCATGACGCGGACGCCATCGCGCGCCGCCGCGCGGCCGGCCGCGACGAAATCGTGGTCCGGCTGCTCGGGTGCTCGAAGGTACTGCGGCAGACTGGCGAAGCGGTAGTAGAAGGCACGCTCGTCGGCAATGCCGCTTTGCTCGACGTAATTTCGCCCTACCCCATAATCTTCGAAGCTGTAAATCGGGCAATTTGGGCTTGCCACGCCAAAGACCGCCGCGACGGTTGCGAGCACAAGGTGATGCACGGCACGCATGTCGGGCAGTAACGCCAGCGCGCTCACGCAAAGCAGGAGCGGGGCGGCGAACAGTCGCCCTGCCATGAAGTCGCCGCCGATCCAGATCGCGTAGAGCACATAGAGGACCGCCCCGGCCGCGAGCGTTCGCGACGCGTCGGTGCGAGCGCCGCAGCGCGGGAGCCCCAGGGAAAGCAGCCCGGTGAGAATGAAGCCGGTCGCAACCGGATCACGCCGGAGCAGATCAATGCAATACAGAGAGCCCTGCCAGATCAGGTCCATCCGCGCCACGCCGTTATTGAACTTGGCGTACGCGGTATTCGGCAGCGGCGTGCCATAGTAGAAAGTCGACCACGCCAGCCACGCCGCGAGCGGCAGCAGGGCAATCCCGATGGGGATCAGTCCACGAACTCCCCGTCGCCGCAAAACCAACCAGCCGAGCGGGCCCCCCAGGAGCAGCAGATCGAGTCGAGTGAGGCCCAGGCCGCAGAGCAGCAAGCCGAGCGACCAGTCGCCGCGCGCGTCGGCGGCGCCCCGGCTCAGCCGCCAGGCGAGCAGCACGATCAGCAAATGAATCAGCGGATTCTCAAGCCCGGAAGTGGAGTAGTCGACGTACGATTTCGACACGGTTAGTACCACGAGCGTCATCACCCGCGCCGGCGTGCCGTGAATGACGACCAGCGCGAGCAGCGCTGCCGCCGCGATCGAGATCAGCGCACTGCCGATCAACATCGTGCGAAACATCTCATGTGTGAGGGCGTACGCCCCGGCCGCCAGGAGCGTCCAAAGCGGACTCGTGAAGGCCTGCACGCGCTCGTCCGGGTTCCATGTGAGGCCGTGCCCCTCGACCAGGTTCTGCGACGTACGAAACGCGATGTATGCGTCGTCGCCGATCCAACCGGTTCGCAGCACAAGGGTGGCGTAAGCGGCCAGGAGGACGAGTACGACCAAGCGCCCGCCGATCGTGGCCCCGGCCGCGGGCACCGCGGAAGCCGAAGGTGAAATGTCCGCCGTGGACATGGGTCCGCGAACCTACGCGGAGGGTCGCTCGGCGGCAACTCGCGGCTAGGCATTTCGCCGCTCGGGCCCGCGCAAGGGACTCGGACGGGATATGATGAATAACTGGACCAGTATCGGCGTCGGATCACGCCTCTCCGAGGGGTTTGGAATGAATCTTGCCGGTCTAATTCTCATGCCTACGAGAAATCCGATACTGCGGCTGCTTGGCAGCCTATGGACCGGCATGACGCTGCTCACGCTGATCCTGATCTACGCGTGCGTCTTCTCGGCCATCCCCCAGGCGCGCTTCGCGGTCGAGTTCACCGAGATGAGCGCATTTTCCCACTGGATTTTCACCACCCTCATCGTGACGATGTGCATCTGTGTCGTGATCGCCACGCTGACGCGCACCTCTTTGAGCGTCATGAACTTAGGCGTCTGGATCA
>JBGAJB010000160.1:0-8055 GCA_044225155.1 Phycisphaerae bacterium | reverse complement strand
AATCGCGGAGCTGCGCGAGGAGCTTCGTCGCCACGATCGTCTTTACTTCGTCGAAAACACCCCGGAAATCAGCGACGAGCAGTACGACCGGTTGATGCGCGAGTTGCGCGACCTGGAGGCTGCGCATCCCGAGTCCATCACGCCCGATTCGCCCACGCAGCGCGTCGGCGAACGGCCGCTCGGCGTGTTTCGCAACGTGCGGCACGCGCAGCCGATGATGTCGATCGACAACACATACTCTCCGGATGAAGTGCGCGAGTTCGACGCCCGCGTCTCAAAGCTGGTCGAGGGCGCCGCGTTCCATTATCTGGTCGATCCGAAAATCGACGGCGTGGCCGTCTCGCTGCGTTATGAAAAGGGTGCCCTCGCATCGGGGGCGACGCGCGGCGACGGTGAAACCGGCGACGACATCACGCAGAATCTTCGCACGCTGCGGAGCATCCCTCTTACGCTGAGTGGTAGCGGCTACCCCGACGTGCTGGAGGTGCGCGGCGAGGTCTATTGGCCTTGGGCCGAATTCGAGCGCGTCAACGCGGCGCGCGCCGCTCGCGGCGAAGAGCCATTTAAGAACCCGCGAAACGCCACGGCCGGCACGCTCAAACAACTCGACGCACGCAATGTGGCGGGCCGCGGTCTGGCGTTTTGCGCGCACGGCTTGGGCGAGATCGCGCCGTTTCCCGCCGGCGTGAAGCTTCAGAGTGAGATGTCCGTGCGACTGAAAAAGTGGGGTATACCAGTCAGCCCGTACTCTCGCCTCTGTCACGACGCAGACGAGTTGATCGCATTCATCGAAGAGTGGGACGCGCGGCGGCACGATCTGCCATTCGAGACGGACGGACTCGTCGCGAAGGTTGACCAACTCGCATTACGCGACATCCTGGGCGTCACGAGCAAATCTCCACGCTGGTGCCTGGCGTACAAATACGCGGCCGAGCAGGCGCAGACCCGCGTGCTGAGCGTCGATTTTCAGGTGGGTAAGCTCGGAACCATTACGCCGGTAGCGAATCTCGATCCGGTGCTCCTGGCGGGTACGACCGTCCGCCGCGCGAGCTTGCACAATTTCGAGCAGGTGCAGCGGCTGGATGTGCGCGTCGGTGATCTCGTCACGGTCGAGAAAGCCGGCGAAATCATTCCGCAAGTCGTCGCGGTCGATACGGCCAAACGTCCCAACGGCTCGAAGACCATCCATCCGCCGGACGCGTGTCCCTCCTGCGGCGGCGAGGTGCGGAAGGATGAGGGCGGCGTCTATCTACGCTGCATCAATCCGGCCTGCCCGGCTCAGTTCACCGGCAAGCTCATTTTCTTCTGCGCGCGCGATCAAATGGATATCGAAGGTGCCGGCGAAAAGCTCGTCGAGCAACTGGTGAGCAGCGGTTTGGTAAAAAGCTATGCGGATTTGTATCGCCTGCACTCTCGACGCTCCGAACTGCTCGAACTCGAACGCATGGGCGAAAAGAGCGTCGATGCGCTGTTGGCCGGCATCGAAGCCAGTAAGCAGCGGCCGCTGGCACGCCTGCTCGCCGCGCTGAACATCCGCCACGTCGGCGGCAGCACGGCCGAACTGCTGGCCGAACATTTCGGGACGATGGACGCGTTGGCGGCCGCCGATGAAGCGGCGTTGATTGCGATTGACGGCATCGGCAGCGAAGTGGCGCGCGCGATTCTGGAGTGGTTCGGCAGCGAGGCCGGTAGAGAGACGATCCGCGAACTGGCCGACGTCGGCGTAAACATGACACAGCCGCGCCGCGCGCGTCCGGTCGGCGGAGCGCTGGTCGGAAAAACGCTGGTCGTCACCGGAACCCTGGAGAAGTATTCCCGTAAGCAGATCGAGGAACTGATCAAAGATCACGGCGGGAAAGTGGCCAGCAGCGTGAGCAAAAAGACCGATTATCTGGTAGCCGGCGCGGAGGCCGGCAGCAAGCTCGACAAGGCCCGCGAGCTGGGAGTGCAGGTTTTGACCGAAGCGGAATTCGACGCGCTGATCCGTGCGTAAGCGCAAGCCGACATCGCCTCAGCGGTAATCCGCCGCGCACCATTACACCAAAGGTACTATCCCCGCGTGCTTGATTCCCGCCTGAAGCAACTCGTCGCAATCGGAGTGCTGGCGGCCGGCGCCGCGCTGGTGCCGCCCATGCTCAGCGCGGTCTGTGTTTTGTGGCTGCTGATTCTTCCCGGTCGAGGAATTTCCGCGCGATTCGGGTCCGACAGGGCGATGTCCGCGGTCGCGCTCGCCGCCGGCCTCGTGTTCATGCCGCTGCTTCTCAATGGCCTCTGGCACGTCACGAATGATCGATTCGTTATTCTGGGGCTGCTTTTGCTTGTGAACGCGATATTCGTCCCGCCGGCCAAGTCCGCGGCTCCAGTTGAGACGCGCCCTTCCGGCGGGCGTACATCAGTCGTCTTGCTTCGTGTCATCCTCGGCTGGTCGGCCGCGTGCGTATTCCTGGGACTTTGGCTGCCGCGAGCGTTTGATGTTTCGATTCAGGGGGCGCACGATTACGTCAAACATCACGCCGTCGTGCTTTCGCTGATGGAAAGCCCGCTCCCGCTGCAGAACATGTTCTACTCCGGTGAGCCGGGCACGCCCTATTACTGCTACCACTTCTTCTACCTGTTGGCCGCGGCCATCGTGCATCAGCAATTGCTCGATTGCGGCACGGCGTTTGCGCTTGACGGCCGCGGCGGTGACAGCCGCGTTCATCGGCTTGGTGGCTCGGCTGGGTCGCGACATCACGGGTTCGGCGCTGGCGGGGACATTGGCGTCCGCCTGCGTGAGTGTGGTCGGCGGATGGGATGCGATCCCGGTGGCGTGGAACGTGCTGCACGGCGGCGCATAGCTGCGCCGCCGGTAACGCTGGATACGTGGTGCCCGACTCCGTGGCGCTGGCACAACCTCATGACACAGTTCTACTGGTGCCCGCAGCACGTGGACGCCATGCTCACGTTTCTTCTCGCGACCTACTGGCTGCGCGCGTTGCCGCTGGATCGCCGCTGGATCATGCTCGCGCCGCTCCACGCCTGGAGCATCTTCGGCAGTAGCGCGTATCTCGCGATGACATTGCTGCCAGCGGCCGCGCTCGCGGCACTTTGGCCCATGTTTCAGCGGCCCACGGCGGAGCGCGCAACGTCGCGCGGATATTTCGCCGCCTTGGTGCTCATCGGAGTGTTGGGTTCGGCGCTCATGCTGCCGCTCGCGCTGGGCTATAGCGAGATGGCCCACCGTTTTCGCGGCGGGCTTACGACGCAGTGGGAGCGCTTCCCGCTGGCCGTCTTTGGCCGACATTTGCCGCCGGGGCCGCTCGCGAACTTTGCCGATCTGCCTTGGATCATGCTGTTCGACATGGGCCTGCCGCTGCTGGCTCTTCCGCTGGCGGGACGGGCGACTTGGCGAAAACTGCTGAGTGATGCCGCGTTGCGGCCGCTGCTGATCGCGGCGGTGGTCGGCCCGCTCGCGATGTTCACGCTGCGCAGCACGGTAAATCCGTTCGACTACAGCTTTCGGCTGGCGATCATGCCGACGCAGGTTTTCGCGGCGCTTGTGACCGGCACGCTTGTGGCCGGTGGGGCGGCCAGTTTGAGCCGGCGCGCGTTGGTGCGGGTTGTTCTGATTGGCGGGGTCATCATCGGGCTGCCGGTTGGACTCTATGAAGCGCCAATCAGCGCACTGCGCAGCCAGTTGCAGAAGTCGCAACTCGCCGCCGACGAAGGCGCGATACGGTTCCTGCGTGCGCTGCCGCGCGGGAGCATCATTCAAGGCGATCCGGTCGTCGAGCAAGGCAAGGACGATCGCCTGCACCTGAGTGAATTAACGGATCAGCGCATCGGCGTGCTGGACCCGAGCCATTCGCACGTGCGGGTTTTCTATCCGCGAGACGAGCGTGCCTGGCAGGAACACTTCGAGCGTGTGCGAGCGGCCTTGACCGCGACGTCGCCGCGCGCCGCGTATGATGCGCTCCGCGAGTTGGGGGTGCAGTATGTCCTCTACGGCAGCGTTGAAGCGAAGCATTACGGACCGCCCGGCGCTTTTGAAAACGAGCGATACTTCGAGCCCGTCTATCGCGACGCGAAGGCGCGCGTCTATCGACTTCATTCGGGCGAATCGAGCGAATGATCCGTGCACTCTAATTACACGAATGATCTCGCTCGCGCTCCGCGGCGTTGCTCTTCTCCTAGCGATCCCCGCACTGGCTCAAACGCCGCGTGTGATTCTCATCTCGGTCGACGGCCTGCGCCCGGATGCCATTCGCGACGATACCGCTCCGGCGCTGATCGCGCTCGCCGCACGCGGTGCGCACGGCGTCGCGCTGAATGATCTGCCCTCGGCGACGCTCCCCAATCACACGTCCATGCTCACCGGCTTGCCCGCTTCTGAGCATGGCGTGCTCGTTGACTTCGCGATTGCGGGCCATGTCGAGTGGCCGACGATTCTCACCATCGCTCACGACGCGGGACTTCGCACGGCGTTTTTCGCCAGCAAGAGTAAATTGGAATATCTCGCCACGCCGGGAGCCATTGAAACGACGCTTATCGCCGATCCGGAAGACCTCATTCCGCCGCTCCTGGCCGCGCTTCAGCCGGACGGTCCGGATCTGATCTTCGTCCATCTCCGCGATCCCGATTCAACCGGGCATGTCAGCGGCTGGTTGTCGGATGCGTATCTGGCGGCCGTCGTGCGAATGGACGCGCTGATTCGTCAGATTGTGCAAGCCGCCGATGCGGACGACACTCACACAACCTACTTCCTTGTGACCTCCGACCACGGCGGCATGGGACTCAATCACTTCCTCAACATTCCCGAGGATCGGCGGATTCCGTGGATTCTCGCAGGCGGCGCGCTTCCGGCCGGCGCCGCGTTGACGGCTGATTCGCTCTCGACGCTCGACACCGCTCCGACCGTGCTGACGCTGCTGGGAATCGCAGTGCCCAACAGCCTGCGCGGCGTCGAGCGCGTCAGCGAACTGCTGGACCCCGCCGAACCCCCGGTGGCGCGCGATCCCGACGTTCCCGCCGTCGGCCCCGCGTGCGTGCTCTTCCCGCTGTTCTCGCTGGCAGTGGCGATAACTCTCTTCCGCGCCGCGCGCCAGACGGCCCGCGCTTGCCCGCCCAGCCGCCCCTGACTACAACCCCACACTTCGAACCGCCATACGCCGCGGTCGTAAGGAAGCAAGCGCCCGACCCGATCCGGCCTCGTGAGAACCGTGTGAACGTCCAACGCCAGATTCGCCTTGGTTTCATCATGATGCCGGCCGCCCTCGCGTTTCAGACGCTGGGTTCCCTGCTGGCGGCCAAGTATCTGGGGCCGGCCGACACATCTGTGTTCCGCGTGCTGTTCGCGACGATGGCCGTTCTCAATCTCGTGACCGAGATGGGCACGGGCACGATCCTCATGAAGCTCGTGGCGGACGGCGCGAAGACGCCGGGACACTACATCTCGATCACGCTCCCGTTCCTGGGACTGCTGTGCACGCTCGGCGGCGTTGTGCAGTTCATCATCGTCTGGAGCGTATACGCCGAGCCGTACATCCGCATGGCCGGGCTGCTCTCTTCACTGAATACGGTGATTTTCGGCGCGAGTCTGGCGATCTCCTGCACGATGCGTGGCATGGGGGACGTCTGGCGCTGGCTGCTCGGGTTTTTCGGCCACAAGGTCGCGTTCGTCGTTCTGCTCGTCGGCGGGATGTGGGTGATCGGCCGCGACCCGACTCTGCATCCGTGGCGGCTCAGCGTGGCCGTCGGATCGTGGACAGGCGCCGGTGTGCTGAATTTCCTTTATTCCGGGTGGTGCGTGTGGGGCGAGACCTGGCGCGGCCAGTTGCGCTGGCGCGTGAATGAAATCATCGAGCTGTGGAAGGAATCGTTGCCGATCGGCCTGAACTCGGCCGCGAATCAGCTCGGCCAATACCTCGATTCGTTCGTCGTGTCCGGCATGGTCTCCCGCGAGACGGCCGGCAATTACCTGCTCGCACAGGGCCTGCTGAATCCCGTGCGGAACATTCTGCACGGCGCGGTAAGCACGCCGACTTTCCCGGGTCTCTGCCGACTCGTGAACGAGGATCGCAAGGAGTTTGATCGTCAGTCGCTGCGTTTGTGCGTTCTGCAATGGCTCTGCGGGTTGCCGCTGGCGCTAATGGTCTGGGTGGCGGCGCCGCCTTTGGTGCCGAAGTTCCTGCCGAAGTTCATTCCCAGCCTGCCGATCTTCGCGATTACCGTCTGGGCGCTCGCGCCCGGCTCCTTGTCGCTGCAGCTTCGCTACACGTACACGGCGCTGAATCGTCAGAAGATCTACCTGCTTTACAACGTCATTTTCCTGATCGTGAAGTGCATCGCCCTGATCATCGGCACCTGGCAATGGGGCATCGTCGGGGCGGCGATTGCGACCGTCAGCTCGGAGCTGTTCTTCGCGGCGATCGGACTGCTCGGCTGCACGAAATTGCCAGCGATCGGACAGCTTCTCTGGCGCGTCGGAATTGCTTCGGCAATTACGGGTGCGGTGGCGGGCTTGTACGCATTCCTGGCGCACCAAGGCTGGCAGATCGCCGCCTACGCCGTGGCCGTCTTGTTCCTCTTCGGCAGCGGACTCTTCCTCAATCGCATGTTGCGATCGGTGCGCAGCCATCTGCCGAAGAAGACGCCCGGCGAACCCGTCGCGGCCGCCGCCGCTGAGGCGTGATCGGGTTCCCGGCGGCATCACGGCTCGTCGCGCCGCGATGGTATTCCGTTTTTTGAGCGCTGCGGCTTTTCTTACTCCACCTGCATCGCTTCGACGCTCAGCACCGTCGCGCCGCCGCGGATTCGTTGCAGCACCTCGTCGCCCGGCTTGGAATTGATGCGGATGTGGGCGCAGGCCGCCTCGCCGCCGCCGTAGATGAAGTGGTCCATCTCCTCGGCGTTGATGCCGGCGTGGCTGATCTCATTGAATACGTGTGCCAGCCCACCCGGCTTGTTCACGAGCCGCACGACCAGCATGTATTTGGCCGTCGGTGAGACCTGCGTGTTCACGCAGTTCGGCAACATACCCGTCGCGCGGAACTCTTCGACGAGCCGCACCGTCTCGGCCGCGACGGCCATCTGCGCCTGCTCGGTCGAAGCCCCGATGTGATGCGTGATATAGCAGTTGGGCAGTTCCGCGAGGGGCGTCGAGACGGCCTCGGCGTCGGCGGCCGGTTCGTTGTCGAATACGTCCAGCCCCGCGCCGCGCAGCTTGCCGGACTTCAGCGCGCGAATCATCGCCGCTTCATCAACGATGCCCTGGCGGCTCGTGTTGATCAGCAGCGCGCTGGGCTTCATCAGGCCGATACGCCGCTCGTCGATCAGATTCTTGGTCGAAGCCCCGCCCGGGATGTGAATCGACACCACGTCCGACTCGCGCAGCAAGTCGTCCAGCTCGGCGCGGCGGCAGTGCGGATGATCGACCAGCCGGCGGTTTCGTCCGAGGTGGTAGTAGAGCACGTTCATATCCATCGCCAGCGCCGCCCGTGCGACGGCCGTGCCGATGTTGCCGGCGCCGACGATGCCGAGCGTGCGGCCCTTCAGCCCGAGCGCGTTCTTGCTGTATTCCTTCTTCTTCCAGGCGCCGCGTCGCAGATCGACGACGTTGTCCGGGATGCGGCGGTCAAGGGCTGTCATCAATCCGATCGCCAGCTCGGCCACAGCGGCGCCGTTCATGCCGGGACAGTTGGCCACCTGAATGCCGCGCTTGCTCGCGGCTTCGACGTCGATGTTGTCGACGCCCGAGCCTGCGCGAATGATGCCGAGCAGCCGACCGGCCCCGTTAATCACGTCGGCGGGCACTTTGGTCGAGCGGACGATGAGCAGGTCGGGGGCGAACTGCTGGAGCAGCGCCTTGAGCGCATCGGGCTTGGGCCCCGGCTCAACCTTAACCTCGGCCAGGCCCTTCAAACGATCGATGCCCCATTGCTCAAACTTATCGGCGATCAGGATCTTCATTTCGGTCTCCGCGTAGTCGAAGCGGGCAGTATAGGAGAAGGGCGAAGGGCGAAGAGCGAAGTGGATGAAATGCGGAAGCGTGGGCGCGTGGGAGAGCTGGTCTGCGCG
>JBGAJB010000159.1:0-7963 GCA_044225155.1 Phycisphaerae bacterium | reverse complement strand
GGGCTTGGCGCTCGCGCCGTTTCCGATGAACTGCGTGCCGTAGAGTTGCTTCTTACCCTGCTTCAGCAGCACGCGATCAGTGAGGTAGGCGACCTGTTGCCCAGTTGTGTCGCCCGTCTTGAACGCCGCTTTCACGAGTTCGAGCGCCTTGGCCTGAAATTCCGGATCCTGATCGGCGTGTTGCACGAGCAGCCAGGCCGCCGCCGACGCTTCCTCGCCAACGAGACTCTTGCCGGGCCAGCCGTACTTTTCCACGGTGCGTTTCATGAACTCGGTGTTGTCGTGATCGATGTCGCCGAGTTTCTCCGCGCCGGGCACTTCGGAGATTCGCACGCCGGGCTCGCCGGGCTTCGCCTTGCTCAGCGCGGCCTGGAGCAGAAGGCGCAGACGCTGATCTTCGGCCTGGCGCTTCATCAGTTCCTTCGCCAGTTCCGGTTCCTTCAACGTCTTGAAGAAGCGTTCCTGCGCGTCTTGGCAGGCGGCGACGACTTTCTTCCAACGCGGATCGTCGTGAACGCTGGTGAGGTCGGTGTCGGCTTCCAAATGGTCCGGGTCGCGCCAGCCGCGCTCGATCGACAAGTTGAGGTACTTGAACGCACTGTCGGTCTTACCGAGTAGTGCGTAGCAGCAGGCCGCGTTGTAGGGCGTGTCGGCGCCTTTCACGCCTTTTTCAATCGCGGACACATACAAGTCGGCCGCCTTGGCATAGTCCTTTGCCTGATAGGCGGTCGTTCCCTGCGCCGCGAGGGCGGGACCTTCTTGTGCGGCCGCCGCGCCGACCGCGACCAGCGCCACCCAGCACGAAATCCTTCGCAGAGTCCAAACGCAGGCCGTCATCGGGAGCATGTTTGATCCTCATCGAGTCGTTAGGGTCATCGTACGACCGCGGTTGCAGACGCGGGCACGGCCGGCCGCCCTTCAGGAAATACGGCAACGGATGGGTCGATGCGCAGAGACGAAGTGGGGTCAGCAGATCTGCGCGTCGCGTCCTTCGAGGGCCAGCAGACGCTCCTTGAACGAGACGCCGCCCGTGCCCGAGTAGCCGCCGATCGAGCCGTCGCTGCTGCACACGCGATGGCACGGCACGACGATCGGCCACGGGTTGCGTTTCATGGCCATGCCGACGGCCCGCGCGCCGCGCGGCTGGCCGACGCGCTCCGCGAGATCGCGGTAACTCGCTGTCTTTCCGTATGGAATACGACGGCAAGCTTTCCAGACTGCATTCTGAAACTCGGTGTGGCCGGCGCCGTCGAGCGAGGGCGTGAAAGAAACGCGCCGGCCCGCGAAGTAATCTTCCATCTCGCGCGCAAAGTCTGGAAGAAGGCGTTGATCGCGCTTCGCGTCGGGGAATTCGCGGAGGATCTCGCGTTCCAGCGCGCTCGCGGAGAGGCCGGGCAGGAAGACACGTTTCAGACCGTTTGAACTGGCCGCGTAGCCGACGGGTCCGGACGTGAGTTCGATGATTCGATAACGCACTCCGGCGTTCACTTGCTTGCGATGCGAGTGCTTTGTAGAGGACATGGCCGCTCTCATGGTTCGCCCACAGTGTCGGTGCTGACCGCCATGAGACTATCGCCAACGCCCGGCTGCAAAAAGGCAGGCCGCGAAAGAACGGGATGAATTCACTCGAATCGCGGCCGCACGCCGGGCCGTCAAATGATGATTGGCTGGCCGCCGCTTTCCGCGCGTTTGTCGTCGGACCGCCGCGCTAGCGTGCCGCGGTTGAGAATCCGAGACGCCGATTCGGCGCCGGGCAGCGCACAAGCAGCGCGGCAGACAGCACGGCGAACGTCAGCATGGAGGTCGGCTCGGGAACAATGACCTGATCTTGAACGCCGGTTTGGGCCATGGCGGTAAGCGACATCCGCGGACCACTTCCGGTCAGGCTGCCCAGCATGCTTTCGGCCAACTGCCAGTAGGCACCATTGTTTCGCACGCGCAGTGTTCCGGTGGATAGATCCAGGCCGGTGTCGTGGACGATTTCCCAGGCCGCGAGCTGGAAGGCCGCCGCCTGATCGGCGAGCGTGAAATTCGCCGTGGGGTAGTAACGTCCGAAAAGCTCGGAGAGCAGGCCGGCCCTGTTTGCCCCCATCCCGCCCAGCGCCGTCGGCGCGAGAGCGGGGTCCACCAGCGAATAGGTGTAATGCCCCCCGAAACTGACGTGCTCTGTCAGTTCGATGCAAAACGTGTGAAACTCGTCCGCCAGGCGCGCGGAAGGCTCATCCGTGGTCCAGTTCATCAACCCGGCGTAGTAGCTCCCATAACCAGCGCCGCCGTTGAGCGAAAGCTGGACGATGCGATTGGGTGTGACGCTCTGAAAGGTCACGTGCACGAGGTCGGCGCTCGCCGCCGGCATAAGGAGAGCGACGAGAACACAGATTCCATATTTTGAACGCATATCGATCCCCCCGGCGGCGCGCGAGCGCGCGGCGCTCCGAGTGGAGCATTCAATTCGATGCACGGAAGCTTCTGTTTTGCGGCAAATCACGGATACCGGACCTTCGGGAACCACGCCGAGAGCCTTGCTCGGCGAGTGTCGCGGGGCTAAGATGAGGTACGGGGAAAGCTTGCGTCTGCGCACGTCAGCAGTTTCCGGCCGCCTTCGCCCGAGAAGCGCGGTGTGAACATTTCCGACCGGGCGGATCGCTGGTCGGGGGGAGCGGTTCGGGCGCCGCATAGCAGATCGGTCGCCAATCACGGGTCGCGCGGCAATCCATGGCCGCGCCGGGAGCAAATTCGATGACTCGCATGAGGACGAGTTCCTTCGCCATTTCCATTGGGCTGCTGGCTTCGGGCGGATTCGCCGTAGCGCAGCAGCAGAATGATCCGTTCAGCCTGCAAAATCCTCTGCGATTGTTGCAGGAACGGAATCGCGCGCTCACGTACGTCATTCCCGGCAAGCCGGAAACGAGCACGCTCTATTTCGACGGGAGCCAGATCGAGGTCCAGACCGAGGAGCGCTGGCATTACATGTGCGGCTCCGACCTGACCAATGCCACGTTTGAGGACCTGAAGGCCGTTGCGGATGCGCACCACGCTGCCTGGGAAGACGCCATCATCGTTGACGGCAACAAACGCGGCGCCGGCATCGACATCGTTTACAGCACGGATTCGTCAGTTCCTGCCAACGCGCTGGCGGGCTTCGCGCTGGCCGAAGCGTATATTGAAGCGCAATTCAGCAATCCGATCACTGTCACGGTGACTTGCAGTTTTGGGAATCTGGGCAGCGGTGTCATTGGCGCGACCAGCTCGTTCTACGTAAACGGCGTAAGCTGGACAAATAGCCGCAACGGTCTGATCAGCGGCAAAGACAGCAACGACACGATCCAGGATTTCCTGCCCACGGGAACGACCATCCCGGTACGGTTCAACGGCTCCACGACAACGGTTACAAATCAGAGTTCGGTGAACTGGACGCGTGCGAACTACCGGGCCACCGTGGGTACAACCAGCGGCAGCGCCGGATCAATGACCTACAACAACACGTTCAACTTCGACTTTGATCCGTCAAACGGCGTCAGCGGGACGTCGTTTGTCGACATCGTGATTCACGAGACCGGCCACGCGCTCGGCTTCACATCGGCCGCGGATTTCACCACCGGAACGAATTTTGAGGCGCTCGACATTTATCGCTTCCAGCGGACGGCCAACAATCCGGCCACCACGGCGGATTTCCAGACGTTCGCCCGGCTCGTCGATTTCGACAACCCCAACGATGACGCGAACTCGGACATCATTTCGGCCGAGTACCGCATGTCGGATGGAAATCCCTATCAGGCCAGTCACTTCCGCGAGCAGACCCCGAGCATCGGGCTCATGGACCCCGCGATCGCCGGCGGGCAGACCAACTATCCGAGCTACTACAAGACTTCTGACCTGAATATGTTCGACGCAATCGGCTACAACTATCCGCCGTGCGTCGCACCCCTAATCACGACGCAGCCCAATCCATTGCAGTCGGTTTGCACGGGGGATCAGGTCGCGCTGGTTGTTGGCACGGTCGCGCCGCTGCCGACGTACCAGTGGCGGAAAGGATCGACCAATCTCGTCGATACTGCGAACGTCATCGGCACGAATTCAGCGGTGCTGATCATCCTCAGCGCGACCGTGGGCGATGCGGCCACGAACTACAACTGCATCGTCACGTCCGGAGGCTGCCCCGCGACTTCGAACAATGCGGAGATCGACGTCGCGGCTGGCCCGACGATTTCCCTGCAGCCGAATCCGCAAACCGTCACGGCCGGAGCGCCGGCGTTCTTCACGACCTCGACGACCGAGCCGACGGTGTTGTTCGCCTTCCAGTGGCGTAAGAACGGCGTGAACCTCACGGACAACGCCAACATCATCGGTTCGCAGACGACGCTGTTGCTCATCGCAGCCGCACAGGAAGCGGACGAAGGCACCTACGATTGCGTCGTGACCCGCATCGAGGGCGGTTGCGACATCGCGACGGCCGGAGCGGGGCTGACGGTGAATAGCTGCACGCCACCGACGATTACAACCCAACCGGCGGTAACTCAGACGGTCTGCCAGGGTGACAGTGTCAGCCTGACGACCGCGACCAGCGGCGCATCGCCGACCTACCAGTGGCGGCGCGGCACGACCAATCTGGTCAATGGCGCGAACATCACCGGCGCCACGTCGGCAACGCTGACCATCCTGAGCGCCACGCCTTCGGACAGCGCCGCGGACTACAACTGCGTTATCACCGCCGGCGGCTGCCCGAACACGACGAACAACGCGACCATTACCGTCGATGCTCCGCCGACGATCGGCACTCAGCCGGGCGTCGAGTTGGTGTGCGAAGGAGTTTCGGTCGAGTTGAGCGTCGCTTCGAGCACCAGCGGCGTCGCGTATCAGTGGCGGCGCGGCACGATCAACCTGGTCGACAATGGCAACGTGAGCGGAGCTACGACGGCGACGCTGACACTCCTGAATCCGACCGCTGCGGATACGGGTAGTGACTACAACTGCGTGCTGAGCGTTGGACCGTGCTCCATCGTGTCAAACAACGGTTCGATCACGATCGAGACGGCGCCGGTGCTGACGCTGGAACCGATGAATCAGACTGTGGATTCGGGGCAGAATGCGATGTTCAGCGTCGATACGAGCGAGCCGCAGGCAAACTTCACGTTCCAGTGGCGTCGCAATCTCGTCAACGTCACCGATGGCGGCATCGTCAGCGGCGCCACCACGGCGAACTTGACGCTGACCGGCGTTACGGCCGGCGACGCAGGCAGCTTTGATTGCGTCGTGCGGCGGGTTTCGGGCGGCTGCGAAACGACGTCGAACGCGGCCACTCTGACCGTGAATCCGGCCCCGGGCTGTCCGAATGATCCGGACGGCAAGTGCATGCGTTCGGACATATTCCCGGCCGGCGGCGGCGACTGCATCGTTGATATCAGCGATCTGGGTGTCGTGCTGGCCAACTACGCTCCGGGCGTCGGCGGTAAGTCGCGCGACGACGGCGACGTTTTTGCGAGCGATGGCATGGTGGATCTGAGCGACCTCGGACAGATTCTGGCCGATTTCGCCGCGGATTGCCGCTAGGGAACGCGACTGCGGCTCCGGCTGCCAAGGATCGGCTCTAGTACCACAGCTCCCGCGCCGTCGATCGGCGGCGCGGGAGCGGTGCTGTTTCGACGCGTCACGGGCGTGACGCACATTTCGGGGGGCGACGGTCGTCCCGCATGGAAGGGGTTGTGTGTCCAACACACGGGAGGTTCTCGCATGAAACACGTCATTCGCGCGACGGCTGCGGCGCTCTGCCTGGCTTTCGTCGGCATGTCCGCGGCCCAAATCACAGCGGGTTCGCAGGATCTCAATTCAGCACTGAATGTGCGCGCGAGCCAGATCATCAGCATGGAAGTCGAGCGAGCGGCCGACGGTAGCGTGACGGCTTATGTGCCGCTGACTGACGCAACCTACACCTTGATGCTCGCTCCCTATTCGCTGCGCGCGGCGGACTATCGCGTCGTGGCGCAGCTCGCAGATGGCTCGCTCCAGGAAGTCGAGCCCGGTCCCGTGACTACGCTGCGCGGCATCGTGGCGGAAGTGCCGGGTGTGCGCGTGGCTGCCTCGCTCGGTGAAGACGGGTTCGAGGGAATGGTGGACCTGCCGGATCGCCTTTGGATTGCTCCGTTGGGCCGCTTCGTCCATGGCGCGGCCGCGGATCAGTACGTTGTCTATCGCCAGAGCGACGTAATCAGCGGCGGCGGAATTTGCGGCGGTCCGAACTTTTCCGTGGTCCCGGGACGCGACTCTGACAAGGGTTCGGCGACAGGCGGCGGAAACGGCCAACGCGCCGGCTACGTGGCGGAACTCGCGGTGGATGTCGACGTCGAGTACTTCAACTTTTACGGCACGATCAGCGGCGTTGAAACGCGCGTGAACAATGTGATGAACACGGCCGACGTGCAATATGGGCGCGACGTCGATATCGATCACATGATCACGATGATCCTCGTGCGCACGGCCGAGCCGGACCCCTACACCTCGACCGACCCCGGCACGCTACTGGGCCAGTTCCGGACGGAGTGGCTGAACAATCAAACGGGCGTGCATCGGGACGTGGCGCTGCTATTCACGGGCAAGAACGTCGACGGCAGCGTCATCGGCATCGCCTGGACGATCGGGGGAATCTGCACGAGTGGGGCGTATTGCCTGGCGCAGGCCAATTGCTGCGGCTCACTGAACTGCGCCGGCGACTTGTGCGCCCACGAACTCGGTCATCTGTGGGGAGCTTCGCACTGCACGTGCTCGAATTCGACGATGAATCCCAGTATCACCTGTACGCTGAATTTCAACTCCACGTCGCAGGGACAGATCATTGCCCATCGCAATTCGCGAACCTGTCTGAATAACTGCACGAGCGATCCCATTACGCAGCAGCCGACTTCGCAGACGACTTGTTCAGGCGATCAGGTCTTCCTGAACATCACGACCAATCTCGCGTTGCCGGCGTATCAATGGCGAAAAAACAGCGTCAATCTGGTCGATGGTCCGAATATTGTCGGATCGCACGGTGCGTTGCTGCTCATCCTGAGCGCGACGACGGCGGACGCTGGAAATTATGACTGCGTCGTGACGGACTCGATCACGAGCTGCCAGTCGACCTCGGATCTGGCAACGCTGACCGTTGCTGCATCGCCCGAAATCAGCATTCAGCCGGCGCCCAAAACAGTCTCCGCCGGGGAACCGGGCTTCTTTAGCGTGACAACCACCGAGCCTTCGGTGCTGTTCAGCTTCCAGTGGCGCCGCGATGGGGTGAATCTGACAGATAACGCCAACATCTTCGGCTCGACGACCAACTTCCTGTTGATTGCCGTCGCGGCGGCAAATGACGAGGGTAACTACGACTGCGTGATTACTCGTCTGGAAGGTGGATGCTCGGTGACATCCGATTCCGCCGCACTGACGGTGAATTCGACCGGCGGCTGCCCGAATGACGGCTCGGGCAAGTGCGCACGGTCGGATATTTTCCCGGCCGGTGTGGGTGACTGTCTGGTCGACCTGAGCGACCTGGGTGTATTGCTGGCCAACTACAACCCAGGCGTGGGCGGCAAGACCCGTGAACAGGGTGATGTATTCGGCAACGACGGGTTCGTCGATCTGAGTGATCTCGGTCAGATGCTGGCCGACTTCGCGGCGGATTGCCGCTGATTCGTCAGCGGACGTGAGCATTGAGCGGCTCGGCTCCCGCGCCGTCCGGATGGCGGCGCGGGAGTGCGAGTGCTCAGTTTCGCGCCCGGCGTCATCGGCCGAACTCGCGCCGACAGTGATATCGTCGGCAACGACGGCATCGTGACTCTGCTCGACCTTGGCGCGATGCTTTCTGATTTTGGCGCGGATTGCCGCTGGCCAAACGCCGAAAAACCAGCGGGATGGCTCCACCTAGCGCGTGTCCGCACGATGGTCCCATCCCACTTTCTGTATTCCCGCCGCCCGTCAGCGCGCCATGGGC
>JBGAJB010000158.1:0-8027 GCA_044225155.1 Phycisphaerae bacterium | reverse complement strand
AGTCGTTTTCGAGCACGCGCCGGCGATACGCCATGCGCGTCAGCTCGATCTTCTTCGCCAGCGCGATCTCTTCTTCGCGCGTCAGCAGCGGGATCTCGCCCATCTGCGTCAGGTACATGCGGACCGGGTCATCGATGCGCCGCGCCGAAGCTTCGGCCAGGTCGGCCTCGGTCACTTCGTCGAGGACTTCGTTCCCCTCGATTCCAACGGGGGCCTTCTGCTCCGGCTCGCGGAGCTTCTGCGCCTCGATCTCGTCAATTAGCGGGATATTGGCCAGCTCGATGCGGTTCAGCACGCTCTCGAGCTTCTCGGGCGAGATGGCTTCATCCGGCAGATTCTCGTTGAGTTCTTCCCACGTGAGATAGCCGCGCACCTTGCCCTGATCGATGAGGCCGCTGACGACCTGGTCGATCGGATCCAGATGCTCCATGCTCGCTGCTGTCTTCGTTGTCGACATCCGCGTGTCCTCGTCAATCCTTTCTGTCAATCGTCTCGGGTCGTCCAGGACCCGTCGGTTCTCGTTCTTTCCGTCGTCGCCATCGTTTCATGCGACGAGCAGCGCCGCGCCTCACATGTCGGACGAAGCGCGCCGCGATTTTGTTTCACATTCCCGATCCCAGCGGCAAAACGCCATGCCGCTTGCGTGCCAGATCGACCAGCGACCGAAACGCCGAATCGCGGTCGGTCTCCTGCTGCTGCTGATCCAGCACCCGCTCCACCAACGCGGACGAGCGAATGCGATCCAGTTCACCCGCCAGCCGGTCGCAAGCTCTTGCTCGCGATTCCGCGTCGCTGTTTTCCCGCACGCGGGCGACGGCCCGTCCGGCCAAATCACACAACGCGCTGTCCTCGCAGGCGTCGACCACCGCGATGCGCGATAGGTCGCCCTCTTCGAGGCAGCGCGACATCACGTCGAAAAACCGTCGCCAGACGCCGCAATGATTTGCGGCCACGGCCAACGGACTTTCCAACTCGCCAAACGTTTCCGGCGCTGCGAGCACATGCCCGAACAATTCTTCCGTCGCGACGATCAGCCCGGCCGGCAACGCGGCCACTGCCTCGTCATACGCGGCTATCTCGGAACCGGCACCCGAATCCAACTCAGACGCGTCAGAATTCGATTCGCGGCGCGGCGACGTCCGCAAGCGCGCTAACAATTCATAAACGGCTTGTGAAGGGAGGTTTAGCAGGCCGGACACCCGCCCAACAAGCATCCCTTCGTCCACCGGGTCGAGACGCCCGCCGGCCGTGGCCGAGGCAATGAATCTCACAAAAGCCTCGACGGCCTCACGCCGACCGCGGCCTCCAGCCGCCTGACTGGCGCGCAGGGTCCGTTGCCACTTGAATTCTAGCGCGCCTATCGCCGAATGCAAAAAGGACTTAAATGCATCCGCGCCGCCGCGGGCCACCAGGTCTGCCGGATCTTCGTCACCGTCGATCACGACTACCTTGGTCTCAATTCTATGCCGGAAAACGGTTTCCAATCCACGGTCAGCCGCGCGCAAACCGGCTTCATCTCCATCGAAACACAGAAAAACGCGGTCCGCAATTTTAGTTATCAGACGCAGATGGCTGTCCGTGAGCGCCGTTCCAAGTGTCGCAACGGCATTCACCACGCCGGCCTGCTGAAGCAGAATCGAGTCGACATACCCCTCGACCACGATCAGCTCGCGCGATTTCGTGACCGAGTCACGCGCCGTATCCAGCCCAAAGAGCGTCTGCGACTTGTTGAACAGCGGCGATTCCGGCGAGTTCAAGTATTTCCGTTCGTCGTCGCCCAGCGTGCGCCCGCCAAACGCGATCACCCGGCCCTGCGGATCGCAGATCGGGAACATCAGCCGGTCGCGAAAGTAGTCGTAGGGCTTGCCGCTCTTGCCGACGCCCGTCAGGCCCGCCTGTTGGAGCAGCGGCTCGGCAATACCGGCCCGCGACGCCGATCGTTGCAGGTCGCCCCAGTCTTCGAGCGCGAGCCCGAGTTGCAGCTTCTCCGAGGTCTCAGGCGTAATCGCGCGTCGCTGGAGGTATTCGCGCGCCTGGTTGCCCAACTGCGGATGTTCGAGGTTCTGGCGAAAATACGTCCGCGCCCAGTTCAGCACGGACCGGAGCTGCTCTTTCGCCTCCTGGTTCGCGCGCTCGCCCGGATTGCGTCGCACCTCGATGCCGGCCCGCTTGGCCAACAACGCCAGTGCATCCTTAAATTCAATCCGCTGCGAGAGTTGCACGAACTTGATCACATCCCCGCCCGTGCCGCACGACCAGCATTTGAAGATGCGGCGGGCCGGATTGACCGTCATCGACGGGTTGTGGTCGTCGTGAAACGGGCAGAGCCCGACGAAGTGCGCTCCGCGCCGCTTCAGCGCGACACGCTCTCCCACGACTTCGACAATGTCGACCGCGTCGAGGACCTGGTCTTTCAGTGAGTCAGTCATTCTGCTGTGGGTGAGATGCAGCCGGTTTGATCGCAGAAACCGGCAAAAACGGACTAATACCCGAGCCCGTGTCCTCAAGTGGAACTATAGCTCGAATCTGAACGCGGGGCAAAAAACTCTCAGATTGGGGACCGCCGGTGGACAACCTGTCAATGAACGGTCAAATTCCGCGCACCGGGAGCCGTTTCGGGCGGGGCGCAACGCTTCAAACCGTCTGTTGCTCTTGGCCGCTTCGCGGTTGTCGCACGCTCGCGTCGCGCCAACTGCGGCGATAGAATGAGACTGGTCCCTTGTCTGCCCAACTGGAGGACGCGATGTCGCGCGTGAAAACCGGCCTGTTGTTCGTAGTTGGCGTCCTCGCGACGGCCGCATCCGTCGCGCAGCAGAATCCGAGTCCCGTCGTCGGCGAATTGATGCCCGAGCTGACCTTTCGCGAGCGAAACGGCGGCAAGGAGACTGTCTTCGGGCCGTCGGTCTATCGCGGCCGACTGGTTGTGCTCTACTTCTGGCGCAGTAACCAGCAGGATTCCCTCGATTGGCTTGACCGGATGAAGGCCGTGGACACCAAGTATCGCCCGAAAGGTGTTCGATTTGTCAGTCTCGCGCTGGACAATCCGGAAAAGGCTGAAAAGGCCCTGACCGACCATGGTGTCAGCGACATCTTCCAGCCCAATGACGAAACGAACAAGGTGAGCTGGCGGTTCTTTGGGCAGGGTTGGATGGAACTCTTCGGTGCAGGCTCGCACCCCTACGTAATTCTGATTGACCCCGACGGTTTCCTCGCCTGGCGCGGTGACCCGAACGACCACTTGGAGGAGCGCCTCGACAAACTGATCGCCGAAACCAATCCACCGACCGTCGATTCAAAGTGGCTTTCCCGTCGCCTGAGGACGGCCGAAAAGTTTGAATCCGAAGGCGAGTTCGGAAAGGCCTACGCTTTCGCGAAGGACGTGGCGATCGTCGCTGACCGAAATTCCTCAGAGTTCCAGAAGGCCGACGCCTTGATGGCCAAGCTGGAGACGGCCGCTTCGAATTGGCTCAAGCAGATCCCCGAGTTGGAGCGCGGCGACAACTTCGAGAAAGCCGCTTACATCGCGGCCCAGGTGAGTGTGAACTTCGAGACGAAGGACACCTCCAAGAACACCGCGAAAGAAGCGGACGCTGAGATCGGCCGCATGCGGGGCAGCGCGAAGCAGAAAGAACTCGTGAAGAAAGCCCTTGAGAATGCGCGCGGCGAGTTGCTCATTGTCCGCGCCACCGATCTCGAAGAGCGAAAGCTGTTCGACCGGGCCGGCATCGTCTATCGCGAAGTGATGAAGAAGTACGAGGAAAGCGAAGCCGCCAAGACCGCGAAAGCGGCATTGGAGCGCATGACCTCGAATCCAAGCGTGGTGAAGGCCGTCGAGGAGGCCCGCCGCACACAGGAAGCGACACGCCTTTTTGACATCGCCGAGCGCCTCGAGAAAAACGAGCTTTATGATCAGGCCCGCGATACCTATCAGCGGCTGATCAAGGATTTCGCCGGCACGCCGGAGAGTAAGCTCGCGGCCGCGCGGATCAAGAAGGTGCCCGAGGGCAAGGAAACGGCCAAGGCCGCCGAGAAGCCCTAACACGATGCGCGGTCCTCACCCGAAGCTGAGCGATCGGCTCCGGCGGTGCGACGGCGTGCAATCATGCAGACCCCAACCCACCTATTCGATATGGAGAATCCCATGCGTCTGTTGTCCGCGGTCGCGCTCGGACTTTGCATCACGTTCACCGGCACCTCGCTTGCCCAGCAGACGGGCGGCGTGAAGCCGGCCCCCGGTGACACCAAGGCCGACGAGAAACACGGCGCGGCCGTAACGGCCGCCACCGCCAAGTCGCCGCTCGATTTCACGATGAAAGACATCGACGACAAGGATGTCGCACTCTCGAAGTACCGGGGCAAGGTCGTGTTGCTCGTGAACGTTGCCAGCAAGTGCGGCCTGACGCCGCAGTACGAGCAGCTCGAAGCCCTGCACGAGAAGTACTCGAGCAAGGGGCTCGTGATCGTCGGTTACAGACAATTTTGGGAACCAGGAGCCCGGAACGAACGAGGACATCAAGCAGTTCTGCAAGGGCAAGTACCACGTCGGCTTTGACATGCTCGGCAAGGTGAGCGTCAAGGGCGACGATCAGTGCGAGCTTTACAAATACCTCACGAGCGAAGCCACCGACAAAGCCTATGCCGGCGAGATCAAATGGAACTTCACCAAATTCCTGGTCGATCGCGACGGCAAACTGGTGGGTCGCTTTGAGCCCAAGACCAAGCCGGACGATGCAGCTGTGATCGCGGCCATCGAAAAGGCCTTGGCCGCCAAGGCGACTGAATAGCCGGCCGTGGGTCAGTTTGCGGGTTCGCAGCGTGAGGGCTTCTCGCGCGCCCATTTACTTACGGGCGCGGCTCTATTCAGTAGCGCCGGTCCCGAGATTCGCCGCCCCTCCCTAAAACTTCGGCGGCGAGACCAACTGCAGGACCGGCATCGTCACGCTCGGCCCGCGCGGCATGAACTTGATTTGCTGCGTGTTTTCCCCGTCGCGCACGGTCAATTCGATCAGCCGGTTGGGATCGCCGCCGTAGATCGACATGCCCACGATTTGCATCCCATCGCGTAATCCGGCGGTCGCGGCCGCGCCGCCGGCTTGTACGCCGGTGGCGCGCTTGTCGCGCACGCTGGCCGTTACGTCAAAGCCGGGTGCGTACGTCGCTTGCTCGCGCATTTCGATCTTGAGCGCGGGAGAGAAGAGGTCGGCGGGCAGGTCGAGCAGCTTGCCCTCCTCGACGACGCCGCGCATGGCCGCCGCGAACTCCGCTGACGTCCACGCGGCGATGCGCTGGAAGAGCCGATCGTTGCTGACCTTCTCGCCGCGCTCGCGTGACAGCGCCAGCGTCTCGCGCATGAAATCATTCAATCCACGCCTGCCATCGCTGCGTTTTCGCATTTCCCAGTCGATCACCAGCGCGACGGCGCTTCCCCGCTTGTAGGGCAACTGCTGCACGTCCCGGTCTTTCCAGAACTCAGCGCGAATCTTTTCGGCCGAAGCCGTGCGCACCGGACTGATGAAGTAGGCCGCCAGGTCTTCACTGACAGTTTCGATCCACTGCTCCGGCGTGATCAATCCGGCGTTGTACAACAGTCGCGCGGCGTAGAAATCCGTGAAGCCCTCCGAGAACCAATAGGTCAGTTCTCCCGGCTCCTCCTGCGAAATCTTCCGTCCATTCCAGGTATGGAAGTATTCATGTGCCAGTAGATGCAGCGTGCGCAGTCGCCGCGGCGAACCCACCTCCAGCGACATGTTCGGGCTGCAAAACAGCGCGAAACAATCCGTCAGCCCCGTGCCACCCAGCTAAAATGACTGCGACCCCTGATCGTGCGTCGGAATCAAGCTGACCAGGAAGTACGGATCCTCGAAGTCGTTGAAGAACTCGCGCTCCGCCTGAACGATGCGCACCACCAGGTCCGCGAATTCCGCGTCATCGAATTTCCAGTCGCCCCCGAAAATGCCGACGGCCACCGTGCCGGGCCCCGACTTTCTCTCAAGCACTCGAATCTTGCCGGCCATGAAGAGGCTGTGACGAAAATCCGAAACCGTCATGCGGACGCTGCGCGGCGCCGCTCCGACGCCAAGCGACGAAACAACCTTCCAGCCGGCCTCTTCAAAGCCGCGCCATTCGAGTTCGATCGGCACAACGTCGCGCTCTTCGCTCAGCCAGGCCGGCGCGATGAGCCCCACCTCTCCGATGAAGTGAAACAGCGAATCGGTCAAGATCGGCCGATACTGATTCGTCTCTTTTTCGAGCCGATCCCCTGGTGGCGCGATCAGGTACGTGAATCGCACGACCTCGTGTGGCGCGTGTCGTACCTGCCAGCGATTCGGACTCGCCGCATCAACAGATAGTTCGAGCGCCTTCCCCGCCGCTCCAAACGCCTGCGGCTCCGTCACCTCGCGCTCGACGTGCTCTTCTCCGCCCCAATGCGGCTGCACCGAAAAGTAGCTCTCCGCGGCATCCGGCGTTTCAACTTGCAGCGTCACCCGCACGGCGCGCTGCGGACCGGACGAAAGCTCAAACGCGTATTTCAACGCGGGAAACGTCGCGCTCGCTTGTGAGCTCTGCGGTTTGTCGCCATCCGCCAGGCAAACGACCGGCCCGATCGCCAACACCACGAGTACAGACCAGCAGCGCTGAGATTTCACGCCTGCTCTCCATCCCCCAGCCACGATACCCCACCCGCGCACGCGGGACGCCGCCGGCGAAATCGGCGCGCGCTCGGCGGAGTGGACGCCGGTCCCGGCGCGCTTCCGTCAAATTCGAATTGGATTTGTGAAATCGAACGGGGCGAGCATCATCCGGCAACCAGCGATTGCCGCGCGCGGCACGTCCGCTTTGCCGCATACATGGCACGATCGGCCGCGGCGATGAAATCCTGCGAATTCCAGCCGCTCTGCCAGGGCGCCACACCCACGCTGACGCTGACCGGATGCGTCTGGCCCGCGATCGTCGGCGGATCGTTTCGGACGGCCGCGTCGATTCGCTCGGCCACATGCCGCGCGCCGCCGATGTCCGTCGCCGGCAGCAGTGCCAGAAACTCATCGCCACCCACGCGGGCCGCGAGATCGATCTGCCGCAGCGCCGTACGCAGTCGACCCGCGACGTGACGCAGGAGCGCGTCGCCGGCCGGATGTCCGAACTCATCATTAAACTGCTTGAGTCCATCGAGATCGACCGCCACGAGAGAAAGGGGAGTGGAGTACCGCGCCGCACGCACGATCTCGCGCTCTAAATGCTCATGCAGACTGCGCGCATTCAACAGCCCGGTCAGCGGATCCGTACGCGCCTCCGTCCGCGCCAGCTCATACAGTCGCGCCAGTCGCAATCCGCGCGCGATGAAGTCGGCAATGGCGCATTCTTCCGCCGTGGGTACGCCCAGTGTTTCGCCGCAGTCCGTCAGCGCGGCCGCCGAATCCGCCTGATCGATCAGGACAATCGCGCCGACGGTCTCCCGCTCGACGCGCAGCGGAAGAATCCGCGTCGGTCCCGCCCAACGCGGTTCGGCCCACCCGCGCGCCGCGCTCAGCGCCGCGATGTCCGCACATAGGAGACCGCGCCCGCCGCGGATTGCAGCCGCGACAGCATGCGGCGGTGTCTCCGCCAGCGGAATGGTCAGTTCGACAGCGCTGGGATAACTACTTTCTGCGAGCGTCAGCGCGTCATTGCGCTGCGTCGTGAGATAAAGACTCGCAAACTTCGCACCGAGCCGCACCGGCAGCGTCCGCGTGACACGGTCTGCCAGCTCTCGCAACTCGATGCCGTGAAAATCGGTGATCCACGCGGGCAAACGCAGCGCCTCGCCCGGCGCCGCCGCTTCTCCGACCGCCACCGCCGTCGTTGCAGCAGCGGCCCCGTGCATCGACTCCGCGACAAATCCGCTCGACCTCGCTTCAGACGACGCGGCCGCAAACTCGCCACCAACGCCCTGTTGCCCGTGCGGCGAACTCACAATGCCCGCCCACAGCACCGAAAGCAGCGGCCCCGGACACGGCTTCCGCACAAAGTGCCCCGGCGGCAGCGTTTCC
>JBGAJB010000157.1:0-8278 GCA_044225155.1 Phycisphaerae bacterium | reverse complement strand
AAGTTTCGTCTGGCGCCCGTCAATCTCGGGCACGCTGAACTGAAATGACAATGGCCGCCGGTGACTTAGCCGTCGTCGGCGGCCAATTGTTTTTCTTACTCTGAGCGCTTCCCCGGCTTTTTCTCACCCGGCGGAATTTCGCGCAGCTTTGCCAGCGCCGCATCCAAAACCGGATCGCGCTCAGCCGTGAATTCGGTCTCCTCCGCCTCGATTTTCACTTGCGGGGCAATGCCCACGCCTTCAATCGGCTTGCCCGACGGATCCATGTCCAGCCAGCGCGGCAGGCGCACGATGATCGCGCCTTCCGTCCGAATCTCACGTGGATTGCCGCTCGAGCCGGCCGTGTGATCGCCCATCGTCGTCACTTGCGGACACTGCGCCAGCATCAGCGCAAACGACTCAGCCGAGCTCATCGTCTTTTGGCCGAAGAGCACGATCACGGGCGCTGCGTAGCGCCACGGGCCACGCGGCTCGACCACACGCTCGAGCTTTTCGCCCAGGTCCGAGTGCTTCGGCCCGGCGCGATACTGATTTACGCTGTAGAGCCGCGGGTGATCCAGGAACCGCCCGGCCACACTTTGCGCCAGCAGTTCGTCGCCGCCGCCATTGAAGCGCAGATCCAGGATCAGGCCTGTTGTTTCGCCGAGTTCTTCCAGCACGTCATCAAACGCCTTGCTGAGTTGATCCTTCGACAGGGCGAAAATGTTGATGTACCCCATGTCGTCCTTGCGGCCCCACGCGAAACCCGCCGGCGAGTTCTTCAGCCCGCCCATCGTCTTCTCGATCGCCTTGTAGTTCGCATTGAGCGGCCGCTCGCGCTGCGGCATCGGCAGCCACTCCGGCTCGACCTGCACGCTGATGTGCAAATCTTCGAGCGGCGAAAGCAGATCGACGAGCACCTGCCCCAGTTCGTAGGAGTTCTGCACCTTTGCCGCGCGCGGCCGCAGTTTGTCGCGCAGCGCGTTCCAATCGACCTTCGGCTTGAGCCCGAACATCGCGTACTCGTGATCGAACGAGTTCCACACGTCGTCGAATGCGTCGAGCGCCGTCTTTTCGTCCATGGGCCGGAGCGGCGGCAGCACGCGCCGCTCAAACGCGCCGACATATTGCACTTGCTTGCCCGCCGCGGCCTTCGCGTCCTGCGTGAAGAAACGCCGCTTGCCCACGCCGGTGTCGATATCGACGACCAGCGATTCGCGCGTCGGCACCATGGGCTGATTGTTCGCCTGCCACGAACCGATGGTCTTCCACCGCGCGAGACGCGCCGCCATCATTTTCGGCAGCGCCGTGTCCGTCGCCGGGCCCAGGATTGTCGCGGCCGGAAAGAGTTCACCGACGCGCGCGGGATGAAAACGCAGCCAGATCGATGCGATCGGCTCCCCATTTCCCGATAGCGAAGAGGCCAGCGGCTCAGGCTTCTCCGGCAGCAGCACGGCCCACAGCGCCGTGTGGTCGTGGTGCCCGATCGCCAGCACGCACGGCCCAAGCTTCACGCGGAGCGGCTCACCCAGCTCCAGCGAAAACCCGCTCAACCGATAGAGATCCTGATCCCCGCATTCCCAGTCGTATCCGATGGGGTCGGTGCTCACGTCCAGCCTGGCGGGATAGCGGCTCGCCAGGTCCGTCGCTTGCGCGAAACAAGGAGCAGCCAGCAGCGCCGCCAACACGATCCGCCCGGATACGAAACGATCCATGTCCGTGCTCCGTCGAGGGTTCCCTAAAGAGAATACGGCAAGCGCGTGCGAGCATCACATTCCCGCCGGCGACTCACGTTATCTTTTCGGCATGCGCGTCGCCATTGCTCAGATCGCCCCCGTTTTCCTGCGCCGTGCGGAGACCATTGCCCGCGTCGCCGATGCCATACACCGGGCTGCGGCGGAGCGCTGCGCATTGATCGCCTTCGGCGAGGCGCTGATCCCGGGCTATCCCATCTGGCTTTCGCGTACGGACGCGGCCCGCTTCAACGCGCCGGATCAGAAGGAACTGCACGCGCTTTATGTCGAACAATCAGTGCGGCTCGGCCCGGACGGCGGCGATCTCGCGCCGATTTGCGCGGCCGCGCGCGAAGGCGGCGTCGCCGTCGTACTCGGAATCATGGAGCGCGCCGCGGATCGCGGCGGCCATTCGCTCTATTGCTCCCGCGTCTTCATCGGCGCGTCAGGCCACGCGGCCGGACGCATCCTCTCCGTGCATCGCAAGCTCATGCCGACCTACGAAGAGCGGCTCGCCTGGGCGCCGGGCGACGGCGCCGGCCTCGTGACGCACGACGTCGGCGGTTTCTCGGTCGGCGCGCTGAATTGCTGGGAAAACTGGATGCCGCTGGCCCGCGCCGCGCTCTATGCGGCCGGCGAGAATCTGCACGTCATGCTCTGGCCCGGCAGCGCCGCCTTGACACGCGACATCACCCGCTTCGCCGCGCTTGAAGGACGCAGCTACGTGCTGTCCGCCGGCGCGATCCTGCGGGAATCCGACATCCCGTCGGACTTTCCGCAGCGGGCGCGCCTGGCCGCGCCGGGCGAAGTGATCTACAACGGCGGTTCGTGCATCGCCGGTCCAGACGGATCATGGTTGATCGAGCCCATCACGGGCCGCGAAGACATGCTCTTCGCCGATCTCGATCTCGCGGCCGTCCTCCGCGAGCGGCAAAACTTCGATCCGGCCGGGCACTACGCGCGGCCCGACGTGCTGCGCCTGCAAGTGGATCGACGGCGGCAATCGGCGGCAGAATTCCGAGATTCCTAGCCCAATCTCTGAAAAAGTCGTCGAGAGCACCGGCGCGCTCACGATACTCTGCCAGAGCCCCATGCTCGTGGGCACCGCCGGCAGCTTGCCGGTTTTCCAAAATGGAAACGGAATCCTCGTCACTCCGAAGAAGACGATGGCTTCCCGGCCGACTTTCCCGCCCCTGAGTTGGCCCGCTCCGGACTTCACCGCCTATGTGAAGTCGGAGTGCCCCTAAGCACGGGAAACCGGATCAGGAAAGCTCAACCGGACCGAGCGTCGCGACGCAGACACGATCACGGCGCAGCGACTTGGCATACGCCCGCACATCCGCGGTCGTCACTTTCGCGATCTCCGCCAATTTCGCCGCCTGGCCGATCGGGCGCGAAAAATGGAACAGATCGTCCGACAGGCCGCCGGCACGGGCGCGCGTGAGATCGTCCTCCGTGTCGCTGTGGGCCGCGATCTGATTCTTGGCGCGCTCCACTTCGACGTTCGTCACGTCTTCCGCAATTCGCTCCAGCTCGCGCAATAGCGTCAAATACGTTTTCTCGCAGCGCTCGGGGGTCGTGCTCGCCCCGAGCAGGATCAGCCCTCGGCCGCGCGGCTGTTCATGCCATGCCGCCACCCAATAGACCAGCCCCTGTTTCTCGCGTACTTCCGTGAACAGCCGCCCGCTCATTCCGCCGGACAGAATACCGAGCAAGACCGATTCCGTCGCAAAGCGCGGATGCCCCTTTGGCACGCCCTCGAGCGCCAGCCCCAGATACTCCTGCTTCAGCTCTTTCGACTGATGAACGCGCGCGGGAACGAACGCAAAATTCGCCGGCGCGCGTCCCGCCGGCGTGGAATCTCCGAAACCCGCAAAGTTCCGCTCCACCAGCGTTTTTACGTGCAGCGCCTCGATCGGTCCGGCGGCCGCGACTTGCAGTGCTCCAGCGCGGAAAAAACGCTTCCAATGCGCACGCACATGCTCAGGCCTGATGCGCTCCAGGGTTTCGAATTCACCGCCGGCATTGCGCCCAAAACGCGGCCCGAGCACGAGTCTTTGCAGCGATAATTGCAGAATGGCCTGCGAATCATCGTCGAGCTGCCGCCGCTCCTCCGCCGCCAGTTCCACGGCCACCTGGCAGGCGTCCTCCGGAAAGGTCGGGCGGACGATCATCTCGGCCACGAGTTCGATCGACCGCTCGACGAATTCCGGTAGGCATAGCACGCGCACGAGCGTCGACTGTCGCCCGGTCGCCGAACTCCATTGGGCCCCCAGCCCATCGAACGCGTCCGCCAGCGCCTGTCCCTCGAAATGAGCCGTCCCCTTCGAGAGCGTTCGCTCGACAATACTCGCTAATCCTCCCAACTCATCAGGATCGTCTGCCAAGCCGCTCAGGACACGAAAGCTGAGCGCCACGGTGCCGCGCTCCGGCAGCTCCTCGCACGCCAGCTCGACGCCACTGGGCAGAAACTCGTGGTAAAAAGACTCCGTGGGGCGCGCCGGCTGCGGGGCAGAGCGGGACTTCGATACCATGCGTCGGAGTGTAGCGACGGCTCGGCCCCGTGCGCGGCGCGCCAGCGCGACAAAGCGTGCTTTCCGCGCAGCGCAGATCAGAATCTTGCGGCAAACGAGATTGCATGCTGACCATTCTCGATCTCAATTTCCTGGCCATCGCCTCGTCTGTGCTCCTCGCCGCGGGAGTGTTCATCGTCGCAGTCGGCCTGCGGCACAGGCGGCGCGGGACCGAGCCGCGCTGCCGGAAATGCGAATACGAGCTGACCGGATTGTCGGCCGCACGCTGCCCGGAGTGCGGCTCAGACATCTCTACTCCCATCGGCGTCGTGAAAGGTCATCGCGTACGGAGGCGCAGGTTGCTCATCCTCGGCATTGCGCTGCTCGTTTTGGGTGGTGGCATGCCGGCGACGGCCGTGGCGCTGCTCGCCCAGGGCTTCAACATCTATTCGCGCCTGCCGACGTTCATCCTGCTCGCAGAAGCGGCGGGCCGCCTTGGCATTACATCGCAATACGGAATCGACGAACTGCACCGCCGGCTGCGCCTCGGCCAACTCAGCTCCCCCGAAATTCAACAAATGACCGCGATCGCCCTGGCCGAGCAGAAGCGCCCCGTGCTGCGCGGGCGAGTCTCCCTGAAGTTGCTCGACACGCTCGCAACTTTGCGCCTTTCGGGCAACCTGAGCGACACCGAGTGGAACCAGGTGCTGGTCGCAGCGCTCCGGCCGCGCGCCCCTTCGGTGATGACAGATGGCGACGCCCGTCGCCTCCAACTGCCCTACGAAGTGCATGGACCGTTGAATCTCCGCGCCCGAATGCTCCATCGCGCGTCGAGATCGATGGCGCGGCACGCTGACTCCCGGTAGCGCGGCGCTGATTCACTCGCACGGCAGCCGCGGCGAACGAATCCGCCTGCGCTGCCCGACGCCGATCGACCACAATTGCTACGACTCGTCGTGGACTGGACAACTCGACGAAGTGACAACGCCCGTTCCGTTCCAAGAGGTGTATCGCACGCAGCGCTCCTGGCGACAGGAATGGCAACTTACGGTGGACGGCGCCCAAATTCGCGACCTGAAGATCGGAGAGCGGGAGCCACCCGCGCCCTAAAAGGTCTAGTTGGCCATCAGCCCCGACCGCCCCATCGACTCCCACCCGTGCCGCACGCGATGCAAGCCATGCACGCACGCCTCGAATTCCTGGCTCAGGCAGCGCAGCACGGCCGCCGGCGGATCGCTGCCGTCGTCGCAAAGCTGACTCGCGATGTCGTAGGAGCGCTTACCGCGGACCAGGAACTCGCGCAAGCGGTCACTGCCGCTCTGCATCCGCGGGCGCAACGTCTCCGGATACACACCGCTCCAGAAGAGCGTGAAATCGCCGATGTAGCGATTCACGAGGAGCGTCCGTGTCCCCGGTGCCACGTCCGGGCCCAGATGCGCGTCCGCCTCCATCCGCGACACTTCCAGGATCGTCTGTCCGTCAACGCCGCGCAGGCGGAAAATGTGATCCGTGTGAACGAATTCGCTCAGCAGCTCACCGAGATAGTCGGTCAGCCGCGGATCGCACATGCCCAACTCGGCCATGAATGTCTGCTCGACCAAGCCGTCGAAAAGACGGCGCAACGGATGGCCCTTTGGAAGCTTGCTGATCATGCATGCGCCCCCTGACACAACGCTCTATGACGAGCGTCCCTCAGATATTATTTCATTCGCACGCAAAGGCCGAAAAGCAAGTCTGGTTCGATTTTCCGGCGCGTCCGGAAATGTGTGCGGCTGTCCGGGCCGGCGCCTTAGTGGTTCCGCGCGATGACGAATTCAGCCATCGCTCGCAGGCTGGAACGTGCCTCGGACGGCGCGAGCGCGTCCAGGGCGCGCACGGCCGCGTTGATGTGGTTCTCCGCCGTTTCGGTGGCGTATTCGAGCGCGTCAGACTCTCGCAGCAGGCGCGCGATGTGACGATAACGCTGCGGATCGTCGCCTCGCAGAATCGCAACCGCCCGGGCGCGCTGCGCCGCGTCGGCCGTGCTGAGGAAGCGAATCAGGGGCAGCGTCAGCTTGCCTTTGTCCACGTCTCGGCCAAGCGATTTGCCGGCCTGCGATTCTTCGCCCGTGAGGTCGAGCATGTCGTCGACGATCTGGAACGCGACGCCGACCGACACGCCGTAATCGCGCATGCTGCGCACGACGTTCTCATCCGCGCCGGCATAGCGAGCGCCGAGTTCCGCACTGACGCCGATCAGCGAGGCCGTCTTGCGTTGGATGATGTCGAAATACTCGCCTTCGGTCAGGTCGAGATTCTCGTGGTTCACGTCCTGCATCAACTCGCCTTCGCAAAGCGTCACACCCGTGCGACCGATCAGTCGCGCGGCGTACTGCGAGTCGAGACCGGCGCAGAGGTGATACGCGTGCGAAAAGAGCAGGTCGCCCAGCAGGACGGCCGCCTCATTCCCCCACAGCCGATTGACCGTGGCCGCCCGGCGCCGGATGTCCGCTTCGTCCAAAACGTCGTCATGCACGAGCGTGGCCAGATGCACCATCTCGACCACGGCCCCAAGCGTGTGATGCTCCGCTCGAACGCCGCCGCTCGCCTCCGCCACCAGCAGCAAGAGCGCCGGACGGATCAGTTTGCCGTGGTACTGCTCGACGTGACGATAGAGATCGCTCAGGAACCCCTGCTCACTGACCAGTTCGTCGCGAAAGATTCGCGCGCATTCCAGCAGGTGGGTCTGTATCGGGGCGTAAACGCCGGCCAGCTCGATCATGTGAACTTTCCGCCGGCCGCGTGCACACCGCTCAGCTAACCGGTGCGACGATTCGCGGCTGGGCGACGATTTGTATTGGGAGAAAAGCCGAAGGTCCAGCCGCTTCGAAACGTTTCACAACAATTGAAAACGTTGTGCGGGAGGACATCGAAAAACCGCTACACCTCGATCGGCTCGAACCGCACGCTGCCCTCGTTCAGCCGGGCGAAGTAGCCCTCGACCGCGTCGATCCCCGTTACGCGCCGCACCACTGCCGCCGCCCGCACCAGATCGGCCCTTTGCACGAGCTCCAATCGGCGGCCGTCGAGGTGTAGACGCTCGACGTAGAACGCGCAAAGCTCATGTGCGACCAACACGACGCGTTTCAAGCGGTGGGCTTCAACCAGAAACTTCAGTTCGTCGACGACGCCCTGCTCTTCCAGATGCGCTTGCGGGTGTCCGGCCAAACACGCCGGTCCGCCCGGTAGCGCCACCCGGTCATACCGCGGCAACCCGAGGCCGCGCTGCAGAAAATCGTCGAAATGCTCACCGACGCGGCCGTCGGAGCAATAAATAGCTGCCGCATGCACACGCGCGGCCTCGTAGGGCAGGGTACTTTCGTAAACTCGCTCAGGTCGAGGATTAGGCATCTACGCACAGGGTATTCGGCCGGCGTCGTCCATCCAAGGCGTCGCGGCGGATTGAGCGGCAAAATGATGCGAATTCAGTGCGACTTCGCCGCCGTCGCCCCGAAGGGCAGCGTTTCCGGCAGCAAATCCTGAATATCGCCCGCGATCGGCCAATCGAGCGCGAGGTCCAATCCGTCGGGGGAAGCCAACTGGCCGACGAACCGCGCGGAATGCAGACGAGTGATGTGCCGCGCCACGCTCAGCCCGATGCCGAACCGCCGCCAGTCGCCGTCTTCCGCGGTGCCAAGATCGAGGAACGACTGCATGAGAGACGCGCCCCGCTGCGGCGCCAGAGCCGGGCCGCGCACCTGAATCCGGATATGGGCCCGCCCGTCGCCATTGGCTGACGCGTTCAATCGAATCCGCCCCGTGTTCGGCTCCAGCAGTCGCCGCAGCTCGACGAAAAGCGTGATGAAGAACTGCTCGACCAGGAGCGGCTCGCCGTAGAGACGTATCGCCCCTTCGATTGTTTGTTCGAAATCGATTCCATCCTTCGCCAGCGGCCGAACGAGGGCGGCGAGCGAATTGTCGATCATCGTCGTCAGGCGGCAGAGTTCCGGTCGCACCGGTTCACCGCGCGACAGCTCCACGAGCCGCCGCGTGATGGAAAAGGCCTTCTGAATC
>JBGAJB010000156.1:0-8113 GCA_044225155.1 Phycisphaerae bacterium | reverse complement strand
CTACGTGCTCAGCGACCTGCAATCGCCCGAAGGCGGGTTTTACAGCTCGCGCGACGCCGACAGCGAAGGAGTCGAAGGGAAGTTCTACGTCTGGACGCGGCCGCAAGTGCTCGGCGTGTTGGGCAAGAGCGACGGCGAGTTGTTCTGCTCGTACTACGACGTGACCGACAAGGGCAATTGGGACGACCCGCACACGCCGGGCGAGCCGAAGAATGTTCTCCACACGCCGCGCGCGCTGGAAGTCGTCGCGAAAGAAAAAGGGGTTGCACCCGATGAGGCCGCGCGTCGGATCGCGGCCGGGCGTGCCAAGTTGTTGCCGGAGCGCGCCAAGCGAGTTCCGCCCGGGCTCGACGACAAGGTGCTCTGCGAGTGGAACGGCCTGATGATCTCCAGCCTGGCGCGCGGCGGCGCAGCGCTGCATGAGCCGCGTTACGTCACAGCGGCGGCGCGGGCTGCCGACGCGATCCTCAAGCATCAGTTCCGCGACGGCCGGCTGCGCAGAGCCTGGCGCGGCGGCCGCAGCCTCGAAGCGGCATTTCTCGCCGACTATGCCTGCCTGATCGAGGGTTTGCTGGATCTCTATGAGGCGACATTTGACAAGCGCTGGCTGGATCGGGCGGTCGAGTTGAACGAGATCGCCATCAAGCTGTTCCGTGACGAAGCGGGCGGATTCTACTTCACGGCTGATGATCACGAAAAATTGATCGCCCGCTCGAAGGACATCCGCGACAGCGCGCATCCCTCGGGCAACTCCGTGCAGCTCATGAACCTGCGCCGCCTGGCCGCCATTTTCGACGATAAGCGTCTGCGTGACCTCGCCGACCATTCGGAGCAGCACTTCGCGGCCGAGGTGCTCGGCTCTCCGGGCGCGAGCGAGCGCTTCCTCACGGCCGTGGAATTCGGGCAGGTCGGCCCGGTTGAAATTGCGATCGTGGGCGATCCGGCCGATCCGCGTACGCAGGGGCTGTTGCGGGTGGTGTATGAGTCGTATCTGCCGAACCGCGTCCTATTGCTGAAGAACCCCGCGAAGCCGGAGGCCGCGCCGGATTCGCCACTACTGGCCGGACGCGATCTCGTGAACGGCGCGCCCGCCGTGTACGTCTGTCGCAACTATGCCTGTAAGTTGCCGGCCATGACGCCGGAGCAGCTTCGCAAAGAACTGGCAGAATCGAATGTCGGACGCGAATGAGCCGCTCCGGCTCAGCTTCGTCGATTTGCTACGATTTTGGCCGCAAATTTGACTCGGCGGTGTTTGTGTCGAATACTTAGGTCAGCACCCGATCTGACTGGAGGTGTGCCATGCGTGCCATTCAATCCAAGCCGGTCCATCAAGCGCGTTAGCTGCTGACCGTCCGCTTTGCAGGTCTGCTGATTTTGCCGCGGGATGGTAGTGCGCGCCCTCTGACCGGCCTTTCCATTCGCGAATTCGTCCACTCGTTTTTTGCGCGGGTTCCATGCGTGCTTTTTTGCATGTCGTGGCCTCGCCGGAATCTCGCGCGCCTTTTCGGCGCGTCGTGAATTCAATCAGGTTGCGCGCGGCATTCGTGCGCGACCCAGGGAGTCTGTTTGTCCATGAAACGCAAGACCCGTGCGCGCGATCTTCACGCGCTCTGTGCCGAAACTCACGAGGATGACGGAGTTGATCCGCGCCGCCAGCGCACCCGTGCGCCGTTCGACCCGTCGCAGGATCGAAAGTGTTTGCAACTGAGCCGTACCGCGGCCCGTGCGGTCGCGGCCGCACTCGCGACTTGCAATGACGATCTGCTGGAACACGTCCGTGTTCTCTCGGGCGAGCCGGCGCCGGACAGCACGCGCATTCGCATCTGGCTGGCGCTCGACGTGTACGAGACGCGTCCGGAGGTCGTGGCTGCGCTGCGCGCCCGCGTCGAATCGCGGCTGAGCGAATTGCGCGGCTGGCTGCGCAGCCTGGTCGCCGCGGACATCACGCGCAAACGCGCACCGGAACTCTGTTTCGGTTGGGCGGTGGCCGGGGAGGTCGACACCGATGCGTGAACGATCGCATTCGGGAAAGGCCCCGTCCGTCATTCGCGAATGGCTCGTCGAGCGCCCGCCACCGGATGTCCAGCGCTCGATCGCGCGACTTGCCCGCGCGCCGGATGTCGCCGCCATCGCTGTCATGCCGGATGTGCATCTCTCCGGGGATGTCTGCGTTGGATTGGCGATGACGACGCATGCGGTGATCTATCCCCAGGCCGTCGGCGGGGATATCGGGTGCGGCATGACGACGGTTTCGCTCGGCGTCGGACCGGAGGCGCTCGAAGAAGCGCAGCCCGCTCGGCTGCTTGCGGAGATTCGCGCGCGGGTGCCGGCCATGCGCCACACTTCGCGGGCCGCTGCTCCGGATCCGATCGCCGTCGTCGCCACGATCTCGGCGGACGCGGAGCTGTCTGATCCGCACCTGAGAAAGCTGTGTGAGCGCGACGGGCGCGTCGAATTTGCGACGCTCGGGCGGGGCAATCACTTTGTCGAACTGCAGCGCGACGACGCGGGCGAATACTGGTTGCTCGTGCACAGCGGCTCACGAGCCATGGGGCAGGCGATCACGGCCCGCTATCTCGCCGCGGCGCAGCGAGTCGGTGGCGGACTATTCGCGCTGCGCGCCGACGAGGCGCCCGGCGCTGCATACCTGGCGGCCGCACATTGGGCCTGTGCTTATGCCGAAGCGAGTCGGCGGCGCATGCTCCTGGCGGCGGATTGGCGAACGCTGTTCTCCTGCTGCCATAACCACGTTCGCAGCGAGACGATCGACGGCACGGCGGCGCTGGTTCATCGCAAGGGCGCGAATCCTGCCTCGCTGGACGTCCCTGGAATCATCGCCGGCTCGATGGGAACGCAGACCACCCACACGCTGGGTCGCGGCTGTGAAGACGCGCTGTACTCCAGCTCTCACGGCGCTGGCCGGCTGCTGTCACGCGGCGCGGCAAAGAGCGCAGTGTCGCCGCGCGAGCTGCACGATCAGATGCGCGGAGTCTGGTTTGACGCCCGGCTGACGGCCGAACTATGCGAAGAAGCGCCGAGCGCATATCGCGACTTGAAGAGCGTGTTGCGGGCTCAACGTCAACTGATTCGCGTCACGCGCCGGCTTCGGCCGTTGCTGGTGTACAAGGGAGTTTGAGCGTTGGCTCGGTGAGTTGGCCGATCCACGTTATTTGCGGGGCGCCAGGACTCGCGCTTCGTAATCGCGCAGCGCCGCAAGCCACACACCCTCCGGCGGGGTGCCATTGCTTTGGCAGAAATAGTCCCAAACCGCACCCAGCGGCATCGACACGCACTGCTCCTGCAATGCCAGGCGCGTGGTGAAATCGCCGCACGCCTCGGCCGCGCGCAGCCTGTCGATCGGTTCCAGCAGCGCCGCGAGCAGCGCCTTTTGCAGAGCGCGGGTGCCGATCACCCACGCCGCCACGCGATTGATGCTGGCGTCGAAGTAGTCGAGCCCAAGGTGGACGCGCGGCAAGTAGCCGCCGTGAACGATCTCGCGGGCGATCGCGCGCAGTTCGTCGGTTTGCGTGACGACGTGGTCGCTGTCCCAGCGCACGCCGCGGCTGACGTGCAGCAGGAGTTCGTCGAGTTGCGTCAGCACGGCCGAAATTTTGTCCGCCAGCGACTCGGTCGGGTGATAGTGCCCGGCGTCGAGGCAGAGCAGCTTGCGCCGCGAGATCGCGTATCCGAGATAGAAATCGTGCGAGCCGACGACATAGGACTCGCTGCCAATGCCGAACAGCTTCGGCTCAACGCTGTCGCGCATCACGGCAGGGTCGAGCCGCTCCGCGAACACGGCATCGAGCGATTCGAGCAGCCGCTCGCGCGGGGCGCGGCGGTCGGCCGGCGTGTCCTTGTAGCCGTCGGGAATCCAGACGTTCGTGATGCAGGGCGTGCCGAGCGCTGCGCCCATGGCCGCGCCGATGCGGCGGCAGGCGACGCCGTGGTCGATCCAGTACTGGCGGGTGGCCGCGTCGCGATGGGCGAGCGTAAAGCCGTCGGCCGCGCGCGGATGGGAGAAAAACGTCGGATTGAAATCCAGGCCCAAATCGCGCTCGCGGGCCCAGTCGATCCACCGCGCGAAGTGTTCCGGGGAGAGTTCATTCCGCTCGACGCGCCGACCGCCGGTCTCAGCGTAGATCGCGTGCAGATTGAAGCGATGCCGGCCGGGGATCAGGCTCAGCGCGAAATCGGCATCCGCCCGCAACTCGTCGGCGTTGCGCGCCTTGCCGGGATAGTTTCCCGTGACCGCCAGCCCGCCCCCCAGCGCTCCGGCGCCGACTTCAAACCCGCCGACATCATCACCCTGCCAACACTGCAACGAGATAGGAATGTCCTTCAGGACGCGCAGCGCCGCCTCGGTATCAACTCCGAGCGCCGCAAAGGAATCCTTCGCCAACCGATAGGCGGCATCAATCGTCTGCACAACTTCGCTCCGGCGTTGATGTCCGTCTCGGCATTCGATTCACTCTGCCGACTTGGCGATTCGCCATTAGACATCAGCGATTCGGTATTCCACTTCTATTGCCACTCAATCGTGCTCGGCGGCTTGCTCGACGTGTCATACAGCACGCGATTCACGCCGCGCACCTCGTTGCAGATGCGACTGCTCACCCGCGCGAGCAGGTCATAGTCCAGGCGCGTCCAATCCGCGGTCATGAAATCCGTCGTCTCCACCACGCGAATCGCGATGGCGTTTTGATCGTCAAACGTGCGCCCGTCGCCCATCACCCCGACGCTCGCGACGGGCAGCAGCACGGCAAACGCCTGGCCAACCTTGCGATACCAACCCGATGCGACCAGCTCCTCGAGCAGGATCTCGTCCGCGCCGCGCAGCACTTCCAGGCGCGCCGGCGTGATTTCGCCCGCGACGCGCACCGCCAGCCCCGGTCCCGGAAATGGATGCCGCCAGACAAGGTCTTCGGGCAGTCCGAGCGCCTCGCCAAGCTGCCGCACCTCGTCCTTGAAGAGCATGCGCAGCGGCTCGACGAGCTCAAAACCCAGTTCCGCCGGCAGCCCGCCGACGTTGTGATGCAGCTTGATGACCGCCGAATGCCCGGCCGCGCCGTGTCCCGATTCGATGACATCGGGATAGATCGTGCCCTGGGCGAGGAACTTCGCATCACCGACCTGGCGTGATTCCGCCTTGAAGACGTTGATGAACTCTGAACCGATGATGCGCCGCTTTTCCTGCGGATCGAGCACGCCGCGCAGCCGCCCCAGAAACTGGTCGCGCGCGTCGGCCACGCGAAGCTGCATGCCGAAATGTCGCCGGAACGTCGCTTCGACCAGATCGCGTTCGCCGCGCCGCAGGAGGCCGTTGTCTACGAAGATGCACACCAGCCGCTCGCCGATCGCGCGGTGGATCAGCGCTGCCACCACGCTGCTATCCACGCCGCCCGAGAGCCCGCAGATCACGCGCGCCGTCGTGCCCACCTGCGCTCGCACCTGCTCAACCATCTGCTCCACTTCCGCCGCCACGCGCCACGTGCCTCGGCAGCGGCAGACGTCGTAGAGAAAATTTCGCAGAATCTGTCCACCCAGCGGCGTGTGTGTCACCTCCGGGTGAAACTGCACGCCGAAGACCGGCCGCGTGCGGTGCCGGACCGCCGCGATCGGGCAATTGTCCGTCGCGGCAAGACTTTCGAATTCCTCGCTGACGGCCGTAACGGCATCGCCGTGACTCATCCAGACGGAAGTTTCGGCCGGCAGATTCGCCAGGATGGCGCTCGCGCTCTTTGTGTGCAGCCGCACGCGGCCGTACTCGCGCGTATTTCCGGCCTTGACCTGCCCGCCGAGCTGCAGGCACGCGATCTGCATGCCGTAACAGATGCCGAGCACCGGAACACCGAGATCGAAGATGGCCGGATCGCATGTCGGCGCCCCCGTCTCGTAAACGCTCGCGGGACCGCCGGAGAGGATGATGCCGCGCACGCCCAGCTCGCGCAGCCGTGACGCGGGCGTATCGGGTGCTAGCAGTTCGCTGTAGACGTGGTTCTCGCGCACGCGGCGCGCGATGAGTTGCGTGTATTGCCCGCCGAAATCAAGAATCGCGACGGTTTCGCGTGGATTCATGGTGCATCGATACCGCGCGCGGGCAGGCCGGTCAAACATTTCTCCGGGGTCCGGCTGATCCGAAGCGCGGGAGCAGCAAACAGGATGATGGAGCGCGGTTCCCGTTGAAAGGCATACCGGCAGTTTCCATCGCAGATGGCGCGGTCGAATCGAATCGGGACACCTCCTCAAATTGGCGCGGTTTCGAACGCGGGAACGGGTGCGAAAAATGCTAAGATGCTCGACATGCCCCGGTTTCCAGCTCATCCCGCAACACTGCTCTCGATCTTCGCGTTGTTCTTGACCGCCGGTCGCGTCGCAGGTCAGGACGCGAACGCGCCCGGCGGCGGGCGGAGAGTCGAATTCCGCACCCAGATCGCGCCGATTCTGAAATCGCAGTGTCTCGCCTGTCATTCGGCCGATCGGCATCGTGGCGGCCTGGTGCTGAACACGCGTGAAAATGCGCTCTCCGGCGGCGAAAGCGGGCCGGCGATCGTTCCCGGCGACAGCGCCGCCAGCCTGTTGATGCAGCGCGTAACCAGCACCGATCCGGACCTCGCCATGCCGCGCAATCGGCCGCGGTTGCCGGACGCGGACATCGCGCTGCTGCGGGCATGGATCGATCAAGGCCTGGAATGGACCGGCGATGCGAGCGGCGTGGACGCGGCGCTGCAATACGACCTGAAGCTGCGCGAAGTGACATTGCCGACCGAAGCGGGAAGCGCGGACGCCGCTCGGCGAACGCACCCGATCGACGCACTGCTCGCGCCTTACTTCGCCGAATACGACATTCGCGTTTCCGCGGTCGACGATTCCGTTTTCCTCCGCCGCGCGTATCTTGACGTGATCGGCCTGCTGCCGACGCCGGCCGAGCAGGACGAATTTGCGCGCGACACGCGCCCTGAAAAGCGGGCGCTCCTCGCTCGCAAACTCCTCGACGACCGCCGGCGCTACGCCGAGCACTGGCTCACATTCTGGAACGATCTGCTCCGGAACGACTACAAGGGCACGGGCTATATCGACGGCGGGCGTCAGCAGATCACGCAGTGGCTCCACGACGCGCTCTATGAGAACAAGCCGTATGACCGGTTCGTGACGGAGCTCGTCGCGCCGACTCCCGGCTCCGAGGGATTCGCGTCGGGCATCATCTGGCGCGGCGTCGTGAACGCCAGCCAGACCCCGCCGATGCAGGCCGCCCAGAACGTCTCCCAGGTTTTCCTCGGCCTGAATCTGAAATGCGCATCCTGTCACGACAGCTTCATCAACGACTGGAAGCTCGCCGACGCGTATGGCCTCGCGTCGGTCTTTGCCGACGGACCCCTCGAAATGTCGCGCTGCGATCAGCCGCAGGGCAAGACCGCCGCGATGAAGTTCCTCTTCCCGCAACTCGGCGCGATCGACGCCAGCGCGCCGCGTGCCGCACGTCAGGCGCGCCTCGCGGAAGTGCTTGTCTGCCCGGAGAACGGCCGTTTCACGCGGACAATCGTCAATCGGCTCTGGGCGCGTTTCTTCGGCCGCGGCCTGGTCGAGCCGGTCGATGAGATGGATCGCGCGGCTTGGAACGCTGACCTGCTCGATTTCCTTTCGAGCGAACTGATTCGCAGCGGCTACGACCTGAAGAAGCTGATGGAGCTGATGCTCACGTCGGCCGCCTACCAGATGCCCTCGGTAGACGCGGGCGAACGCGAGAATGACGCGTTCGTGTTTCGCGGGCCGAGCGTGCGCCGGATGTCGGCCGAACAGTTTGTGGATGCCGTGCGCGAAGTGACCGGCGCGTGGCCGCAGACGGGCGATGCGGTCATTCGTGATCATGGCCAGGCTCCGCAGCCGCCGGGACGCTGGATCTGGAACGATCCGCAAGCGGCCGTCTCCGCGCCGGGCGGAACGCCGCTCGCGTTTCGCCGTGTGTTCGAGCTGCCGGCCGCGCCGCGCGACGCGATCGCCGTGATCGCCTGCGACAATCAATTCAATCTCTTCGTAATCGGGGTCGAGGCGGGTTCAGGGAATGACTTTGGCACGCCTCAGCGAATCGTCCTGCGCGCAAATCTGCACAGCGGCC
>JBGAJB010000155.1:3347-8117 GCA_044225155.1 Phycisphaerae bacterium | reverse complement strand
GTCCGCCGCGCGCGATCTACGGGCGACAGCCGCGACTGCGCGCGCGGCTCGAGATCGAGCGCGCCGACGGCACGCGCGACACGATCGTGACCAACGACGACTGGAAGACTTCGCTGGCCGGCGCGTTGCGTGTCGGCGATCTGCTCGACGGCGAGACTTACGACGCGCGTGCCGAACTGCCTGGCTGGGACACGACGACCTTTGACGACTCAGCCTGGAAGCCGGCGGCGATCACCGAGCCGAAGCCGGCGCCGCGCCTCGTCGCCCAGGCCAACGAGCCGATTCGCGTCACGCAAGAATTGAAACCGGTCGCCCAGAGCGAGCCAAAACCCGGCACCTATGTTTTCGATCTGGGCCAGAACATGGTCGGTCGCTGCCGCGTGAAGCTCAAAGCCCCGGCCGGCACGACGATCACGCTGCGGCACGCCGAAGTCCTGAATCCCGACGGCACGATCTACGTCACGAACCTGCGCGGAGCGGCGCAGTCCGATCACTACATTGCGGCCGGGCGTGATGGCGACGAGACGTTCGAGCCGCGCTTCACGTATCACGGTTTCCGCTACGTCGAAGTCACCGGCCTGCCGGCCAAACCCGCACAGGACGACCTCGTCGGCGAGGTGTTTCACTCAGATTCGCCCGAGGTCAGCCGCTTCGAGAGTTCCGACGCGAAGCTCAACCGCCTGATGCAGAACGTGCTCTGGACGCAGCGCGCGAACCTGATGAGTACGCCCACCGACTGCCCGCAGCGCGACGAACGCATGGGCTGGATGGGCGACATTCTCGCCTTCGCGCAGACCGCCTGCTTCAACATGGACATGAGCGCGTTCTTTACGAAATGGGTTCGCGACGTGCGCGATGCGCAGACGCGCGACGGGCGTTATCCCGATTTCGCGCCGCAGCCGTTCGATCCGAACGTGCGATTCAGCGGGGTGCCCGCCTGGGGTGATGCGGGCGTGTTCGTGCCGTGGCGGCAGTGGGTGAACTACGGTGATCGTCGCCTGCTCGAAGAGCACTTCGATTCGATGGTGGGCTGGATCGAGTTCATCCACGCGAAAAATCCGGACCTGCTCTGGAAGAACGCACGCGGCAACGACTATGGCGACTGGCTGAACGCCGACACGCTTCAGCTCGCCGGCTGGCCCGCGAAAGGCGCGGAGGTGCCCAAGGAGGTCTTCGGCACCGCGTTCTTCTACAAGTCCACGGGCTATGTCGCCCGCATCGCGGCCGTCCTGGGGCGCAAGGACGATGCCGCGAAGTACGCCGACCTCGCCGAGAAGATCAAGGCCGCGTTCAACCAGGCCTATGTCTCAGCCGATGGCCGCATGCAGGGCAACACGCAGGCCGGCTACGCGATCGCCCTCGCTTTTGACCTGCTGCCCGGCGAATCCCGCGCGCCCGCAGCCGAGTACATGCTGGAAGCGTTCAAGACCTACAACGGCAACATCTCGACCGGCTTCCACAGCACGATCTGCCTGATGAACGAGTTGACGCGGGCGGGCAAGACCGACGAGGCCTATCGCCTCATCAATAATCGCACGATGCCGAGTTGGGGCTATGCGGTCGATCACGGCGCGACGACGGTGTGGGAGCGCTGGGACGGCTACGTCGAGGGCCGCGGGTTTCAGGATCCCGGCATGAATTCGTTCAGCCATTATGCGATCGGCTCGGTCGGCGAGTGGGTCTGGCGAACAGTGGTCGGCATCAATCCTGATGAAACACAACCCGGCTACAAGCATTTCGTCCTGCATCCCGAGCCAGGCGGCGGACTCGACTGGGTGCGCGGCGAGTATCAATCCATTCGCGGCACGATTCGCAGCGGCTGGAAACGTGACGGCGAAAAGCTCGTCTTCGAATTCTCGGTTCCGCCGAACACGAGCGCGACGATCATCCTGCCTGCGCGAAATCCAGAGGCTGTGAAGGAAGGCGAGGTGGCCGCGTCCAGCGCGGTCGGCGTGCGAGCGGTTCCATCACGGCACGGCGCAGCTTTCGAAGTCGGCGCGGGCAACTACCGCTTCACCGTCACGCCGTGAGCCGCGCATGAGCCAGACAGTGGCCAAGCCCGCCACCGATCTCGCCGTCTCACCGCGGCCCGTCTTTCGCACGCGCGAACGACTGCTCGGCATCCTTGAATCAATCTCTGTGTTCATCGTCGGCGTCGCGGTGATGCACCATCTCTACGCCGTGTCGCCCGCCAAGCCCGGCGATCCGATCGGCGTGCCGGAGCACGATTCGTTCTATCACGTCCGCATGGCCACCATGCTCGTCGAGCAGGGCCTGCCGCAGAAATTCCCCTGGCTCCAGTATTCGTATTTCCGCAGAACCGGCGACGATTTCGTCAGCCACCACGTCGGCTTTCACGCTCTGCTCGCGCCGTTCGTATTCGCAGCCCGCGCGCTTACCGGCGACGACCTGGCCGGCGGCCGCTGGGCAGTCTGCGCGTTTTTCGGCGTGAATCTGCTGCTCTTTGACCTGTTGCTGCGGCGCGAGCGCGTTCCCCTGCGCTGGTTCTGGCTGGCGCTGTTTCTCGTATTGCCCGATCAGTTTCTCTCGCGCCACGCATCGGTGCGCGCCATCGGCGCGTCGCTGATGCTCATGCAGCTCATCCTGCTCGCTCTGTTCCACGGGCGCGCGTGGCTGGCCGCGCTCGCCCTGACGGCGTACGTACACCTTTACCTCGGCGCGGTCACCTTCGGCCCGCCGCTGGTGATCGCCTACGTTTTTTCCTGCGCCATCGGGCGCGCGGGCGAGCGCCGCATTCTCTGGCAACTGGCGCTCATCACGTTCGGCGGCTGGCTCCTGGGCGTGCTCACGTATCCCTACGCGGCCGGCATGTGGGAATTCCTCTGGCTGCAGATTTTCGGCAGCGGGCTGTCGCCGGAAACGGAAGTCGGCCGAGAGTGGCTGCCGTACACCGATCCGTGGTTCATCGTGCTGATGGCCGGCGGCGTGCTCGGCGTGTGGGTCACGGCACTCGTGATGCGCCTGCGCAATGGCCCGCATCTCAATCCGCGCGAGCTTACAGCCCTGCTGCTGCAATTCGGCTTCCTCTTGCTGATGTTGAAGGCGCGACGCTTCGTTGAATACTGGCCGCCAATCTGCCTGCTCAGCGCGGCCTATCTCGCCGGGCCGGTGCTGAGAAACATCCTCGCCGGCCGAGCGGCCACCAGCGAGGCAGCCACCACCCAATCCCGTGAGGGCGACGCGCCCGCCCTCCCGGACTCTTCATTCGATCTACACTATGCGCCGTTTGCTATTGCGCCGCGCCTCGCCCTCCCGGACTCAACAATTTCCGTGCCCGTCGCCGTCGCGATTGCTGTCGTCGCGCTTTGTGCATGCGTCGCGGCCGCGCGGCAAATTCCCGGCACTACAACGACTCTGGCCGCCTGGCCGCTGTGGCTTGTGATCGGCGCGATTGCCCTGATCGCACCGATCACGCGCGCCATGTTGGCCGGTCGCATTCAACGCCCACCGCTACTTGCGACATCAATCGCGGGCGCCACGATCGCGGCGCTCGTCGTACTGCTCGGCGCGCCCGTCTGGCACGCGGCATCCTCCGCCATCCGCTGCCGCTACGACCTCGCGGCCGTCAAAGGCGTGATGGACGCGGCCAAACAGGCCAGCCAACCAGGCGACATCATTTTCACCGTCGACTGGGACGTGTTTCCGCCGAACTTCTATTTCAACACCTACGACTATTACATTGTCGGTCTCGATCCCGAATTCACGCACGCCCGTGATCCGGAGCTTTGGGAGCGATTCGTGAAGATCACGCGCGCCCAGACCCCGACGCTCAGCACCTACACGGACCATGCGGGAAAGAAGCAGCGGGTGAAGGTTGAACTCAGCGACATTCGGACGCACTTCAAGGCCCGTTTCGTCGTCGTCGATCTCGACCACGCCCGCTTTTCCGCGCAACTGGCGGCCGCCCACGACCTGGCCGAGCTGATCTATCCGCCCGGGGGGTACGAAGCCAACAAACAGGCCCCGTATCTGCTTTTCCGGATCAAAGACGCCCCGGCCAGCGGCCCCTCCACCCGTCCGGGCCCGTCCGCGACGACCAATCCAACTCCCCCCGGCGCCCGTACTGACTCTCAGTAGCCGCGCGTCGTGCAAGCGCAGGCAGTTGGCGATTCCCGGACAAGCGCGCAACGCAACAGAGAGTCATGATGCGAATCCTCATCTCCACGATCGGCACCGCCGGCGACCTGCATCCCTTCATCGGCGTCGGCGTGGCCCTGCGAGCGCGTGGCCACGATGTGACGATGCTCGCCAATCCCTACTTCCGCCCGCGCATCGAGCGCGCCGGCCTGGCGTTCGAAGGCATCGGCGAGGCGGCCGACTACCTGCGCTTCGTGCAGAACGGCACGCTGGTCGACGATCGCCGCTCGATGGACTTTGTTTTCCGCGACCTGCTGATCGGCACATTCGCCGCACAAGTCGTTGGCGTGCGACGCGCTGCCGCCGCTGCTCGACCCGACATCGTCCTCGCGCATCACATTGCGTTCGGCGTCCACGCGGCCTGCGAGGTGCTGCGCTTGCCGCTGGCGATCGGCGTGCTCGCGCCGATTTTCTGGCTCTCGGAAGAAGAAGAACTGCATCTGCCGTTCCTGCCCTTCCCGCGCGCCCGCGGATTCTGGCACCGCGTGCAGCGCCGCGCCGTCGGCGTCATCAGCCGCTGGCGCTATGACGGGGAAATCTCGCGCTGTCGCCGGGCGGCCGGCGCGAGCCCGCTGCGCGGCGCGTTTCAGCGCGTGGCGCGCGGCGAGAGCG
>JBGAJB010000155.1:0-3302 GCA_044225155.1 Phycisphaerae bacterium | reverse complement strand
CCGGCAGCGACGAACTCACGCCCGTCCTGGCCCTTTGGTCGCGACACTTCCGTCCCGTGCGCCCTGACGATCCCGCCGGCGGCGCGATCTGCGGCTTTTCCGCCTGGGACGACCCCGCCGGTGTCGACGCTGTTCGGCTCAAGGATCTGGAGGAGTGGATGCAGGCCGGGGAGCGGCCAGTCGTCGTCACGCTCGGCAGCAGCGTCAGCCATCACGGCGCGGAGCTCTATCGCATCGCGGCGAAGGCGTGCGAGCAGCTCGGCCGGCGGGCGCTGCTGCTGACGGGCGGCGATGACGCAAGCGTCTCGACGCCGATGCTGCGGGTGGAGCGCGGCGCGCCCTACGCGGCGATTTTTCCGCATGCGGCGGCGATCGTTCACCACGCCGGCATCGGCACGACGGCCAGCGCCTTGCGCGCCGGGGTGCCGAGCGCGATCATTCCGCACGCCAATGACGAGTTCGACAATGCAAATCGCGTACAGCGACTCAAAGCGGGCTCGGTCGTGGAACGTAAGCGCCTCACGCCGAAGACAATGATCGACGCGCTCGCGGGCGTCCTGAACGATGCAAAAATCCAGGCTGCCGCCGCGCGACTCGGCGGCGTGCTCCGCGCCGAAGACGGCGCGTTTGAGGCCGCGCGGCGCATCGAAACGCTGGCGACGGCGGCCGTCCGCAACTCAGCCAGGGAGGCACAGTGCGCAAAGGCGGAAGCGGCGCTGGCGTAGCAGGCTGTTCCGTCTGACGAAGATCAAATTGGTCGCGGAGCGAATTCATGAGGGCTGCCTGTTGGACCATCTTGGTCACAGACCTCCGGTCCCTTCCAAGAATCCGGTTGGTGGTACTGAATATCACAGTGCCTGCATCGTCTCGCAACACAACATGCCGGTGATTCGGCTGCACTCAGTTCGTGCAAACTGGGACTATTCAACTTCGTGCCCGCCGCGCGGCACTGCCACGATTCGAACACCTCGGCGGTTCACCAGCACGCACAAGTCGTAATCGCACGCGGGGCACTGGCGCTGCTTCAACATGCGGGGAACCTAACCCCGCGCGCGACGCCGTTGCGCTCTCGCTTGTGGATGTACCGCGGCCGGAAAGCTCTACCAATCCCGCCAATCCGGCACATAGTGCGGGTCGTTCTCCGCCCCGACTGACCCGATCTGCTGCTGCGCCGAGACGATCTTTCCGCCTTGCGGCCGCAGTGAGGCGACGTGGCCATCCACGTGTGCCGCGTTGGTGAAGCCGTTGTGGCGAAACGAGGTGGTTGGGCTGAGATTGGTGTACCAGAGCCCACCCATGAAGAGCGAAGGCGGGTCGAGCAGGGCCGTGTTCTTGACACCTAGCCCCCACGGCAGCGCCGCATCGGCGAATGTAAAAACCGGCGAAGTGTTCTTCATCCGATCCAGATTCTGCCACGGCCGTCCAGCGATCGCGCTCCAGCCGGAAGAGGCGGGCGAGAGGTAATAGCCGTTGTAGCCGAAGGTGCTCGTGATCATGCGCCGCCTTCCCGCAGTTCGCTGCTCATGTAGCGCCACGTGAATCCGCGCGTGAAGTCGACGCGGCCATTGATCTCGGCCCCCCACCACCACGTGGTCGGCTGTCCGGCCGTCGAAGGTTGCTCGGTCGGCATCGCAAAGCCGCGATTGTCGGCCACGTACATGTGAAAGGCCTGAGAAACGATGTGAAGCTGCGCGGCGCACTTTGTGCGACGCGCGACCGCTCGCGCCGCGGCCAGGTTGGGCAGCAAGACGGCCGCCAGCAGCGCGACGATCGCGACCACGACGAGCAGTTCCACCAGCGTAAAGGCTCGGCCGCCGGGCCGAGCAGCATGTCGTTTCATATCAGGGCTGTATCTCAAGACCTTTGAACGGCTTCGCCGGCTCCGCGAGTTCCGCCTCGCCCTCCAGCACCGCGCCATGGAAACAGAACAACCCGTCTTCGCCTACCGAATAGAGCGCTCCATCCGCGCCGGCGGCCGGACTCGCCCCCGCACCCTCGTGCGTGGCCGTCACAAACCCGGCCGTCCCGGGCGTGCCATTTACGTCGATGCGCGAAAGCGAAACGTAGGGCCCAAATTCGTCTCCGCCATCGGACGTGCCCACGAACAGCCCGCCCGCGTACAGCAGCGGATGATGCGTCCATCCGCCCAGGCCTGTCGCCGTCGCGCCGGTGTCCCAGATGAGGGCCGCGGACGCACCGAGATCCTGAAACGCCTGCAACCGCTCGCTGGAACCGAAGCCGGGAATTCCGGCGGAGAGATAGATGCGTCCGCCCGACACGATCGGGATCGAGGCCGTGCGTTCACAGTGCACGGACCAGACCAGTGCGCCGGTCGTGGCGTTCACTTTGAACAAGCGCGAATCGTTGCCGATCTCGTCGAAGTCATAGCTCGCGGCGTAGAGATAACCCTCTTGCACGGTCACACCGCCGAAGAATCCGTGGGAATAAGGCGGATCGGCATTGACGAGCTGGTTCGAAAACAGCGGTGCGCCGCCGTCGCGCGCATTGAAAGCCGTCACCGCACCGCCCGTGCTCGACACATGAACTCGCCCGTCGGCATAAGCCACGGTGTTTCCCGACGAGCCGCTCAGCCCGGCCGTCCACACGACGTCGCCCGGTTTGTAAGGATTGTCCGTCGCGTGAAACGGATCGACGTTGATCGCGTAAAGCGTCGAGAACTCGATCGGGCTGAAGTCGACGATAAATGCGCGATTGGCGGCATGCACGCCGCGCACCAGATCACTGCTTACGGTCGGTGACGCATTCACCAGGAAACCCAGCGGCGTGTCCCATTCGACGTCGCCATCGTCGCTTTCGAGCGCGTACAGCCGGGCGCCCGACGCGACGAGCACGCTCTCGTGGCGCACGTCGATAGCCGGCGACGCCCAACTGTCGTACACGTCGGCGTCAATGTCCGTAGCCCACATGCGCACGCCATCCGATGCACGAAAGCAGATCACGCGGTTGGCGGCATGAACGGTTCCCACGAAAACGCGCGCTGCAATGAATACGCGCTCGCCGAAGGTCACCGGCGCGGCGCGCTGCGCGAAAACCTCTCCCGGCAGGGCTGAAACGTGCCAACGGACCGACAGGCCGAACGGGGCGATCCCGGCCCGGCCGGTGTGCGCTGCATCGCCGCCCAGATGCGTCCAATCCGCTGCCTGTGCGCCCACGCAGCAAAGCCCAGCGACGAACCACGGCGCGTGCGCGACACTTCTCCCGAATTGGACGCGAGGGATTCCTCGCGCACCACATCCTGCGGCGCTACGAATCATCCGAACAAAAGAAATCACATGCTCCCC
>JBGAJB010000154.1:0-8120 GCA_044225155.1 Phycisphaerae bacterium | reverse complement strand
CTTGCCGTCGATGTTGACCCGGCTGTCCTTGGCCGTATCGACCACGACCGCCAGATCGCAGCCGGCGAGTTCGGCCGTCGTCGCCGGTTTCATGCCGGCCATCTCGACGAGGAAGCCGAGCTTGCGTGCAACTGTGCCGTCGGGCAGGGCTGCCACAGGCGTTTTGCCGAGATGGCGCACGGTGCGAGCGATACCGCCCATCGAACTCAGGCAATCTGCGTCAGGCGTCACGTGCCCCACGAGCGCCACGCGCGTGGCGGAGCGAATTGCGGAGCAGACATCAACAGGGACGGGAGTCGGGGACATCGAAACCATCTCCGGAAAATGAACATACGAGATGTCAGCGGCGCTGCGGGCCGATCATCATCTCGATTTTCGTTTCTCGCTTCTCAAATCTCTGAATTCAATCGCTCGCCCCGCAGCTCGGATCGCCACAGAGGCATTTCTTGGAATCGGCCACGTCGCGGAGGATGCCGTCGAGAATTTCCAGCCCGCGGTCGATGTCGCCCGTCGCGATGTCGAGCACGGGGCGGAAGCGGATCGTCTTTTCCCCGCACGCGAGCATGAGCATCTGCCGTTCCTGCCCCACGGTACGCACCACGTTGCGCAGGTGCGTGCTCGGCAGGTCAAAGGCCGTCCACAGTCCGCGGCCACGCACGGCCGACATCAGCGCGCGACGCTCGGCGACGCGCTGCAAGCCGTCCAACAGATACTCGCCGGTGTCAGCGGCACGTGGTACCAGCTCATCCTCCGCGATGATCTTCAGGTACTGCGTGGCACACACCATGTCCGTGAGATTTCCGCCGAACGTCGAGTTGATGCGGCTGGGCACCTTGAAGACGTTGTCGACGTCGTCGATGCGCGGACCGGCCATGATGCCGCAGATTTGCATCTTCTTGCCGAAGCAGAGAATGTCGGGCAGCACGTTGAAATGCTGGCAGCACCAGTTGCGGCCCGTCAGGCCGACGCCCGTCTGCACCTCGTCGAAGATCAGCAGCATCTCGTGCTTGTCGCAGAGATCGCGCAGCGTCCGCAGGAATTCGCCGCGGAAGTGGTTGTCGCCGCCTTCGCCCTGAATCGGTTCGATGATCAGGGCGGCGATGTGATGGCCATGCTGCGCGACGGCCGCCTCAATCTGCTTGACCGACTCGCGTTCGCGGCGAATGACGTCTTCGGTTCGCTCCGGCTCCGGCAATGCGAAGTTGACATACGGGTTCAGCACGCGCGGCCAATCAAACTTCGGGAAGTATTGCGTCTTCGCGGGGTCGGTGTTCGTCAGGCTCATCGTGTAGCCGGTTCGACCGTGAAAAGCCTGTTTGAAATGCAGCACCAGCGTGCCGATTTCACCGCGGCCGGCGGCCATGTTCTTGCGAATCTTCCAATCGAACGCGGTCTTCAAGGCATTTTCAACCGCGAGCGCGCCGCCATCAATGAAGAAATAGTGATTCAGCGGCGGCAGGCCCAGCGTTTCGCTCAGAGTCTGTACAAATTGGGCGTAATAGCGCGTGTAAACGTCTGGATTGGCGACCTTCATCGACGCGGCCGTCAGCAGGCGGGCCTGGAACGCCGGTTCGCGCATTTTTGGATGGTTGTAAGAGATCGGCTGCGACGCAAAAAAAGAGTAAACGTCGAGATATTCCTTGGCGGTCGCGGCGTCGTGCAGATACGCGCCGTGGCTGGCCTGCGGATCGAGCACGATGTGAAAACCGTCGACGAGGATGTGGCGTTTCAGCACATCGATCGTCTCGGCCGCGGAAACTTCGCGACCCACAATGCGGCCCGGCGCGGCGGCGATCATCAGGCACCTTTCCCTTCGCTGCAAAAAGCACCGCAGTATAGCTTATTCATCGGCTCTTCGGGCGCTGAGCCGCGTTTCGCGCGGAGCGCGCATTCGGACGTTTACGCTGCGCGGGCAGTTCTCGCGCCAGCCCCGCGCTGCTTCCACTACAATTCACATTGGTATGGCGGTTCGGCAGGGAGCCGGACTCTGGGAGGCGAACACATGGCCAAACGTTCGGTCAAAAACCTCGCCCTGCGCGGTCGCCGCGTGCTGGTGCGAGCCGATTTCAACGTTCCGCTGGACGACCAGCAGAACATTACGGACGATCGCCGGATCACGCAGTTCTTGCCGACGCTCAAGCACATTGTCGCCGGCGGCGGACGGGCGATCCTGATGAGTCACCTCGGCCGACCCACCGGCGACAAAGCCGCCGATGCAAAGCTCTCCCTGGCTCCGGTCGCCAAGCGGATCGGCGAACTGATCGGTCAGCCGTGCGCGTTCGCGTCGGACTGCGTGGGCGGACCCGCGAGTGACGCCGTCGCGGCACTCAAAGACGGTGGCGTGCTGCTGCTCGAAAACCTCCGCTTTCACAAGGCCGAGGACATCATCGACAAAGCCAAGAAGAATCCCGACGGCAAGCTCACGCCCGAACAGGACGCCAAGCGCGTCGAATTTGGCAAACAGCTCGCCGCGCTGGGCGAGCTGTACGTGAACGATGCTTTCGGCACGTGCCATCGCAAGCACGTCAGCATGTACGACGTGCCCCAGCTCCTGCCGGCCGCCAATCGCGCGATCGGATTCCTGGTTGAAAAAGAACTTCAATATCTCGGGCAGGCCGTGTCGAATCCGAAGCGGCCGTTTGTGGCCGTGCTCGGCGGTGCGAAGGTCAGTGACAAGATCGGCGTCATCAAAAACCTGCTGCCGAAGGTGGATCACATCCTGATCGGCGGTGCGATGACGTACACGTTCTGGGCGGCGCAGGGGAAGCATGTCGGCAAGAGCCTCTGTGAACGGGACAAGCTCGATCTCGCTCGCGAACTGCTTATCCTCGGCGGACCAAAAATCCACTTGCCGGTGGATTCGGTGGCCGCACCCGAACTGAAGGCCGGCGTGGCATCGCGCGTTGTGGACGGCGACCTGCCGGCCGACCTGATGGGCCTCGACGTCGGTCCCAAGACGCTGGCCGGCTTTCGCGACCTGATTTCCAGCGCGGGCACAATCGTCTGGAACGGTCCGCTGGGTGCGTTTGAGACGAAGCCCTTCGACGCCGGCACGTTCTCCCTGGCGAATGCGATCGCGGATGCAACCGGGCGCGGCGCCGTTTCGGTCATTGGCGGCGGAGACAGTGCGGCCGCCGTTGAGCAGGCGGGCCTTGCGAGCCGCATGTCGCACATCAGCACCGGCGGCGGGGCCTCGCTGGAGTTCCTCGAAGGCAAGCGCTTCGCCCCACTCGACGTGATTGACGAGGCGTAATTCGACGATGAGTCATCACCCCGTCATTCGTATCGCACCGTCGGTGCTGAATTCCGACTTCGCGCATCTGGCCGACCAGATCGCGCTGATCGAGAACGCCGGCGCGGACGTGTTGCATCTGGACATCATGGACGGGCACTTTGTCCCGAACCTGAGCTTCGGCGTGCCGGTGGTGCAGTCGATCGCGCGCAGCACGAGCCTGCCGCTCGACACGCATCTGATGATCTCCGATCCGGGCCGCTACGCCCGGCCGTTCGCGGAGGCCGGCTCGACCAGCATCACTTTCCATATCGAGACGGTTGAACACCCGCGCGACATCGTGCGTGAGATTCGCGCGCTCGGTGTAAAGGTCGGTGTCGCCTTGAATCCCAGCACGCCGCCGGAGGCCGTGTTCGAAATTCTGCCCGACGTCAACGTCGTGCTGGTCATGACCGTCTGGCCCGGCTTTGGCGGACAGAAGTTCATGGACGAGTGCCTGCCCAAGATCGAAATCCTCGCGAATCACATGAGCGACGAGCAGTGGCTCGAAGTGGACGGCGGCATCGGACAGGACACGGTGCAGCAGGTGGTCGCGGCCGGCGCGGATACGCTCGTGGCCGGCACGGCAATCTTCAAGGCCGAGAGCCCGGCGACGGCGCTGCATGAGTTGCGGCGCTCGGCGCTGGAGGCCTCTCAGCGGAGGCCCGCGCGACGCTCATGAACCTGACGCTCGTTCCAGTCGGCGAATGTGAATGGCGCATCGAAGGGCGTCTGCTCGGGCGAGCCGAGCTTTCGCTGACCGAGCATGGCGAGCAACAAGCGGCGGAATGGGCGCGCCAACTCACGGGCCGCGGCGTTGCGAAGGTCTTTCATTCCCCCGACGAGCTGGCCACCCGGACGGCCGAAATCATCGCCGGAGCGCTGGGAACGTCCTCCAAAGCCTTGGAAGAGGTTTCCGAAGTTGATTTCGGACTGTGGACCGGATTAACCGACGAGCAGCTCGAAGCCCGTTTTCAGTCCGCCCACCGGCAGCTTCACGAGGCGCCGCTCAGCGTGACCCCGCCGAACGGCGAAGAATTCGTCGCCGCCGCGGACCGCGCCCGCCAGCGCATCTTGAAAATGTCCAAACGCCTGGCGGGACAATCGGTCGTGCTGGTCCTGCGGCCGATGATTCTCGCGTTGACGCGCTGGGTGATCGAGCGCGGCGACGCGGCCGTCCTGTGGCAAGACGCCGCCGCACCCAGCGAACTGCGGTCCTACGCGCCGCTGGATTCGACCCCGCTGAAGGATGCGATCGGCGAATGAGCGCGCGAGACGCGCTCGAAGGAGTGGAGCATGGCAGATGAAGCCCCGCAGCGCCGCAATGTGGAGATTCCTCAAGGCCTCTGGATTCGCTGCGACGGCTGCGGCAACATGCTGTACCGCCGCATCCTCGAGGAAAACCTGCACGTGTGCCAGGATTGCGACCTGCACTATCGCATCGACGCCCGCACGCGCATCAATCAACTGAACGACCCGGGCACGTTCGAGGAGTTTCTCGGAGATCTGCGCTCCAGTGATCCGCTCCAATTCAACGACCGCATGACCTACAAGGAGCGGCTCGACAAAGTTCGTCAGCAGACGAACGAGACGGAAGCGATCGTTGTCGGCAAGGGCTTCATCAAAGGCCGTCCGGTCATCATGGGCGTCATGAATCCGTTTTTCATCATGGGTTCGATGGGCTCGGTGGTCGGCGAGAAAGTCGCGGCTGCCGCCGAGCGCGCCATCGAGGAGGATCTGCCCCTCGTCATGGTCACGTGCAGCGGCGGGGCGCGCATGATGGAAGGGATGGTCTCGCTCGTCCAGATGGCCAAGACCTCGGCCGCCATTGCCAAGCTCGACGAGGCGGGCGGGTTGTACATCGTCGTCATGACCGACCCGACGACGGCCGGCGTCGCCGCGAGTTTTGCGTTCCTGGGCGACGTGACGCTGGCCGAGCCGGGCGCCGTGATCGGCTTCGCCGGACCGCGCGTGATCGCGAGCACCATCCGCGCCACGCTGCCCGAGGGCTTTCAGACGGCCGAGTTTCAGCAGGAGCACGGCTACGTCGATCGCATCGTGCATCGCAAGGACCTGCGCAGCGAGATCGCGCGCATCATCGATTACTGCAACAAGTAATCTCGGATTCCAGAAAAAAAAAACGGCCGCGCCCGCGAGATTCGCGAGCGCGGCCGGCGTCGTTTCTGACTGATTGCTCTTACTTGCGGGCTACTCGTCGTTAGTCGGACCAACGGCCAACAGCCAGAGCTTGGCAAAGGCTGTGACCTGCTGCTTGTTCAGCTTGTTGGCCTCGAGCTTGTAGGTCACCTTGCTCATGCTCGGCAGATCCTTGCCCGACATCATCGTGTCCTCGTACTCCACGCGACCCGTCAGGCACGGGATCGAGTCGTCCACGACGAAGAACGCGTCTTCGCTGCTCATCTTTTCGAAGGCGGCCGACTCGCCCTTGGTGCTCTTGTTCTTGTCTTCGTTGAAACGAAGGTTGAACTCGTAGTGGCCCTTGCCGTTCGTATCGTGGTTCGGGTCTTCCACCCACTTGATCGAACCCGTGATCACGTCCTCGACGTCCTTGCCGTTCAGGTTGTACTTCAGGCGCAGGCCGTCGGTGAACCAGTTGCCCGTTTCATAGTCGTAGTCGAGGCGACCGTTCACGATCGTGTGCGGATAGTTGTCCGACGGACCCTTCGCCAGTTCAACGTTGTCGAATCGCATCGGATCGCTCTTCTTCACAACGATCTCGACCGTCTTATCGCCGATCACGCGCTTGTACGTGTAGCTCGCGAGGTTGTCCTTCTTCTCGGCCTTGCCTACCAGGCGACCCGCGAACATGTCTTCGAACGCCTTCTGCTGACCGACGCTGTCGATCGCGATGCGCAGCGGGCGGTCCGGGGCTTTCGCACCGGCAAGTTCGTAAGCGCCGGTCTCGGTATTGATCGGGACATTGCCGACCCACTTACCGACGGCTTTCTTCTGCTTCATGTCTTTCGGATTCACAACGGAGAGCCCGATGTTGAAGCCCAGCGCCGCGCCCTGCTTGATCTTGCGGATCATTTTCGAATACAGGTTCGGCTGACGCACGATCGTTCCGGAAAAGTTCAATGTCTCTGCTACGTTCAGATCAATCGTGTACTTGTCCTGCGCGCCGATCGCGGCGGATCCTTCGGCCAACTCGCCCGATGTATCGGGCGTCGTGCGCGTCTTGAAGTCGATCGTCATCGTGCCCGTAATTGCGTCTTTGCCCTTGAGCTCATCCTGGGCGAGCGCGGTCGCGCCGATCGCCGCCACGAGCATCAGGCCGACCAGTCGGATCGGACCCACGCGAGCGGAATTCATCCATGTCATGTTGGGATCTCCTCTTATCGAATGGGCGGCGCCGTCGCGGCCAGGCCAACCGGCCGAACCGGAGCGACTTCCCCATTCCGCGCAAAGCCTACCGCTCATATCGGTCGTCGCAAGCGAATCGGCTTCGCCACGGGGTTCCAATTGCGCGAATTTTATGTAACGCCATTACGGGAGGGGCATTTCGCTCTTTGATCGGTGCTGGGTTTGGCTCGTGGGACGACCCACGCGGCGGCGAATGAGCGCGCATCGGGAAGAGACTTCGCAAGGTGAGGCGGACGCGCCTACGGCGTCTGCTGGATCAACGAATCGTCACGCTGCGTTCTCACAAGACGTCCGCCGCGAAGTGGTTCCGCCGTGGCTGTGTGGTGCTCGGGCTGGACGGTCCGCGGATCCACGGCAGACCGGTCCCGTTCACGCCGTTGATATGGCACCCACGAAGTTTGGGCCGCGCGCCTCCGCGGTTCGGATCGATGGAACGCCGCGACCGCAGCGCGTATACTCCGCACCCCGCCTGTTGCCGGCGTGAAATGAGGGCGTAGCTCAGTCGGCAGAGCAACGGCCTTTTAAGCCGTGGGTCCTGGGTTCGAGTCCCAGCGCCCTCAGTCTTTCCTAACCGCGAGAGTTGAAATTCAGTCTAACGTTTCAGTAGCGCCGCTTCGGTCGCCTCGATCACCCGCGGCGCGACTTCGTTCCAGCTTCCGTTCGGTCGGGCGCCGGCCGCGCGGGCGTGGCCGCCGCCGCCGAATTGGGCGGCGAGTTGGGCGACGTCGAGCCACGTTTTGCTGCGGAGATTTGCGCGAACGGAGCCGTCGGGACGCTCGATGAGGAGCAGCGTCGCCTCCGTGCCTTTGAGGCGCACCGCCTCGTTCACCAGGTCTTCGGTCATCGTCTCGTCCGCGCCGGCCGCGGCGAAGTCTTCTTTTCGGAGCGTCATGACGGCCAGCTTGCCGTCGGCCCGCAGGTCGAGGCTGGCGAGGGCGCGGGCGGCGAGTCGCAGGCGGCCGACGGGGTCGCGGTGGTAGAGGCTGTCGTAGATGGCGGCGGGCCGCGCGCCGGCGGCCACGAGCTCGGAGGCGGCCGTCAGCGTGCGGGCGTCGGTGTTCGAATGGCGGAACCAGCCGGTGTCGCTGGCGATGCCGACGAAAAGAGCGGTGGCGAGTTCCGGTGTGAGCGGAAGCTTTGCGCAATGAATCCACTCGGCCGCGAGCAGGCTGGCGGCGGAGGCGGCTTCGTCGATGAGCCGGAGATCGCCGGGGCGCGTGCCGATGTCGTCGCGCGTGATGTGGTGATCGAGCACGAGCGTCGGCGGGGCGCCGGGCAGGGCGGCGCGCGCGGGCTCGAGCTGACTGAGCGAACACGTATCGACGATCAGCACGCCGTCGCACTGCGTGAACGCTTCCGCGTCAAAGGGGCGAAAGTTGGTCATCGCGTGAAGGATCGCATATCGATCCGAAAGCGGATCGAACAGGCGCACATCCGGCTCCACGCCGAGCGCGCGCGCGAGGAG
>JBGAJB010000153.1:0-8381 GCA_044225155.1 Phycisphaerae bacterium | reverse complement strand
CGCGGCCCACAAAATTCCGGCGTAGACCGCGTAGCCGAGCACGCTACCCATTCCGGCGATCGCGGCCGCCTGCAGCACGATGGCCGAAAACACGATTCGCCGCCGCGCACCCAGCGCCCGCAGGATCGCAAACTCGCGCCGCCGCTCGCTGATCGTGTTGTAGATCGTCGCCAGGATCGACGCGGCCGCGACGAAAATCACGAGATACGCGACCAGCTCGAGCACGCGGCTGACCCAGCCCAGCTTGGCGAAGATTTCGGCCATCGTCTTGCCGATCGGCCACGCGAGCGTCGCGACTTTGCCCTGATGATTCACTTCGGTGTAGAGCTGCGTGCCGGCCTGCGGGCTTTTGAGCTTCAGCATTACCGCGCTGACTTCCTTGCTCTCATCGGGAATTTTCTGACCCGGAACCGGCGTGAATTCCTTGCCCGTGCCGCGCAGCGTGTGACGGCCGAGCCGGAAGATGCCCTCGATGGGGATCCACACCACGCGGTCCGACGGCGAGTGCGTCGGCTCCATCACGCCGACCACGACATACTGCTCGTCGTGTTTCTCTTTCTCGTTGAAGGTCAGGCCGTGGTAGGGGTTGAAGGTGGAATTGATCGTCAGCCCGGCCTCGCGCGCGACCTCGCTGCCGATCACGGCCTCGCGCAGCTCGGGATCAAAGACGCGGCCCGGCGGCCGGATCGCGAACTTACGCCCCGCTTGAAACTCAAACTTGGTGAAAAGCTCGTCCGTCGTGCCGACGATGCGGAAGCCGCGGTAGTTGTCACCGACCGCGTACGGAATTGCGAGCTCTACGTAGGGCCGTTTCCGCACTTCCTCGTACAGCGTCCAGGGGATGTTGCCCGGGGAGGTTTCCAAGTGGAAAACCGTATTAAGCACGAGCTGAAGCTGGCTGCCACGCGCTCCGAGCACGGCGTCGAAGCCGACTGGCCCACCGGTGAACGCGTCCTCGGCCTGCTTCTGAATGCCGAAAACAGCCATCACCAATCCGCTGCCGAGCGCGACGCAAAACATCGTCACGAGCGTCGAAAACGCATGCTGCCATAGGCTGCGCCGCACGAGCAGCCAGAGGGCGAAGGGCGTGCCCGCGCTCATCGGCCGCCTCCTGTCGCCGGTGCGGCGGCCGCACCGGCCGCGCGATTCAAAACGCTGAGGTCACGCACGTCGTCGAACGCGCCGAGCACCTCACGATCATGACTGACGAGCAGCAGCGCCGCGCCCGACTCACGACAGATTTCGCGAATCAGGCTGAGGGCCGATTGAGCGTGTGCGTGATCGAGATTGCCGGTGGGTTCGTCGGCCAGGACCAGCGACGGATGATTCGCCAGCGCCCGCGCGAGCGCGACACGCTGCTGCTGCCCGACTGAAAGCTGACGTGGCCGATACTGGAGACGTCCCGAGAGACCGACGCGCTCCAGCAATGTGCGCGCGTATGCCGGATCTGCACCACGGCCAAACAGCATGCCCAATTCAACGTTCTCCAGCGCGGTGTAGCCCTGCAGCAGATTAAAGGTTTGAAAGATGTAGCCGACGTGCGCGGCCCGCCACGTATCCCGCTCGGATTCGGAAGCGGTCGCGATGTCGCGGCCCTGTACGACAATGCGGCCCGAATCCGGACGAAGAATGCCGGCGATCAGGTGCAGCAACGTCGTTTTGCCCGAACCGCTGCTGCCGGCCAGCGCCACCTGTTGTCCGGCTTCGAGCATGAGTTGCGGAATGTCGATAATCGGTGTGCGTTCGCCGTCCGGTGCGACAAACGCCTTCTTCACGTCCAGCAATTCCAGTACGGCCATCGAATCATCATAAAGGCGATCGGCTCGTCAGGCCGCCGGTCGTAACCGACGCAACTCGGCCGCATCCAAAGCCGGATTCCGAGCGGAGCGGCAAAATGACCCAGCGCGACTCTTATGACGTGATCATCATCGGTACCGGCGCGGGCGGCGGCACGCTGGCTTACCAGCTCGCTCCGACCGGCAAACGCATCCTGCTGATCGAGCGCGGCGGATTCCTGCCGCGCGAACACGAAAATCTCGGTCCGATCGAGTTTTCCTGTCGACGCTGTCAGGCCAATGAGACGTGGTACGACCGCTTCGATCAGCCGTTTCGCCGTACACCCGCTGGGTCGGGGAAACGCACAAGGGTGTACGGCAACCCATGCTCCGGATGCGCGAAAGGTGATTTCGGGGCCGTGCGGCATTACGGCGGCGTGTCACCCGCCTGGCCGCTGCACTACAGCGATTTCGCGCCCTACTACTCGCAGGCCGAACGGCTTTACAGCGTGCGTGGACGACGCGGCGCGGACCCGTGCGATCCGCCGGCTGACGGTGACTATGCGCACCCGCCCCTGGAACACGAGCCGCGCATGCAGGAAGTTTTTGACGACCTGCGGGCCGGCGGCTTGCGGCCATTTTCGATCCCGATCGGCCTGCGGCTCCCGTCCGAAAGCAGCGGCCACGCGCCATACCGGCTCGGCCGGTTTGATGGCTATCCCGATCTGACCGAAGTGAAGTCCGATGCGCACGTCGTTGCGGTGCAACCGGCGCTGGAACACTCGAATGTTGAAATTCTGACGAACGCGAAGGCCGAGCGGCTGCTCACGAACGCTTCGGGTCGCGCGATCACGGGCGTGGTCGTTCAGCGGCAGGGAGAATCCATCACTTTGCGGGCGGACGTGGTCGTCGTCGCGTGCGGGGCGATTAATTCGGCCGCGCTGCTGCTGCGCTCCGCATCGGAACATCATCCGCACGGCCTGGCGAATTCGTCTGGCTTGGTGGGGCGCAACTACATGTGTCACAACAACGGCCTGCTGCTGGCCGTGTGTGACTCACCGAATCCTTCGCGGTTCCAAAAGACGTTTGGAGTGACGGATTTTTATCACGGCGCGGCCGATTCCCAACTGCCGCTCGGCACGATCCAGCTCATGGGAAAGCCGGACGAAGACACGGTGCGCTTCATGGGTCAGGAAGTTCTGCCGGGCCGCGACCCACATGAGATCCTGTCGCAATCGATCGATTTCTTCATTACGGCCGAGGATTTGCCGGACGCCGAGAATCGCGTCTCGCTACGCCCCGACGGCGCGATCCGCGTCAGTTACACGCCGAACAACCTCGAAGCCTACGAGCGGCTGCGCGGAAAGCTGGAAGCGGCGCTCTGAGCGGCACGAGCCATCAGAACGGGACACTGCGTTTCGGCACCGACCCGCGAGCATCCGTGCTCGACCTGAACTGCAAGGCGCACGACCTGGACAACCTGTACGCTGTCGACGCGAGCTTCTTCCCGTCGAGCAGCGCCGTGAATCCGTCACTGACCATTATGGCCAACGCCCTCCGCGTGGCCGAGCACATCAGCGAGCGCCTGCGCTAAGCGAAAAACGAAATCGATCTGCACCCCGGGAGGGCGAGGAGTCCGCCGACCCGCGCGGATATTCCCGAGCCTTCGACTCGATCGAGGAATTCTCATGACCCGAAACTCAACACGCCTCTGGCTCGTCACAATCCTCCTGCTCGCGGTCACTCCGCTAAACGCACAGGAGCGCCGGCCAACAGTCGCAGCGGTCACGCGAATCGCCATCACGGTAGGGGACATCGACCGCTCCAAGGCATTCTTCAAGGATGTATTGGCGTTCGCGGATGCGCCCGAGGAAAGAGACCGCGCGAATGCGAAATCGAGCGTGCGCACCGTCCGACTGCGTCTCGGCGACGAGACGATCGAATTGCGGGAATTCGCGGACCGCGGCCAACCGTTCCCGGCTGACACGCGCAGCAACGACCGCTGGTTCCAGCACATTGCGATCATCGTCAGCGACATGGATCGCGCGTACGCGCGGCTCATGGAGAAGGGCGTGCAGGCGGCCTCGAAGAATGGTCCGCAGACTCTGCCTGATTGGAACAAGAACGCGGCCGGCATCCGCGCGTTCTACTTCCGCGATCCCGATGGCCATTTCCTCGAAATCCTTCAATTCCCGCCCGACAAAGGTGACCCGAAGTGGCGGCAGCGTGCCAGCGGCACGGTCGGAGCGAAAGAGCGGCCGCTGTTCCTGGGAATCGATCACACGGCAATCGTCGTGTCCGATACGGACGCAAGCCTGAAGTTCTATCGCGATCAACTGGGCTTTAAGGTCGTGGGCGGCAGCGAGAACTATGGCCCGGAGCAGGAGAATCTGAACAACGTGCCGGGGGCGCGCTTGCGCATCACAACGCTGCGCGCTGAGCGCGGGCCGGCGATCGAGTTTCTAGAATATCTCAACCCGCGCGACGGACGCGCTTTTCCGGCAAATGCGCACGAGAATGACCTGCTGCACTGGGAAGTGCTCGTGACTGCGAACTCGTCGTCGCGATCGGACGAACCGCGGACCGGCACCAGGGCGATCCGTGATCCGGACGGACACGCGTTGCGATTCGTGCCTTGAGCTTGACGCGGCTACATGCACGCGCGATCGTCTTACGGCATGCCCGGTTCCAACACCCGCAGCGCAGCGGCGGCCGTGATTTTGGGGATCACCACAGCACTTATCTGGTGGGTTCACGCTGCTAACCACGCGCGCTCCGAGACGGTGCTTTCTGATCGGAATCCGGACGCAGCATTTCTGGCGTATCACCGCTCCATGGGACGCGCGTTGTCTCTGGCCCAAATGTGGTTAGGTGCCATGGGTGGATCCGCGGCGATCCTGGTGGCGGGACGTGTACGCAAGCGGCGAGCACTGTGGATCGTCGGCGTGTTGAATCTGATGGTCGTGCTGATCAGCGTGCTCTACCTCTTCACTTCGCTCTAGCGCGACGCGCCGCGTTCGAAACTTTTCCGTTTCCGGGCTAAATTCCGCTCGTGAGCACCCGTACACGACAAAAACCCAGCCGGGAGGCGGACGACGTGCCCGTCATTCCGCCGGCCCCGCCCGAAGCGGCGGAGCTGACGCCCGCGATGCGGCAATTCTGGGAGCAGAAGAAGCAGGTTGGCGACGCGTTGCTGCTCTTTCGCATGGGCGACTTTTATGAGCTTTTCTACGACGACGCGAAACGCGCAGCGCAGCTCCTCGGCATCACGCTGACCAGTCGGGATGGCGGCCGCACCCCGCTGGCCGGCATTCCGCACCACGCGCTCGAGGGCTACCTCGCGCGTCTCGTGGCCGCCGGCGAGAAAGTCGCAATCAGCGAGCAGATGGAGGATGCCAAGCAGGCCAAGGGCGTCGTGAAGCGTGGGCTGGTGCGAATTGTTACGCCGGGCACGTTGACCGATGACGGGCTGCTCGATCGCGCGCGAGCCAACATTCTCGCGGCCGTGCAGGTCGACGGCGCGCAGGCGGGCGTCGCGACGCTGGAATTGTCCACCGGCGAATTCCTGGTGCGCCTGTGCTCTCCCGAGCGCGTGGCCGACGAACTCTATCGCGCCGCACCGGCGGAAATTCTGCTGGCGGAAAGTCTCGCCGTCGGGCGGCACGCTCTCGATGCGACGCTGCGCGAGCGCATACAGGCCGCGCTCACCTACCGCAGCGCCGGCGATTTCTCGTCCGAGCGTGCGGAAGAACTACTGCGCGGACAGTTTGGGACGGCCAACCTCGAAGGCTTCGGCTTCAGCGAGATGGATGCGTCCCTGCGGGCGGCCGGCGCGTTGCTGGCATATGTTCGCGAAACGCAGATTTCCGCGACCCGGCATCTGCGGCCGCCGCGACGCCAGGAACTCGCGCAACACGTCGTGCTCGACCCCACCACGCTGCGCTCGCTGGAAGTGGAACGCACGCTGCGAAGCGGCGCGCGAGCGGGCTCGCTGCTCGGCGCGGTCGATTTAACCTGCAACGCGGTCGGAGCGCGCCAGCTGCGACAGTGGCTCTGTTACCCGCTCCGCGACGTCGAGGAGATTCGCGCGCGGCAGCGGATGATCGCGGCGCTGCGCGGGGCGGAAGCGGTTCGCGCCGCGTTGCGACAGGCGCTGCGAGAGATGGGCGACATCGAGCGCATCGTCGGACGGCTTGGTGTTCTGCGGACCCATCCGCGCGAGCTGCGAACGCTCGGCGACGCACTGCGGCGGCTTGATCCGCTGCGGCGAAATCTGGCCGCGCTCGATGTGCCGGACTGCGCGGCGCTGGCTGCCCGGCTCGACGGACTGGACGAGCTGGCCGAGGAATTGTGTGCGCGCCTGCGGCCCGACGCCCCGATCGCAATGCGCGAAGGCGGCATCTTCAGCGAAGGCGTGCATCCGGAGCTGGATCGGCTGCGGCACATCGGCCGCGACGGGCAGTCGTGGCTGGCCGACTATCAGGCGCGCGAGATCGAGCGCAGCGGCATTCCCACACTAAAGGTCGCGTACAACCGCGTTTTCGGCTTTTACATCGAAATCTCCAACACGCATCGCACGCGCGTGCCGGCCGAATATGTCCGTAAGCAGACCGTCAAGAACGCGGAACGCTACATCACCGACGAGCTGAAGCGCTTCGAGGGCGAATCACTCTCGGCCGAGGCGAAGGCCGCGGAGCTGGAATACGAGCTGTTCGTCACGCTGCGCGAACGCGTGCTGCTCTTCGTGCCGCAGTTGCAGCGTACGGCGGAGGCGCTGGGCGAGCTGGACGTGCTCGCGGGCTGGGCGGAGCTGGCCGCTCGGCGGCGCTACGTGGCGCCGGAGTTCGTCTCACAACCGGTGCTGGAAATCGACGATGGGCGTCATCCGGTGCTGGAGCAGTTGCTGGACGCGGGCTTCGTGGCGAATGACACGTCGCTGACGGCCGTCCATTCCGAGAGTTCGGCTGAGGCGGCTGCAGACAGTGAAAATTCCACCGGCCGGCTCGCGCTGATCACCGGTCCGAACATGGCCGGCAAGAGCACATACATTCGCCAGGTCGCGCTGCTGACGCTGCTGGCGCACTGTGGTTGCTATGTGCCGGCGCGGCGCATGCGGCTTGGACCGGTTGATCGAATTTTCACGCGCGTCGGTGCGGCCGACGAACTCGCGCGTGGCCAATCGACCTTCATGGTCGAGATGGTCGAAACCGCCAACATCCTCCACAACGCGACGCCCGCGAGCCTCGTGATTCTGGACGAAATCGGCCGCGGGACGAGCACCTTTGACGGCCTTTCGCTCGCGTGGGCGATTACGGAGCAACTCGCGACGCGCGTAGGCTGCCGGGCGCTCTTCGCGACGCACTATCACGAATTGACGGAACTTTCGGAGTTGCTCGATGGCGTGTTCAACCTGAACGTCTCCGTGCGCGAGTTCGAGGAGCAGGTCGTCTTTCTGCATCGCATCGTGCCCGGCGCGGCGGATCGCAGCTACGGCCTGCACGTCGCGAAGCTGGCCGGCATTCCGCAGGCGGTGCTGGAGCGGGCGAACGCCGTGCTGAGCGAGCTGGAGAAAAACTTCGGTCGCGAATCGCAGCGCCCGGTGCTGGCCGCGGCGCAGCGCCGGCGGCAGCGACAGCTGCGGCTTTTCGAAGCACCGGAAGAGGCAATCGTGCGTGCGCTCAGAGAAGCGGCGCTCGATCGACTCACGCCCGAAAAGTCGATCGAATTGCTGCGCAAGTGGCGTTCCATGCTATAGCCGTGCTTATCAGCCGCGAACGCGCCTAACACATTCTCCATCCGCTCCGCTCATGCCCGCCTTGGGTTCAGCCGACAACGTCCCGGGGCGGCTGGGCGCACGTTTTGCCGGCGCATGGCCGCTCGGGGAAATCATGCGAGCGATGATCGGGCTGCTGAGTGGGGCCGGCAGTTGTGCGGCGCTGGGTTTGGGGCTTTTCGGACCGACGGAGTGGAGCTTGCCGGCCGTTCGGTTGGCGTTCTTCGCGACCGCGACCATGCTGGCCATTTTGACGGCGGCGTGTTTCTGGCGGCCGCCACGTTCGGCCGCGCGCGTCACGGTTGTGATGCATCGCCGCGGTGCGACCGACCGCCCGGCGTAACATGACGACATGACTTACGACGCGATCGTGCTCGGGCTCGGCGCGATGGGCAGTGCTGCCGCCTGGCGCTTGGCCGCGCGCGGAATGCGCGTGCTGGGGATCGAGCAGTTCGATCTCGGCCACGAGCGCGGCAGTTCGCACGGCCACACGCGGATCATTCGTAAGGCGTATTTCGAACACCCGGATTACATCCCGCTGCTCCACCGGGCCTACGAGCTTTGGGGCGAGCTGGAGCGGGCCGCGGCGCGGACGTTGTTTCATCGCGTGGGGTTGCTGCTGTGCGGCGATGAAAACTCGGCGCTGATCGCGGGCGTGCGCCGCTCGGCCGAGCTTCACGAACTGGGATTGGAAACGTTGACGGCCGAGCAGGTCCCGCAACGTTTTCCGGGATTCGATCCGGCGGCGGGACAGGTTGGCCTGTTTGAGTCCGACGCCGGCTATTTGCTCGTGGAGGACTCGGTGCGTGCCATGGCGGCCCAGGCTGCCGCGC
>JBGAJB010000152.1:922-7297 GCA_044225155.1 Phycisphaerae bacterium | reverse complement strand
CGGTGCGGAAGTCGCTCGAGGCGCGGTTCGCCGCGCGCGGCGCATCGGGCGGAGGAGCTTTACGCGAGAAGAGGAGAAACAAAAGAACACATCCGCGGGGGTAGAGGTGTTACGGTCGGGTCTTTGTGAGCACCGTTATCTCTCCCGCGAGCGCGGGCAGGACTTAGCACCCGTGAGGCGGTTGCCCCCGGGTTGCTGTAGCGTCTTCGGGCCTGTTCCCTCGGCTACTCTGGATAAAGGCAGTCACTTGTCAAATAGCACTGGACGGAATCATCGCGCAGTTTCGCGATTTTGTCAAGCAGATGCGCCGGAAACTCGCCCAATCAGGCGACTGACACTTTACGGCCGACGCGGCGCTTGCGGTTGATCATCTGGCGACCCTTCTTGGTCCGCATGCGCGCGAGAAATCCGCACTTGCGCTTCCGCTTGATGTGGCTGATTCGAGGAAATTGCATCCGTCACCTGTCTTCCGTCCACCGGCCGCCCATCCGGCCGAGTCACGCATAATCCCGTGTCCGGCCGTCGAAGTCAAGCGGCCCGAAGTGCGTAATGGGCACGGCGACCGGCACGAGTCGGGGCGAAATGCATGCCGACGCGAACAGGGCACTCGACGCACGCGGCCTCCGCCGGTTCAGCGTTTCGTGGTTGGGTTCTCACCGTCCCTAGTTTCGACGCATCTCGATCGTCACGCGCTGTGAGCTGTCGTCCGGCTTGAGCGGATAGGTTCCGCTGGAGACGAACATGCGCCGCGGGCCGGACCAGATTTCCGCTTCGACAACATAGCTGCGTTTGGGGTCGAGTTTCTCGCGCGGGTAGCGCATCGAAAAGCTGATCGGCGAGTTTCCGGGATTTGAAAAAGTCTGTTCGGCGATGTTTTCTTCGGAAAGAAAGCCGTGGCGCACGATTCGCACCACGAGCCGCGCGTCGCTGGGCAGGGCAATGCGCTCGCGCCAGGTCACCGTGCCGTTGATCACGGCCGGGCGTGCGGTGCTGCCGTCCTCGCGGTCGAGCCGCACGTCGACATTTGTCAGCCGCGAGTTCCGGCGATCCTCAACGAGCAGACGCACATTGCCCGAGCGATCAGCCCGCAAATCGAGTTCGGCGTCGAGCGCGAAGTCACGGTCGCCGACGCGGCCCACCTGATAGCCGTTTACGGTCAGGATGACGTCGCCGCGCTCCAGGCCGGCCCGAGCGGCGGCCGAGCGCGGCAATACGTCGCGAACCCGAACGCCGATCGGCGCAGGTCGATCGTGATGCCAACGTCCAGCGGCGCTTGGCCGAGGCCGCTGACCGGGTGGGACGAACCGCGCGTTTCCGGCGGCGTTTTCCGTGCCGTCGCGGTTTCGAGGGCTTGCTGCGGCGAAGTGGACTCACGTGGAGCGGGCCGAGAGGCATCGTCGGTCGTGGCCCGGCGTTCGATGCCGCGTTCGGCCGGCCGATTCTGTTGGGCGGCACACACGGAAACGAGCAGCGACGCGAGCGCAAATCGCAGCAGAATGGACGAGCTAGTTCGATAAAGCATGATTCACCCCACACGGTGGTTGGTCGAATCCTCGAAGAGGCGATGCTATCGAATTCGCCGAAGTCGCGTCGATGGGGATGGAGTGCCTCTCGCTGCCGCATTGGGCCGAGATGTACGGCGAGGAAACGCCGCGCGCGCGCAAGCGCTTCTTCCGCGAGATCATCAGCTTCTTCCCGTGGATGGCGCGGGTCGATGCCATGCAGCACTTTGTGTACACGCATCCGACGGCCGGCATCGAAAAGTGGAAGGATCATTGGCAGGGGCTGACGCGCCGCTTCGCGCCGCACATCGACTACAGCGGCTTGGAGCGCGTCGATCGCCACTCGTGGCATCAGAAACTGCACTTCTTCGAAGTGCCATTCTACTACGTCGAATATGGCATCGCCCAGCTTGGCGCGCTGCAAGTCTGGCTGAATTCGCGGCGCGACTATCAACAGGCCGTCTCGTTCTATCGCAACGGGCTGGCGCTCGGCGGCGCGCGCCCGCTGCCGGAGCTATTCGAGGCGGCGGGCTGCAAGTTCGACTTCAGCGAGAAAACACTGCGGCCGCTGATCGACGCGGTGATGACCGAGGTGCTCTGATTTCGGCGGGCGATCAGACGCCGCTACGATGGCCCCATGCGAATTCTGGTAACGAATGACGACGGCATTCTCGCGCCGGGCATCGAGGCGCTTTATCTGGCGATGAAGGAGTTCGGGGAGGTCGAGGTCGTCGCGCCCGAGACGACGCAGTCCGCGATGGGGCATGCGATCTCGGTCCTTCAGCCGCTCGTCGCGCAGCGCGTGCACGTCAACGGCGTCTTTCATGGCTGGAGCGTCGATGGTCGGCCGGCCGATTGCGTGAAGCTCGCGCTGCTGGAATTGCTCCCGTGGCGGCCGGACTTCGTTGTCAGCGGCATCAACGCCGGCGCAAACACCGGCATCAACGTCCTCTACAGCGGGACGGTCGCCGGAGCGGCCGAGGGAGCATTCTTCGGCATTCCATCCGTCGCATTTTCCCTAAAGCTCTCGGAAGAACTGAACTTCCGCCGCGCCGGCGCGATCGCGCGAGACGTCTTCCGCACGTACGTCGCGAGCCAGCCGCCCGCGGGTTCGTGCCTGAACGTAAACATCCCAGCCCTGGACAAAGGCTGGCCGATGGGCGTGCGCGTGTCTCCGCAGAGCAGCGCGCCCATGCAGGATCATTACCACAAGCAAACCGACGCCACGGGCCGCGCGATTTACATACTCGACGGCCGCCTGCCGAATCATCAGGATCATCCTGATACGGATTTGGAGGCGATCGAGCACGGATACATCGCGGTTACACCGTTGCGCTTTGACATGACGGATCACAGCCGGATGGGGGCGGTGGCCCAGTGGGGCTGGCCGGGCATTTTCAACGACTGAACGACATCGATCCGCTTTTGCCTCAGCCACCGGATACCATTTCACCAGCATGCGCATTGGAAAGTTCGAATTTGACGCTCCGCTCGCGCAGGCCGCGCTCTCGGGCTATTCCGACAGTGCCATGCGCTGCATCGCGCGGCGGCACGGCGCGGCCTACACGCTGCACGAGGTCGTGCTCGATCGGCTGGTGCTCGAACCCGGCAAACTGCGCGACCGCATGCTTGATCTCGCGCCGGAAGATCACCCGGTGGCCGGGCAGATCATGGGCGACGAGCCGGAGAAATTCGGGCAGGCGGCGCGGATCATGTCGGATGCCGGCTTCGACGTCATCGACGTGAACTTCGGTTGTCCGGTGAAGAAGGTGCTGGGGCGTTGCCGTGGCGGGTATTTGTTGAGCACACCCGATACGGCCATCGACATCCTGCGGCGCGTGCGTGACGCGGTGCCGGCCGAGAAGCCGGTGACGGTCAAGATGCGGCGCGGCATGGATGATTCGGACGAGAGCGAGCAAAATTTCTTTCGCATCTTTGACGCGGCTTGGGAGTTGGGCATCGCGGCCATCACCGTGCACGGGCGGACAGTGCGGCAGAAGTATGTCGGGCCGAGCCGCTGGGAATTCCTCGCGAAGGTCAAGCGCATCGCGGGCGACCGCACGATTCTCGGCAGCGGCGACCTCTTTACGCCGCATGACGTAGTTCGCATGTTCGAGCAGACGGGCGTGGACGGCGTGACGATCGCGCGCGGCTGCATCGGAAACCCCTGGATTTTCAACGAAGTTCGTGCGCTGCTGGCGGGGCGCGACTTGCCCGATCCGCCCAGCGTGGCTGAGCAGGGGCGCGTGATTCGCGCCCACTACGATTTGTCGGTGCGGGCGAACGGCGACAAGCTCGCGCCGCGGCTCATGCGAAAATTCGGCATCAAGTACAGCGAGCTGCACCCGGCCGGGCGCGCGGTGCGGGACGCCTTCATCGCGGCCGGTACTGCGGAGCAGTGGAGCGCGGTGCTGGACGACTGGTACGACCCGACCCGCGAGTGGCCGCCGGGAGTTCGAAAAACCGGCCCGGGCGAACTCGTGGCGGCCGGCGCGACGATGTGCGACGTTTCCGCATAGAACGTCGCCCCCCCAAACCGTGTGTCTATTTCTGATCTGGAAAGAGCGATCGCCGCAATTCCGCGCCGACCGTTTCAATCGGCGTAGTCCGGTCAGGATCGGCTGGCCGCGGCGTGGACAGAAACTCGCGCGCGAACTCGCCGGATTGCACCTCACCCAAAACTCGGCGCATCTCCTGGCGCACGCGGTCGTCGATGACCCGCCGGCCGCGCGTGATATCGCCGTAACGAGCGGTAGTCGAGATGCGCGACCGCATGCCTTCGAAGCCATGCCGCTGAATGAGATCGGCGAGCAGCTTCACCTCGTGGCAGCATTCGAAGTAGGCCAATTCCGGCGGATAGCCGGCTTCCACAAGCGTCTCAAAGCCGGCACGAATCAGCGCGGTCAACCCGCCGCACAGCACGGCCTGCTCCCCGAAGAGGTCCGTCTCCGTTTCGTCGCGAAACGTGGTCTCCAGGATGAGCGCCCGATGTGCGCCGATGCCGGCAGCCCACCCCAGTGCAGCCTGTCGCGCGAGGCCGTTGCCATTGTGCGCCACGGCGATCAGCGCGGCCGGCCCGCGCCCGGCGACGAATTCGCTGCGCACTCCGTGGCCTTGCGCCTTAGGCGCGACGAGCGCGGCGCCGCAGGTCGCCGGCACCTCGATCAGTCGATAGTGCATGACAAACCCGTGCAAGAACCCGATCGTCGCGTCCGGCCGCAGGTTGGGTGCAATTTCAGTTCGGAACACTTCGGGAATAGTCTCGTCCGGTAGCCCAAGAATCAGCAGATCGCCGACCTTCGTCGCCTCGGCCACGGATACGGGTCGGAAGCCGTCGCTGACCGCTTGGTCGCAGCGTCGTCCGGAACGCTGGCCGACGATCACTCGTAGGCCGCTGTCCCGCAAGTTCTGGGCATGTGCATGGCCCTGCGCGCCGTAGCCGAGCACGGCGACGTTGCGGGTTCGCAGCCACTCGAGGGCGGACACCGCTTCGGCGGCGGAGACGCGAGGTAGAGCGTTCTTCATGATCGAAGAGCCTACTAGCGGATCGGCGAGTCGGGAAATCGTATCGATCTTCACCCAAATTCGGCTAAGCATTACGCGAAAGTCATGTGTTGGTTTCCGGCGACCCGGCGGTAAGATGCACGGTGGCAGTAGCGCTTGTCCGTGCTCATGTCTGGGACGAGCGTAGAAGTTACAAATTGGGTCGTGCCTTGCGCTGGACCGGGGGGTGGCGCGTTCGCAGTTTTTCGCTGCGCCGCGCCAGGAGCGGTTTCGGTCGTGTGCGTTTCTGGACACATCTGGTTCTTGAGTTTGGGAGCAGGGCGGCTCTGAGCCGCGCATATCTCGCTGCTCCCCGACGAGGAGCGGTCGATGCACATCTCGGTTGCGACCCGCGCGCGGGTCTGCGCTGTCGTTCTGGGCGGCGTGAGCGCGAGCGCCGTTGCCCAGCTTTCGTTCTCGGAAGCGGCGGCGCAGGTGGGGCTAAACGCCGGACAGGTGTTCCCCGCCGGATTGTCGAACATTGCGATCGGTGGAATAGCAGCCGGCGATTTCAATCGCGACGGCTGGCAGGATCTCTTTTTTCTGACCGCCGGCGGCGCGCCCGACATGCTGTTTATCAACAACGGCGACGGGACGTTCACCGACCGCGCGGCGGAGTGGGGTGTCGCTGAAACCCACATCGGCGTCGGCATCGCCGTCGGCGACTACGACAATGACGGCTGGCTTGATGTGTACGTCACCAGTCTTGGCTCAGCCTTTTTCCCGCCGTCACCCGGGCATCACAAGCTCTATCACAACGAGCACGGCACGCATTTCACCGAAGTCGCCGCGCAAGCCGGTGTGCAGTATTCATCGCCCGAGGTCGGAGACGGCTGGGGAGCGACCTTTGGGGACTACGACCTCGACGGTGATTTGGACCTGTTCGTGACGGGATACGTCTACAGCCGGGTCGGGAATCGCCTGTTTCGGAACGAAGGCGATGGGACGTTCACGGATGTCACGGCCGCGGCTTTTCCCTACGATTTCACCGCCGGAAAGTGCCACGGCTTTTCGCCGCGTTTCGTCGACATGAACGGCGATCGGTGGCCCGAGTTGCTCTATGTCGGCGACTTTCATACCAGCCACTATTTCATTAACAATGGCGACGGCACCTTCGGCGAAGCGACGGTGTCGTCGGGAACCGGGCTGGATTACAACGGCATGGGACACACGGTCGCCGACCTGAACGGCGACGGTCTGCTCGACTGGTACGTCACTGCAATTTACACGGTGGATAATCCTTTTCAGCCGGGCAACATGCTTTACATGAATCTGGGCAACCATCACTTCGTGGAGACCAGCGAATCGGCAAGCGTGAAGAATGGTCAGT
>JBGAJB010000152.1:0-865 GCA_044225155.1 Phycisphaerae bacterium | reverse complement strand
GCCACGAACGGCTGGACGGGCGGGTGGGCCACCGATCCGACGCATGTCTGGTTGAACGACGGGTCGGCCAATTTTGTGGATGTTGCCAATGCCGTCGGCTTGGCGCACAACTGGCAGGGGCGCGGCCTGCTTGCCTTTGACCCTGACAACGACGGCGACGAAGACATCGCGATCTACAACCTGACGCCCAAGCCGCTGACTTATTGGCGCAACGACCTCAGCGGACCGAACACGCATTGGTTGAAGGTCTGGCTGAATAACAGCCGGCGCACGAACATCGCGCCGGACGGATTCGGGGCAAAACTCTGGCTGACGGCGGGCGGCAAGACGCAACTTCGGCACGTCGATTTTGGCGATAACTACACGGCTCAGAACGAACTTTCCGCCCACTTTGGGTTGGGCGCGAATGAGACGATCGAGAATCTGCGCGTCGAATGGCCGAACGGCGAAGTGACCGAACTGTCGAACTTGGCGGCCGACCAATCTTTGACCGTGTTCGCGGCCACGCTGGCGGGCGACATCACGGGCGACGGCAAGGTCGATCTGGGCGACCTGGGAGTGATCCTTTCGGCATTTGGCTCATGTGACGGTGATCCGCAGTACTCCGCGCGGGCCGACCTGAATGGCGACGGATGCGCGGGGCTTAGCGATCTGGGAATCGTGTTATCGCATTACGGCGAAACGCTCTAACGCCCCAGGCGGATGTTGCCGCCTGGCCGGATAAGTGCGGCGATTCGCAGCGCTCCGCGCGGTAGCATCCGGCTATGACGCGCTTGGAGAATTTCATTAACGGACGCCCCGCTGCGCCGCTGGGCGGGGGGCTGCTTGACGACTTCGACCCGGCGACGGGAGAGGTTTGCGCCCA
>JBGAJB010000151.1:0-8502 GCA_044225155.1 Phycisphaerae bacterium | reverse complement strand
CATCGGAATGGGTACGCACGAGCTCCATGAGCCGATTCCCGCCGGCCGAGAACCGCGGCCAATCAGGATGTTGCAAGCCGTTCAGGGTCTCGAAACCATTCCGCCAGACAGAACCACAACGCTTGGATCGTCAACAGTTCCGCCGGTTTTCCCGCCTCACCGTCCCTCAGTGCGGGGTCGGTCGCTCCAGCGCTTGCGGCGCAGGACATCAAGTCGCCCGCCCTGCTTCGCGAGGATTTGCGCGATGCGTTCGCCGGCCCGCCCGTCACCGTAGGTTCCAGCGGAGACGCGCTCGCGAACCGAGTCGCGGGTTCGACGGAGCTTTTGGGCATTGATGATCGCCCGACGTATCGACGTGGCCGTCTCATCCGCGTGCAGAACGGAGGTCCCGCCTGCCTCTCTACCCCCCTGCCGCCGGCCGACGTTTACCGACGGCGTACCTATGAATGGGGCCTCGATGATGCCGCTCGAAGAATTCCCGATTAGCAAAGCCGCGCCGCGGATTTGGCGGATGAACTCACTCCGCGGCAGCGAACGGTGCACTGTCACATCGCCCGCGGGGCTGATTCGCGCATGCCGCTCGATGGCGGCCAACACACCGCGATGCCCGCGGTCTGTATTCGGATGAATGATCACCCGCCGCAGGCCCGCCCGCGCGACTTCGTCGAGCAGTGCCCGCATGACTCGCTCTTCCATCGCGGCAGCGCGGCCGTAGGCGTGCTGCAGGACCACCGCGTACTCGCCCGTAGCTGCGTCACGGCGGACGCTCTGGGCGGTGGACTTGGCGCGGGCTCGGGCCGGGCGCGAGCCGGCAGTTGCCGGGGCTCGAAGCGCCCCCGCGATCTCGTCCAAGCCGGGCGCCCCGACGAGAAAGACGCGCTCCGGCGCCTCTCCCATCGCCAGCACGCGCCGCCGCGCCGCCGGCGAGGCGACAAAGTGCAGGTGCGCGAGCTTGGTGATGGCGTGCCGCACCGATTCGTCGAAATCCCCCTCAGCCACGTCGCCGCCGTGAATGTGTGCGACCACGCGCCCGGTCGTCGCACCGGCCAGCGCGCCGGCGAGCGCCTCGATCCGGTCGCCGAGCACGAGCACGATGTCCGCTTTCAGTCGCGCCAACGCGCGCGCGATTCCAGCCACGCCGCGCGCGAGTCCCGAGGCCTGATCGAGCTCCTGATCGTCGCCACGCTGCATCGGCACGCGCGCGCTAATGCGAAAACCGTCGCGCACGATCTCCCGCTCGGTGCGGCCGAATTGGGGAAGCAGGTGCATGCCGGCCGCGATGATCTGCATGCGGACCGGGGATTGCTTGTTCAGCGCATGTAGCGTCGAGCGCAGCAGGCCATACTCCGAGCGCGTACCGGTGACCACGGCGATGCAGAGGGGCGCGCGGGCGACGCGCTGACTGCGAGACATATGAGTCTTATCGGACGGGTTCCTGGAAGCCCTTCGGGGGCATCAGATTCGCACTCCAATTACTTCCCGACAGGTCAGTCAGCCCGCAGGCTTGACCGGGCTAACGGGGAAAAAGAGAACGAGCGAGCCCATCCGTGTCGGATGGACTCGCTCGCCTGGTTTGAAAATCAGCCAACTCAGGCGTTACGGAATGATGAAGGAATCCGTATTCGCCAACTGGCCGGTCATGTCCGCGCCGACAGCGCCAACCATCGCGCCTTCAATGTCCGTCCAGGAATCATTGTAGGTGTAGATGTTGTCGTTGTTGGTGCCGACGATCGGACGGCGCTGGAACTCAGCGTGACCGTCGACGTAGAGGACGTTCTGTCCCTCGCCGCCGTGGTTCGTGCTGTTATAAGGGCGCCAATCGTCGTTGCTCTTCTTGAGGATATCACTGCCCGAGGTGCCAGTTTTGAAGCTGGTCGGCGGGTTGATGGAGCTACGGGCATCGACGACACCGCCAGCCGTATTATCTGCGCCGGCCTGCCAGTAAGGACCCTTGTCCGCCATGAGCGCCATGCGAACATCCAAGCTGTTACGCGGCTTGCCGCGGCGGGCGTACGGCATCTGATATCCGTAGCTCAGGTTGGTGTAGCTCTTGAAGTCGTAGCGCGTACGACCCGGCTGAGCGGCGGTCGTGGGCGTCGTCACCTGGTTGCGCAGGTCGTCCTCGCTGTCCGCAGTGGAGGGGCAGACAAACTGGCCCACCGTCTGCGAACCCGAGATCACCAGCAGGAACAGCGAGCGGCTCGGATGGCTCTCGCGGCTGGCGCTGGAGATACCGGTCGCCTGGGTGTAATCAGCACCGGAGAGCTTGGCGCTCAGCTTCCCGATGTAATTCACGGCGTGAGTCTCCGGAACGCTCGTGCCGTAGCTCGTGGTGTAGAAGTGATGCGGGAACCACTCCTGATTGTCATTCGAGTAAATGTGCATGCCCTGACCAACCCCGCGTTGGTTCGAGGCGCACACGGCGCGCTTCGCGAGTTCGCGAGCGCGGGAGAGGCTGGGCAGCAGGATCGAGATCAGCAATGCGATGATCGCGACTACGACCAGCAACTCGATAAGGGTGAAGGCTTTTCGCTTCACAGCAGACCTCCTATCAGAGGGTCTTGCTTACGCTCCGGAACAGCCCATTCGAACCGACGGCTTGCGCGATTCGTACCCCCGCTGGACAGAAATCGAGGATTAATGCGTTCTCTGCGCAAATACCCGGGGCGCAAAAATCGCCCACTTCGCCGCTATCGAAAGTCGCGCCGCCCATTCATCCGCACGCCGGACGCGGAGCGCGTACCTGGTAAGCGCAGGTACCGCGCGACGGAGACCCATGATCCTATCACGTCAGAATTCGCCCGCAAGCCGAAAACGACGAACTTACGTCACTTTTCGTTTTACGCGGGCCGTTGGCGGGCGCGAGGGCTGGCTGCGGAGTGCTCAATGCGGCGGACGAATCGTATGAATGAAAAATGGCTGTTATCTGCCGCCTCCCAGCGCTGGCTTCACGCAAGCCAAACGTCCTATTCATTAAGCATTACGCGACCCGAGGTGCGAGTCAAGGAAAATCCGCTGGGCTAGGCGGAGCCGCCCGAAACCGACGGCATCAACGAAGATATGCGAATTGGGACTGCGGCCGCCCGTCAGGCGATCAACTCACGGTTCCAACCTGAACCCGCGCCGGTCTCCATGTCGCCCTGCTGCGCGTTCGACTGAACTGACACGCCCGTCACGCACAGCATGACCATCAGCACCGGGACGGTTAGCGGCACACTGTTCGCCCAGTTCGTAAAGGTCTCGCCCAAGGTCGGCATCACCGCACTCGTTACCGCCACGAACGCCACCACAAGCATCCCGGCCCCCTGCAGCGTCGTGATAATCAGCGGCAACTTGCGCCGGCAGAGCCAGAACATGCTCGCTCCGATCGCACCCCCCACCACCATCAGGAAGCCCGCGATGTCCGACGGCAGCCCCAGCCGGAAGCAGAGCCACGGCGTCAGCGCGCCGAACGTGAACATCGACGCGATCACCAGGCCGATCCGCACGCGCAGCAGGGCCGTCAGGCCGAAGACGGCCGCTCCGCCGGCGCCAACCAATGCGCCCACCTCGCCGCCGCCCCCCACCACATCGCCGCAGACGAAGCCGCCTCCGGCGCAGATCAACGACAAAAGCACGCGCGCGAAACGAAATCCTTGCAGTGCGAGCAGCAGCCCCACGCATCCCAGCGTCAAACCAATGGTTAGCGGTTGCAGCGACGCCCAATTGAAGATCGTGGACTGCAAGTCGAGCATCGTGAGTCTCCCTTCGCGCGCGGATCGCGTCCTCGGGAGTGTTCAATTCGCCCGCGCAGCGGACAAACGGGATACTGGGATAATCAGACGTGCGGCAGGTTCCGTCCGGCGAACGCCGTTCTTTATGGGCCGTCGGAGGGCTCCGTGGACGTCGACACCGGCGCGGAGGCCGGAGCGGATTGCGTAGCCCGCGCCGGGCGCGATGCCGTCCCGCGTGCGGTTTCCGCTTGGCGATAGGAAAGCTCATACTCGGGATGCGGAACTCGCAGGGAGCTGATCCACGACATGAGGTCGCGATAGCCCGGATCCTTCGTGGATTGAAACACCGGATTCACCCGCCCCAGTTTGACCGGCGGATGCGTCGAGCGTCCGTCGGCGCCCGCCAGCATGAGCCGCGGCAATTCGCTCGCATCCGGCAGATCACGATCGATCAGCCGGCCGCGCGGCGTACGCATCTCATCCAGCATGGCAAACGTTGTGTACGCGAACGTCTCGCCGGACTGGGCCGCAATCGGTAATCGGAAGACGTAATTGGTCGTACCGCCATGACAGCCGGAGCGCCCGCAGCCACGCACGATGTTCGGCAGCACGCGAGTTCGAAAGTCCTTGAACGTGCGTGGATCCCCCACCACCTCGATGCGATCCGCCCAAGCGATGCCGCCGAGATTCAGGATGGCTTGCAGCTTGGCCGGGGGCTCGCCTTTTTCGATGACGCTGAGCAGGTCTTTGCGCTGTTCCTCGCCTTTGCGCACCGCTTCGCGCCGCGCGAGTTCCTCCACATCCGGCTCGCCGCGCACTTTCTTGAAACGCACCGTCACCGGTTCCGGCGTGCCGTCGCGCGGATATTCGGAGAGTTTCAACCGGTTAATCGCCGCGTCCGTCAAGAGGGGCGGCGGCGGAAGCGCGGAGGCGTCGCGCCCAGCACGCTCGCTCGGTTGCGACTCCGCGACTACTAACGGCGCGACGCGTGCGATCAGGGCCCGCGCCGCTTCGCTGTCGGGTTTGGCGGCGAGCACATCCTCGGCCAGCTCCACTCCCCAACTTGGCCGCCGGTTTTCAACCGCCCATTGCGCGAGCGTCAAGCGCACGTCCGTATCGCCGGGCTCCGCTGCCCACAAACGCGACAGGAATTCGCGCGCCACGGCGTCGCCCTCGTCGAGCCACGTCACGCCGTTGATTTCCGTGCGCGCGATTCGCAGCTCGCCGGCCAGGTTCTTCAAAACCAGCTCGTCGTCCGCCGGCTGACAATCGCCGCGCAGGACGCGACCATCCTTCAGGACCACCCGGGCCGCCGAATATGGCAGGCCTTCCGTCGGCCGCGAGGTGCTTTGCGATTCGGCACGCAACTGGGCCGGCTGGGATTGAACGGCCCCGGCTGGGTCGCGTTGCCCCGCGAAGAGTGAAACGCCGGGAAGCAGAATGAGCGCGGAAATCAGATTGCACCACATGCCGATCTCTTTTCGCGACTGCCGCGTATTTGTCAAGCACGAAATTGCGAGATCGTCGACGTGCCCTGCGACGCTTCAGGCTGACTGCGGCTGGCGCTGCACGTGAATTCTCAGCCGGTTGATGCGACGCGGCTCGGCGCGCATGACCGAAAAATGGATGTTGTCGTGTTGCAGTTCTTCGCCGATGCCCGGCACTTTGCCCATCGTGGTCATCACGAACCCGCCGATGGTCGCAAACTCCGCGTCTTCAGGCAGCTCGACGCCCAGTTCCTGATTGATCTCATAGATCGGCACGCGCCCGTCTACTTCGAGCGTGTTCTCATCGATGCGATGCACCGTCGGCGCTTCCGGCTGGTCGTATTCGTCGTCGATCTCTCCCACGAGTTCTTCGAGAATGTCCTCAATCGTCGCCAGGCCGGCCGTGCCGCCGTACTCATCCAAAACGATGGCGATCTGCACCTTGGATTGCCGAAATTCCGCCAACAGCTCGTCGATCGACTTTGATTCGGGCACGAACAGTGCCCGCCGCATGCGATCCCGCAGAACAAACGATTGTCCCGGCTCAAGGGCCAACAGGTCCTTGGCGTACAGCACGCCCACGACGTGATCAATCGTCTCCTCGTAGACGGGAATTCGCGAGTGCGCTTCGCGGATGAACGTCGCCCGCACCTGCTCCAAAGTCGCGTCGCACGGGATCGAGACGATCTCCGTCCGCCGCGTCATGATGGCGCTGACCGGCGTGTCCTTCAGTTCGAGTACCGACCGAATCATCTCACGTTGCTCAGCCTCGACCGCGCCGATCAACTGCCCCTCATCGACCGCTTCCAGAATCTCTTGCTCGGCTTGCTCGACAGCTTCGTTCGTGTCGCCATTGCGCCCGGCGGCCCAACGGACGGCCGGGTCCATCCAGAGCAGCAGACGTTCGATCGGGTAGAGGACGAAATGCGCCCCCCAGAGCAAACCCAGGCAGCGGGCCAGAATCAACTCGCCCAGATGGGCGGCCAAGGCGGCCGGCAGGCCGATGGACGCAACGGTCAGGATGACGAGCGCCCAAAGACCGGGCAGCAGGAGCGTCGTCCAATCCGCCTCCGGATTCCCGCTCCCGAACGCCACGAGCGCCCAATACGCGGTGGCGAGATTCGACAGCAGCCGCACAAACCCGGCGTCGACTTGGAAATTGGGTTCCAACCGTTCGAGCCGGCGCAACCAGACGTCGCGGTCGGCCTCGCCCAGGAGGTCGGCCAAGCGTGATTTTGAATAGGAACGGAGAACATAGCTGAGCGTGGACGCCAGCGTCGTGAGTACGATCAGGGCCAAACCGGCGGCGAGCAGGATCCCTGAGCCCCAAGTGGACCCTGCCTCTGCGATCATCATTGCAGTAGGTTAGTATACGGCCCACTGCCGCCAATTCGCAAGACGGTCCGCCGCCGCTGTGTTAGCAATTAGTTAGCAAAAATAGATCAAGGCGCAACTGACCTAATCTATTGATTTTCAATGAGTTACACGGCCGACATGCGCGAGCCTGGAACAGCATGCGCCTCGCACGGAGTTTCAGCGCCGCGCCGTGAACTCGCTTCAAGGCCACTTTGGCAGGATCGGCGGATCGGTTGCGGACGCGGCCGCCGGGTCCCACGCCGAGACCGTCGTGCAGTTGCATTTCGGACAGGTTGGAAACGGGTTTGACCGGGGCGGCTGGCCGGGGAAGCGCTGAAGATCGGCCACGAACCGTGTGCCGCAATCGCCGCAGGAGAGCACCGGATAGACCGCCTCTTCGCCGCAGGAGGGGCACCTGAACGGCGCCGGCGTTCGTAGGTCAGCCGTGAAGGGGCTTTCGGCTTTGCAGTTCAGGCAGATGCCGTGCGCGTTGTAGTTCTGTAACGGCGTACGCACGTTACGGCGCGGCAAAAACATGTACACGGCGACGGCGATCAGCACGACGGCCACGCCGCCGAGCACGAGGTTACGTTTATTTTCCATGCGCCCCTACAGTCTCTGGGCCGGGTTGCTCGGAAGTTTCTTCCACGAGTTCGTGAGCGTGCGATAGTTCGGGCTCAGGAAGTCAGGATAGGTGGGCGGGTGGAAATCCTGCAAGCCGACCGGACCTGAGTATTTTTTCGCATCGGTCACATGTGCGGGCAGGCGGCTCTTGAACTCATCGATCGTGCCCGTGTAAGCCGCATCTCGTCCGCGATTCGGAGCCTCGTCCGGCAGCCACGTAAAGCCGACCGCGTTCGTGTCCGTCCCGTCCTTGCCGATGTTCGCGTCAATCAGATTCTTGGGCGGAGCCGAGCGCACCGCGACGGCGTGGCTGTCCATGAACAGCGCGTTTGAACTGAAGCTCTTTCCGCAGCCATGACGCCAGCTCACCATCGAGCCGTAGTTGTCCGGCTGCAGCAGCGGATTGACCGGCTTGCCGTAGAGATCGCTGGCCCAGATGTACCACGCGTTGAACGAATTGAACCACACCCAGTTGCCGTCGAGCGCGTAAATCTGCTTGGCGGTGTTCTTCTCGTAGCGGTCTTTCAAATAGTTGTAATGCATGATCGCGCTGAGCGCGTAGCTGCTGCGCACGCCCGTCTTGCCCTGACCGCCCGTGCCCTGCGTATCAGAAAAGACGTAAGGCCGCGCCGTTCCCCAACCGCCGACACCGTTGCCCGCGCGCAGCTCGACCAGCTCGTCCGGCCGCTTGTCCGACGGACAAATCTCGACCTTCGTGTCGCCCAGGTAACCCGTGTCGAACAGCACGTCGGCCCACGTGTACATCGGAATGCCCGCCGTCGTGGACGAGGTCTGCAGCGCCTCGCCATCATCCCAGGCCGGGCCGTAGTTCTTGTTCTCGGCAAAGCACATCTGCACGGACTGCCCCAGGCTGCGAAGATTGGTGAGGCACTTCGCGGCCTTGGCCTGTTCCCGCGCGCAGGAAAGGCTCGGCAAGAGGATGGAAATGAGCAACGCGATAATCGCGACAACGACGAGCAGCTCAATCAACGTGAATGCTCGGCGGCTGCGTGAGCGGATCATGAACAACTCCTTGGCCGGTCCGCAAAATGTGGAACTGAACGAGGCAATCATAGGTCCGTTGCAAACGCTGTCAATTTCATTTTCGCCCCGGAAACCCCGATTTTTGCGAAAGGCGGCGCAACGAATTTTTGTACCGCTGCGCCAAACCCCGCGGCCGGACGCAAACCCGTTTTCGGTATAATCTCCCGCTCGGCGTTTTTCGGGAGCTCGCATGGCAATGGACGTTTCGCAATATCGCGGCCGGCCGCTGGGCCGCATTCTGATCAAGATGGGCAAGGTGACCCGCGTACAGGTCTCTG
>JBGAJB010000150.1:0-8272 GCA_044225155.1 Phycisphaerae bacterium | reverse complement strand
GGCCTGGTTCAGCACGATCTTCGGCGTGTACTACTTCGCCGGATCGGCCCTGGCGTGCTTCGCGACGCTGGCGGTGACGATGAATCTGCTCCAGAACGCCGGCCGCATCACGCAGGTCGTGACCAACGAGCACTATCACGACGTCGGCAAGCTGGTCTTCGCGTTCGTGGTCTTCTGGGCGTACATCGGCTTTTCGCAGTTCATGCTGATCTGGTACGCGAATCTGCCGGAAGAAACGGAGTGGTACAACGTCCGTATGCAGGGCGGCTGGGGCTGGCTCAGTCTCTTCCTGCTTTTCGGACATTTCGTGCTGCCGTTCCTGTTCCTGATCTCGCGTCATCCGAAGCGTCGCCGTTCCACGCTGCTTTTCGCCGCCCAGTGGGTGCTCGTCATGCACTGGCTCGACATGTTCTGGCTGGTCATGCCGCGCGTCGGCAGCGAGAGCGCAGAGGCCCGCGCCGTCTATGCCGCGAGCATGAGCTACTGGGACGTGATCCTGAGCTTTACCTGGCTGCTGGGAATCGGCGGCATGTGTGTCTGGGCGGTGGCGAGCCGCATGGGACAGGCCAGCCTGATTCCCGAGCGCGACCCGCGCTTGCCGGAGTCGCTTGCGTTTGAGAATGCGTAGTTAGAATCGTTTTTGGGGAGCCGCGATCGTGTCGCACGAAGAGCATCCGAACCCGAATCTGCACGACGATCCGAACCCGACTCCGCTGCTTATGGGCGGCGCGCTGGGGACGTTGATCACGGCCGCGACGGTGATCGTGCTGACCGGGCTGTACTACTCCGAGGAGCGCGATTTCAAGCGCACCATGGTGTGGGACAAGCCCGAAGCGCCCGTGATTCAGCTCTACGAAGAGCAGAAGCGCGACATGGCGTCCTACCGCTGGGTCAAAGATACGGCGGGCAAGGCGGCGCTCCAGATTCCGATCGATCAGGCCATGAAAATCACCGCGCGGGAGCTGGCCGGCGGGACCTACAAGGTTCCCCCGCCGCCGCAACCTACGCCGGCCGCAGCGCCCGGGGCGAAGCCTCCGGCCGCCGGGAGCGCGCCCGCGACGCAGAAGTCTGGCGGGGCAGAAGGGTAGTTTTGCGATGAAAGGACTCACGCGATGGCAGGCGGCGCTGCTCGGCGGAATGGCCGGGCTGCTTTGTTGCGCGCCGCGCGCCCTCGCCGACAATTCGACACCGGAAAAGGACATCACGCCGGCCGCGATCCGCAACGTGGACATTGATCAGAAGCTGAACGCCCAGGTGCCGCTGGACTTGGAATTCACCGACGACCGCGGGACCAAGGTCAAGCTGGGCGACTATTTCACCGGCCAGCGCCCGGTGCTGCTGACGCTGAACTATTACAACTGCCCGGGATTGTGTACGTTTGTGCTCAACGGCGTGCTCGACTCGCTGCGCAATCTCTCCTGGACTCCCGGCAAGGAGTTCGAAGTCGTCACGGTCAGCTTCGATCCGCTCGAAAACACGCAGCTCGCCCGCAGCAAGAAGGAAAACTACGTCAGCGAATATGGCAAGCCGGAGGCGCGCGAGCACTGGCACTTTCTGACGGGCGAGAAGGACGCGATCCGTGCCCTGACGCAGGCCGTCGGCTTTAACTATCACTGGGACAAGGAGACGCAGCAGTGGTCACATCCGGCCACGCTGATCGTGCTCACGCCCAGCGGACGGATCAGCCGCTATCTGGGCGGCGTGAACGACGATCCGAAGGTCGTGCGGCTGTCGCTGGTCGAAGCATCGGCCGGCAAGGTCGGCACGCTCTGGGATCGGATTTTTCTTTCGTGTTATCACTACGTGCCGAGCGAGGGCAAGTATGTCCCGTTCGCGCAGAGTCTGATGAAGATCGGCGGCGCGGTCATGGTGTTCCTGGTTGCGACCGGGATCATGGTGCTGTGGCGGGCCGAAGTGCGACGTCGCCGGCGGGCTGCGCTGGCCTAGCGTCGAGATTGGCGCGGCTGTCGTTGGTCGCGCGGTATGCGAGCGAAAGCGCGCGAGTCGCGAGTGAAATCTGGAGGGCGCCGCTTGAGTGCGGCGCAAGCGCATGAAGCAGCTACTGCTGGGTGATGCTGGGGGTTCTTTCTGGATGCCGCCCGAGGCGTCCACCTACGCGCATGACAGCGATTGGGTGTTCTATTTCATCCTCTACGTCTGCGCGGTGTTCTTCGTCATCATCGCCGGCTGCATGTTCTATTTCATGATCCGCTTCCGCCGGCGCGGCCCGCACGACAAGGTCGCGCGCATTACGCACAATACGCCGCTCGAGATCGCCTGGAGCGTCGCGCCGTCCTTCCTGCTGGTCATGATGTTCTGGTGGGGATTCGACTCGTTCATGGTGACGCGCACGACCCCTTCGGGAGCCTACGAGATCAAGGTGCAGGCCCAGCGCTGGAAATGGACCTTCCTCTACCCGAATGGCGGCGATTCCGACGAATTGCACATCCCGGTCGACCAGCCGGTGCGGCTCGTGATGTCCTCTTCGGACGTGATCCACAGCCTCTATGTCCCGGCTTTTCGCCAGAAGCGCGACGTCGTGCCCGGCCGCTATTCGGAGGCCTGGGTGCAGTCGGATAAGCCGGGAACGTACAACCTGTTCTGCGCCGAATATTGCGGCAAGGAACACTCGGACATGCGGACGACGGTCACGGTCCACGCGAGCCGCAAGGAATTCGATTCGTGGCTCGAGACGAACGACCCGATCAAGCTTCTGACCGAGGAGCAGTACAAGGAATATCGCGCCGACTACAACGCGTTCATGGCCAAGTACAAGAACGACCCGGCCATGACGAAGATCCTGCCGAAGCTGGCGCCGCCGGTCGACATGGGCAAGAAGCTCTACGAGAAGAAGGGCTGCATCAGTTGCCACTCGCTCGACGGCAAGCCGAACACCGGTCCCACGTGGAAGGGCGTTTTTGGGCGGGATGAAGAGATGTCCGACGGCGTGCATATCAAGGTGGACGAGAATTATCTGCTCGAATCCATCACGAACCCCAGCGCCAAGACCGTGAAGGGCTTCCAGGCTGGGGCGATGCCGGCTTGGCGCGGCACGGACCGTGAAGTGCAGCTGTTGATCGAGTACATCAAGACCGTGAAGTGAGAAGTCGTACCCTGGAGTGACGAATGTCCACGCTGAATCCATCCGCCGGCCACGTCCTGCCGCACGATCGCGAGCAAGGGCACAGCCACGGTGGGGATAACTATCTGACCGACGGCCGCGGGTTGCTCTCGTGGCTGGGCACGCTCGACCATAAGCGCATCGGCATCATGTACCTGACCGGGATTCTCGGGTTCTTCATCGTCGGCGGCGCGTTCGCCGTGTTGGTGCGCACGACGCTGCTGTGGCCGCAGAAGAACTCGGCTTTCCCGGGCGCGATCCAGAATTTCCCGATCACGCACGACATGTACAACATTTTCTTCACGCTCCACGGGGCGATCATGGTCTTCATCGTGATCATCCCCGGCATTCCGGCGGCGCTGGGCAACTTTGTCCTGCCGCTGATGCTGGGCGCGAAGGACGTCGCATTTCCCCGATTGAACCTGGCCAGTTGGTACATGTGGGCGACCGGCGTGCTGACGGCGCTGGGCTCGATTCTGGCGGGTGGCGTGGACACCGGCTGGACGTTCTATACGCCCTATAGCACCGAATCGAACACGCACGTGATCCCGGTCGTGGCGGGCGTCTTCCTGCTCGGATTCAGCTCGATCCTGACCGGCCTGAACTTCATCGTCACGATTCACAAGCTGCGTCCGCCGGAGATGGGCTGGTTCAAGATGCCGCTCATGCTCTGGGCGCTCTATTCGACGGCCGTGCTGCAGGTGCTGGCGACGCCGGTGCTGGCGATCACGCTCTGCCTGCTGATCGTGGAAAAGGCGATCGGCATCGGCATCTTTACGCCGGCGATGGGCGGCGATCCGGTGTTGTTCCAGCACTTCTTCTGGTTCTACAGCCATCCGGCCGTGTACATCATGATCCTGCCCGCGCTGGGCGTGATGAGCGAGCTGCTCAGCGTCTTCAGCCGGCGGCACATTTTCGGCTATTCGTTCATCGCGTTTTCGAGCGTGGCGATCGCGCTGCTGAGCTTCCTGGTCTGGGGACACCACATGTTCGTCTCCGGGCAGTCGAATCTGCTCGGCACGATCTTCAGCGCCATCACGTTCACGGTTGCGGTGCCTTCGGCGATCAAGGTCTTCAACTGGCTGGCGACGATTTACGGCGGCTCGATCTCGTTCAAGACGCCGATGATCTACGCGCTGTCATTCATCTGGATCTTCGGCATCGGCGGCCTGACGGGCCTGTTCCTCTCGACGATGGGCACGGACGTGCACCTGCACGACACCTACTTCGTCGTGGCGCACTTCCACTTCGTCATGGCCGGCACGATCTTCGTCTTCTTCGGCGGACTGCATTACTGGTGGCCGAAGATCACGGGCAAGATGTACAACGAAGGGCTGGGCGCGGTGGGCGCGTTGATGTCGGTGATCGGCTTCAACATCACGTTCCTGCCGCAGTTCGTGATGGGCGCGCGGGGCATGCCGCGCCGCTACTACAACTATCTGCCGGAGTTCTACCCGTTCCACCTGATCTCCTCGATCGGAGCGTGGATCGCGGGTATCGGGTTCCTGATCACCGTGTTCTGCCTGATGTCGTCGATCTTCCGCGGACGGAAAGCGCCGGCCAATCCGTGGGGGGCCGCGACGCTGGAATTTCGCACGACTTCGCCGCCGCCCACGGGCAATTTCGATGTGACGCCGGTGGTCGACGATCCGTATGACTTTGACGTGCTGCGTTACGACGAAGCGACCGACAGTTATGAATATGTCGGTCGCCCGGCGGGCGCGCCGGCCCGCGCGCATTGACGCGCTGCGGCCCGAAGCGAACTGCGTGGAATGGAGCTTGAGATCGCAGGCGGGTGATCCCCGCCGAGGGTGAGTGAGAAGCTCGGCGGAAAATCACCGCCGCGGGTGAGAGGATCGGGATGTCTGACATCGCAATACCGGGTGCGCACGGCGCCGATCACGGCCACGGGCACGACCCCAATCTGGCGCACCATTTCGAGACGCCCGCGCAGCAGTTTGACGCGAGCAAGCTCGGCATGTGGCTGTTCCTGGCGCAGGAGGTGCTGTTTTTCAGCGGCCTGTTCTGCGCGTACGTGATCTATCGCAACAACCATCCCGACATTTTCCGTATCGGTCAGCATTTTCTAGATACCTATTGGGGTGCGTTTAACACCGTCGTGCTGATTCTCAGCAGTTTCACGATGGCGATGGGCGTCTGGTGCGCTCAGAAGTCCTATCAGCGCGGGTTGATCTTCTGCCTCGTGCTCACGCTGCTCGGCGCGTTCGGATTCATGGTCGTCAAGACGATCGAGTACACGGATAAGTTCACGCACGGCAAGGTTTGGGGCGCGAATTTCAACCCGCACCACGACGAGTCGCACGGCGCGGGGGCTCATGCGACCGAAGCCGCCCACCAGGAAGCGGCCGGCGGGCACGCGGCTCAGCCCGGTGCGGCCCATGAAACGGCCAAGGAAGAGCATGCTCCTCCGTCGGGCGGCGCGCCGCATCCGCTCGCGAACGCCGACATGCAGCACGAAAGCACGCCGCCTCCGGCGGCGCAGACTGCGCCCGCCGGCGGCGCGCAAGCCGCGGCCGATGCGAACAAGCCCCCGGAGCCGGCCGTTTCGACCATCAAGCCGGCCGCGATCGGGCCGACGGGCCTGAATCTGGCCGCGCTCGCCCCGCCGACGCCGGGCGAGCACGGCGGCCATGACGACGTCGATCCCTACGTCGCGGCCAAGAGCATGAAAGACATGCAGATCTTCATCGCGATCTATTTCTGCATGACCGGCCTGCACGGCATTCACGTGATCGCCGGCATCATCATGCTGATCTGGCTGCTGAGCGGCGCGATCAAGGGGCGCTATCACAGCGGTTACTACACGCCGATCGATCTGGGCGGCTTGTATTGGCACCTGGTCGATCTGGTCTGGATTTACCTGTTCCCGATGTTCTACCTGATTCACTAACGAGCGAGTGACCCGCACGCCGCCGGGCGGCGTGCTGAAGCGAGGAAGCGACGAATGTCCGCACACGACAGCCATGCAACCGGCCGGCATCCGACCGTCGGGCATGAAGTTCCCTGGACGATTCTGGCGGCCACCGCGGTGGCGCTGCTGATCCTGACCTGGGCTACGGTCTGGGTGCGCTATCACGTGGACATTCCACGCGTGAATCTGCTCCTCGCGATGGGCATCGCCACGGTAAAGGCCGCCCTCGTCATCCTGTTTTTCATGCACATGCGCTGGGACCGGCCGTTCAACGTCGTGGTGCTCGTTTCGTCGCTTTTGTTCGCGTTCCTGTTTATCTCGTTCTCGCTGACAGATTCGGTGGCCTACAAATCCGAAATCATCCCGCCGATTTCGAAGGAATATGCTCCCAAGATGGAGGCCGCCCAGCAGCGGGCCCCGTAGCCGGGGTTCGCGGCGTGAGCGGAACCCAGCGCGGTGCGTCGGCGTTCGTGTTGCCGGCGCGCTAGCCCGCGTTTTTCCGGTCTCCGCGTGGCGGTTGTATGTTTCTCTGGCTTCAGTCCTCATCCCGTTATCCGCGTGACGACGGTCCGACCGGCAGCAGCGGCGATCGCATTGATCCGTTCCGCTCGTTTTCAATCGCCGGCTACGGCATGTTCCTGCTCCTGGCGGCGCTGACTCTCTTTTTTGCGCCGCTGCTGGTGTACCTCATCATTCTGCGAAATGAGGCCCCGACCTGGCCTCCGCCGGACTCACCGCCCTTGCCGCGCCTGATGTGGCTGAGCACGCTGATCCTGCTGCTGCTCAGCGGGGCGCTGCACGCCGGGACCGGCGCGATTCGCGCCGGGCGCAGTCGCGGCCTGGTGCGGTGGCTGTTGTTGGCGCTGGGGCTGTTGGCCGCGTTTGTGCTGAACCAGGCGATCTGCTGGCAGCTTTTCGTGGGCGACTACCGGGCCGCGAACTCGTGGCGGCTGGTCGGCATGTTTCAGGTCTTCATGGTGATCCACGCGGCGCACGTGATCGGCGGAGTAGTGCCGCTGCTGATCGTGACGCGCAACGCCGAGCAGCGGCGCTACACGCCGCGGCGCTACGCCGGCGTGCGCTACTGCGCTGCCTACTGGCATTTCCTGGATGCGGTCTGGATCATCATGCTGGTCGCGCTGCTAGCGCCGGGCGGTGAATAGGGGCGGGATTTGCGCCGCGGGCTGACAGGTCATCTCGAGCGCCAGAATCGCAATGTCGTCTTCGAAGGGTTTCCCGTGCCACGCTTCGGCGGCCGCGCCGAGCGCATGGATGCTCTCGGTCAGCATCGCAAAGTGCTGCGAGCGCAGCACGCCGAGGATGCCGCCGGGCCCGAGCATCTCGCCGCCGGCATTACGCGTTTCGGTCAATCCGTCGGTGTAGAGATCGAGCCGATCGCCGGGTTACACAACGCAGGCCGACCTGAGCGGGTCGCCTTATCGACTTACTTCGTAAGGCATTTCCCGCGGCCCGAAGCGGCGCGGCGGTCCCGCGCCGCTCAACTCGACCTGCGTGGGAAACACGTCCGCGATTCGCCCATCGCCGGCGTGCCAGGGGCGGCCGCGCCGGACCAGGATCAGGAGCTGATCGTCGCTGCCGACGGCGGTGAAATCCTCCGACCGGAGGCCGCGGAAAGGGACGAGGCCCAGCGTCGCGCCCATCTCGCCAACGGCCGCGGGCACGTCGTCGACGACGATGCCGATTTCGCTGGCGTAGAGGATGTCGCGCGCCGAAAAAACATCGTCGGACCTGGCGTTCGTGAGGTCGTGACGAGCGATGAATTCGAGGATGTTGCCGGCCGGGTCGTCGAAATAGAGGGCGTGCGCGTTCCAGCGCGGGAAGGCGTGCTCGATTTCGCCGTCGGAAGTCGGCGTGAGTGCGACGCGCGAATGGAGCCAGCGGCGTGCGGCCGCGAGCAGATTCTCCGGAATGTTGAAGGCAAAGTGATAGATCGGCCTTTCGGCGGCGACGGGTAGGAATTCAATCGTCGTCGTTCCGGCCTGAATCGCGAGCGACACCGGGTCGGCGGCGGGAGCGGCGGCGAAGTTCAAATTGGTGCTTAATCCGAGCACGTTTGCATAGAAGTCCCGCATCTCCGGTAAAGGGCAGGCTGTCCGCAGCACGAGCCGGCGAATGCCGATTGATGGAAAATCGGCCGCTTCGGCCATCAGACCGCCTCCCGCATCTTCCAGGCCACCACGTCGAGCCGGCGGGCAAAG
>JBGAJB010000149.1:0-8309 GCA_044225155.1 Phycisphaerae bacterium | reverse complement strand
GTTCCGCACGGACCGTTCCAGGCGCGCATTTCCAGCGGCGAATTCCGGATGGACCTCTATCTGCAGGACGTATACGTACGCAGCTATCCGGTCGGACTCGGCGCGAACGGCACGCCGCGCGGCGTCTGGCAGATTTCACAAAAGCTGCGGGATCCTCCGTATTACCCGCCCGCCTCCGATTCGAACAAGAAAGTGATCTACCCGGGCGATCCCGACTATCCGCTGGGCGGCTACTGGCTGGCGCTCGAAGGCCTCGAGGGCGACGCGGTCGGCAAGCAGAGCTTCGGAATTCACGGCACGAACAAGCCGGAATCGGTCGGCAAGGCCGAGTCGCTCGGCTGCATCCGCATGCGGAATGACGATGTGAAGGTCGTGTTCGGCATGTTGATGGCGGGCAAGTCGAAGGTGACCGTTCTGCCTTGATCGAGATTCCGCCGCCGCAGCCGCTCTTCAATCCCGCCACTTCGGCTGTCCCGCTGACGATTTGGGAAGTGCTGGGCGGCCCGATGGGCGTTGCGGCTTTCCTGCTCTATGTCCCGTTCGTGCTCGCAGCGGCGAAGCGCTGGCCGCGCCGTGCGATCGTCATCTCCTGCATGATCTGGGTGGCGCTGACGGCCGGCTTGCCGTCGTTGCTTGGGTTGAGCGCGTGGCTCGCCGTCGCGCTGCTTTGGATCATCGGGCTGCACACGTTGCGCCGGCGCGGCGTGCTGTCGGCCACACTCATGATCGCGCTGGTCTGGATCGGACTGCATCTGCTGGCGCTGCCGTTCTGGTGGCAGCCGCGCTGGCGTTTTTACGGCATGCTGGAACCGTCGCGCCTGGCGGTGCTGCACAGCCTCGGCTTTGCCTACCTGATGCTGCGGATGATCGACTGGGCGACGCGTTGGGCGCGGGCGCCGCAGGAGCCGCTGCGATTGGGGGATACGCTCGCATGGCTCTGGTACGCGCCGTGCCAGCGACTCGGCCCAATGCTGCGGCACGATCGCTTTGTCGCGCAGCTGGCCGCGTGGAAGCCGGGACCGGTGAAGGATTGGGCTCCCCTACGGCGCCGACTGGGGTTGGGCTTGCTCGGCATCCTCGGTCTCGGCGCCGTTGCGCTGCTAACGCCGCACGTCGCCCCGGGCGCGCCGGATTTCTTCAGCACGCCCAGCGCGTACACGACCGGCCAACTGCTCACGGCGATCTATCTCATCCCCATCCAAATCTACCTGTTTCTGTGGACGTACAACGAATTCGCGGCCGCGGCCGGGCTGGGGCTCGGCCTGCCGGTCGAGGACAATTTTGATCACCTGCCCCATGCGACCTCCACGCGCGATTTCTGGCGGCGCTGGCACATCACGCTCGGCGCATGGGCGCGCGACAACATCTACATCCCGCTGGGCGGCAGCCGCTTCTTTCCGCCGCTCGCCTACGCGGGCGTCTTTCTCTACATCGGCGTTTGGCACGGCGCGGCCTGGTCGCTCGTTGTGTGGGGCGCGGCGCAGGCGCTCATGCTCACGATCGAGCACTACGCGCGCAACACTGCGCTCGCGCCGAGTGATCACCCAAGTGCGGTGGCACGCGTGCTGGGCTGGCTGTGGACGATGAATTTTCAAACCGTGATCATTTTCATGCTGGCGGATTTTGAGCATTGCGGCGTGCGCGTGCTGGCCGAGCTTTGGCATCGGGCGCTGGGATAGCCCGGCCGGTCAGCGAGGCTCGCGGTCTCCTACTTTGCTCTCCGTTCTTCGCTATGCCCTCTGCGTGCTCGGTTTAGATGTTCGTGCCGCGATGAGCAACCCGATCTCGAAGAGCAGAATCATCGGCCCCGAGAGCAGCAAGTGGCTGAGTAGATCCGGCGGCGCGATGAAGCCGGCGATTACGACGATCGCGAGAATCACGAACTTGCGGTAGCTCCGCAGCGTCTGCACCGGCGCAATGTTGGTGCGCGCGAGGAAGATCACGACCAGGGGCATCTGGAATGCAGCGCCGAATGCGAGCGTCAGACCGAGCACGAACGACAGATACTCGTTGATGCGAAAATGCGGCGCGATCAGCGATTGGTGCCCCTCACGCTGGAGCGGCACGAGGTATGTGTCTTCATCGCCGCGAATTTTCAGTTGCCGCTCGGGAACGTTGATCCAGACATCGCCCGGATTGGTCGACGCGGGATCCAAGTTGACTTCCTGCAATTTAAACGAGGGGGCCGACGCGGGCTGCGAAGCGGCCGCGGGCGTGTGGATGTTGAGCAGCAAGCGATCGAACGCGCTCGGGTTCAGGCTCGGCATCGGAAACCAGGCGTTGACGCCCACGAGAAATTTCATGCTGAGCGGCAGGATGAGCGTGTACATGAATGCCACGCCCGCCAGGAACAGCCCGACGCTCGGCGGCAACAGCTTCACCACCCAGCGCTTCTCGCCCGGATAAAGCCCGGCCGCGATAAAGGTCCAGAGCTGATACAGAATGTAGGGACCGGAGATCGTCACTCCCGCGATCACGACCGTCTTGATGAAGATGATCAAGCCTTCGGCCGGTCCGGTAGCGAGAAAGGTGGTCTCATACCCGGCGTCGTGCAGCACGATCAGCGCGGGGCGCGCGATGAATTTCAGAATGCTTCCGGCCGGCCAGATGCAGATCAGGCTGCTGATGACGAGGGCGGCCAGCGCGCGAATGACGCAGACGCGCAGCTCATCAAGATGCTCGCCGATCGTCATGCGTTTTTCGTGCGGATCGTGGCTCATCCGGGCGAATGATAGCGACGGCGGCGCAGGCTGCGATTTCGGCCGAGGAGGCGCAGCGCGACTCCGCTATTTCCAACCGGCGGGCGTGTTGGCGGGCGGATAGACGGTCTGGATCGCCTTCAGGATCGTGCGCGTCGCGGGCGACTTGTTCAGGGTGTAAAAGTGAATGCCGGGCGCGCCGCGCTGCAGCAGCTCCAGGCACTGCGCCGTCGCGTGCGCCACGCCGAGCGACAGCACGGCATGCGGATCGTCCTGCAAGCGGCGCAGCTCGGTCAGCAGCGCCGGCGGAATCGTCGCACCGCACATTTTTGTGAATCGCTCGACCTGCGCCACGTTCGTGATCGGCATAATGCCGGGCAGAATCGGGACGCCGATGCCGAGCGCCCGCGCGCGCCCGACGAAATCGAAATAGCGCTGGTTATCGAAGAAGAGCTGCGAAATCAGGAATTCGCAGCCGGCCTCCACCTTGCGCTGCAAGTGTTCCAGATCGCTATCCGCGCTGGCGGCCTCGACGTGCTTTTCGGGATAGCACGCGCCCGCCAGGCAGAACTTGAAATTGCGCCGCGCGAACTCCGCCAGCTCGCTTGCATGCGCGAAACCCTCGGGATGCGGTGTGAAAGGCCCGGCGCCGGCCGGCGCGTCGCCGCGGAGCGCGAGGACATTTTCGATGCCCGCGTCCTGCAAGCGCCAGAGCACCGACTGCACATCCTCGCGGCTGGAGCCGACGCACGTTACATGTGCCATCGCCTCCAACCCGTAATCACGCCGAATCTGCGTGACGAGATCGACGGTCTGCCGCCGCGTGCTGCCGCCCGCGCCGTACGTCACCGAGACAAAGGTCGGGCGCAAATCCCGCAGAGACTCGAGCGATTCGCGCAGACGCCCGAGGGCATCCGCGTCCTTGGGAGGGAAAAACTCGAACGAGATGCACGGCCGCCCGGTGGAAAGCAGCTCCCGAATCCGCATGGCCGGAATGGTAGCAGGATTTTTGCATTACCATTTTTCCCCGTACGTCGGTTTCGATGACTGCGGTCGCACCGAAGGTCTGAGAATGCCCGCTGGGCCTCGCCACGTGGATGAACTGCTCCAGCACGGGTATCGGTTCGCGCTCTCCTTGACGCACGATCCGACCCGCGCCGAGGATCTCGTTCACGATGCCTGGCTGCGGCTGCTGGCTGCGCGGGCGCCCTTCGAGCGCGCCTATCTGCTGAAGGCCGTGCATACCCGTTTCATCGACCTGTTCCGCCGCGAGCGCCGCGTGCATTTCGAGGCGCTGCCCGCGGAAGTGCGCGGCCGTGACGACGAGGCGTCCGATGAGATCCTTGTCGACGTTGAGAATGCAGAACTGGCGAGTGCGTTGTCGCGGCTGCTGCCCGAAGAACGGGCTGTGCTATTTCTCTCGTGCGTGTCGGAATGGACGACTCAGCAAATCGCCGATTTACTCGAATGGCCGCGTGGCACCGTCATGAGCGTGCTGCACCGCGTGCGCCTGCGTTTGCGGCAGGAATTGACGCCTGCGGAGAAACGTGCATCGTGAGTCTCAAGAGCCTGCGACAACACGTGCATGACCACTACGCGGGCCAGGACCTGCCGGCCGGGAAGCTCGCGGAACTGGCCTCGCTCGCGCAGGCGGAGGCGCGCCCGGCCAAGACATCGGGGCTTCTCGGCCGGCTGGGTCCGCTCGGCGCGCTCGCGGCGGCCGTGCTGATCGCGCTGAATGCCTGGTCATTGTCGATGTGGCAGGGAGCCGAGTCGGACGCCAAACGCGCCGAGCAAGAGGCAGCCGCGATTCGGGCCGCACAGGCTGACCTGCCGCGACGCGCGGGCGCTTCTACAAGCGATCCGACTCGCGCGGCCACCGCGCCCGCGTTGCCGCGCTACGTCGTGGTACGCAGCAAGCTCGACAACTGCCCATACTGCCCCGGCCTCCAATCGCAATTCGATGAGTTGGAGCGTGATTTCGCCGGTAAGGACGTGGCGTTCGTCACGCTAAACAACACGACGCCGGGCCTGCGCGACGAGGGGCAGGTGCGGTCGCATCTCTACGGCATCGACTGGGCGTTGCCCCAATGCCGCGATTGCTGCGCCATCCGGCTGCTCGACCGCCAGGAACACCGCATCGCGGCCGCGGGCTACAGCTTCGGCCCGCCCGGCAAGTTGCGGCAACAGATCGACGAGTTCATCAGCGGCCAGGAACCCGGCCCGCGCTAGGCGCGTCCGCCGGATTCCCGCTCAAGATCGCTTCCGGTTGAGTTGTGCTCGTTCCGCGCCAAGAGCGCGGCGCGAGCCTGCGCCGCCGTCGGTATCATGCCCGCCCATGAGCGTCAGCCGGCCGGTTCCCAGCCTCATCCCGCAGCGTCACGACGATCCGGAGCGCGTGCTGCACGGCGTCATGATCGTCGTCTGCGCCGCGCTGATCGTGCTCTCGCAGTTCGCGGCCCACTGGCGGCTCGATGTCGTTGACGACCAGATGTTCGGTTTTTTCGGCTGGCGACTGACGCACGGCGGCACGGTCTATCTCGATGTCTGGGATAACAAGCCGCCCGGCGTCTACTGGATGAACGCGCTTGGGTTTGCGCTGACCGGGTCTTATGCCGGTGTGATCGCGCTCTGCGCACTAGCCGTCGTCGCGGCGCACATTCTCTTCTACGTCATCGCGGCTTCGCTCTATTTTCCGGGGACAGCCGCGCTGCTGACGATGCTGGGCAGCTTCTATTTCACGCATACGTATCTCCAAGGTGCGACGAATCGGACGGAGACGTACCTGGTCGCCTGCGATCTGGCCGCGATGGCGCTCTACGTGCGCGCCCACCGCCGCGATCGCAACTGGAAATGGTGGTTGGCCGGCGTGTTCTGCGGCGGGTCGTTTCTCTTCAAGCAGGTGGGGCTGGTGGCCTGGGGCGCGATGGGGCTGCACACGATCGTGCTGGTCGCGGCCGGCGATCTGCCGATCCGCGACGGCGTGCGCCGCTGCCTGCTGCTGACGTTCGGCGCGGCCTGCACCATCGGCGTGGCGGCGGCGGCCCTTGCGTCGCAAGGCGCGCTCTACGCCGCACTGTTCGCGACCTTCGACTTCAATCGCGGCTATTTCGCGCGCGGCAACAGCAGCTTCACGCAAACCGAAGCGAATCGCCGCATGCTGCTGAACGACACGAGCTATTTCCTGCTGCTGCCGCTGCTCATGCTGATCGCGTCGTGGATTCACGGCATTGTCTGGCGCTTGCGGCCGCACTTTCGCCCGCCGGAGGTGGCGGGGCCGATCGAGGCGTTTCAGCCGGCCGCCCCGCGCAGCCTGCTGCTCTTTTCGATCTGGTATATCGCCGCGTTTTACGGCGCGGTCGTCAGTCCGCATCACTTTCGCCACTACCTGATCCCCACGCTGCCGCCGATGCTCCTGATCTGCGGCCACCTGTTGAACGTCATCAAGACGGAAATCGGGCTCGTGAAGCGCTTCGCGCAGCGCGGCTGGGTGGTGGGCGCGTTCGTCGCGATGGGGTACTTCGCGATGACGGCCGGCACTTATCTGGTCGAGGGCGTCTCGCGCATCTGGTGGGAGCGTTTCGGCAAAGTCGAACACGAAATCGCGATGCGCCGCGATCCGCAGACGGCCGAGTGGGCGACGGTCGAGACGCGCGACGAACGCCACCTGGATTACAACCGCGCCTCGAGCGAATTTATCGCCGACGAAGTGAAGCGCATCTCGAAGCCCGACGAGCAGATTCAATGCTGGGGCTATTTCCCGGGCGTTTATCTCTACGCCGAGCGCCGCAACGCGTGTCGCTTCTTCACGACGGAAAAAATCGGCCACGTCGGTGACTACGCCGAGTTCATCCGGCAAGAGTTGTACGACGCGCTCTCGAAGCGGCCGCCGGCGGTGTTCGTCATCTCGGCCGAGGACTACGGCTGGTGCGTTGACCCGCCGCCGGAGCGACCGACCGACTGGATCGGCAAGTTCATCGGAACGTGGCTGGACAAGACGTACGTGCGGGTGGTCGACATTCCCGGCGAGAACGTGTTCATCTACAAGCGGCGCGATCTGGTTTCTCCGGCGCTGCAGGCGGTTCCGCCGGGGAAGTAATCGCAACGCGGCTGCTACGCGTCCTGTTCGCGCTTCAGGTTTCGCAGCATGTTCTTGATGTCCAGCGCCCCGCGAATCGCGACGTAGATCGTGATCGTCGAGTACCAGACCAGGCACGCCCCGATCAGAATCGCCCAAATCCACTGCGCCATGGCCTGCCTCCCTACGCGGTTTGTCGCGGCTTGAGCGCCGAACCGAGCACCATCGCCAGGCCGGCCGCGACGTAGGCCGCGATGCCGGCGTAGTTGGGGCCGATCCGTTCCGCCAGCTCTTTGGTCGCGTCAACCTTTTGCATGACGAGATATCCGATCGGAAACAGTGCCCCGCAAATGATCGCGCCGGCCGCGCCCCAGCTATTCGCGCCCTTCCAGTAGCAGCAGGAGACGAGCAGCACCGACATGCTGGCCAGGTAGATCGAGCCGGTCAGCGTGCAGTACGTCCATAGATCGCCCTGCAGCTCGTACCAGAGCCCGAAGAAGAGCAGGTAGATGCCGATCGCGGCGACGATGAAGCGGTTGATCAGCAGCCCGCGGGCTTCGCTGATCGTGCGTCTGCGCCGCCAGGGCGCCAGGATGTCGTTGTAGATCACGCTGGCCCAACTGAGCATGTAGGACGAATCGGTCGACATGTCCGCCGCCAGCATCGCGGCCACCATCAGCCCCATCACGCCGACCGGGACGAATTGCGCGACGAAGACCGGCATGGCGTAGAGCGACGGTTCGGCCTGCATTTTGGGGGTCAAATGCTCAAAGGAAGCGCTGGTGAGCGTCGCCAGCGCCGCGATCCCCCAGAGGCCCGGAATCGCGAAGCGGCAAAAGAAAAAGAAGGCCGTGCCCGCGAAAACCTTGCGCCCCGTCTTCGAGTCTTTCGCCGCCAGCAGCCGCGCCGTGACCGCCTGCCAGGTGAGCGTCGCGGCCGTTTGGATCAATAGTTGGAAGGCGACGAACGACCAGCCAAGTTCGGGATTCGCCAGCGGGTTGAAGCCGCCGGCGCCGTACTTGGTTTGAACGGTCGAGACCAGCTTATCCCAGCCGATGTGCCACAGCGCGAGATACGAAACGACCAGCAGGCCGGCGCTCATGACGACGAATTGCAGGAAGTCCGTCACCAGCACGGAGAGCATCCCGCCGAGCACGGTGTAGAGCGCCACCGCGACCAGCAGGGCGGTCATCGTGATTTCGAGATAGCGCGGGTCAAAGCCGACGACGATCACGAGAAACTCGCCGCCCACGCGGAGAAACACACCCATGTTCAGCAGCCCGCCGAGCGCGATGACGACGCCCGCCAGCCAGCGGATGTTCGGCCCGAAGCGTTTCTCAAAGAGCTCGGGAATCGTGATGACGCCGGAGTCGCGCAGCGGCTTGATGCAGAAGCCGGTCACGCCGATGACGAACATCACCAGCGCCTGCACCAGGCCCGGCGTCGCGCCGGCGAAGCCGTACTTGTAGCCGTTCTGGGCCGTGTACATGCAGGTGATGATTCCGAACTCGGTCGCCGCCAGCGACGCGATG
>JBGAJB010000148.1:0-8638 GCA_044225155.1 Phycisphaerae bacterium | reverse complement strand
CAACACCTGCTCGCCGCGATTGACACTCTCCAGCGCCAGGCCGAGGTCGCTCAGGTTGGTCACGGGCATGCGACCAATTCGGGTCAGCACATCGCCGGTCGAAAGTTCCGCCTGATCTGCCGGCCCACCGCGCGCGACGCCGGAGATCATCAGGCCGAACGACTCGGGCAGATCGAAGCGCTGTCGCAGCGAACTCGGAATATCCCCGATCACCATCCCGAGCCGCTCTTCCGCGAGTTTGCGGCCATCCGGAATTGGGATGGATTCCAGCTTTATTGTGGCGCTTTCGGAACGGCCGCCGCGCTCATATTTCACCTTCACCGGCTCGCCCGGGTGATGCCCACGCAGCCGAACGTAGTAATCGATGCCGTTTCGCAGCGGCCGCCCGTCAATCTCCGTGATGCGATCGCCGCGGCGCAGTCCCGCCTTTTCTGCGGGTGAATCGTCACGAACTGCCGTCACTTCGGCCGCGCGCCCCTTCACCTCTAGTCCGAAGCGCACGCGCTCCTGACGCTCGATGTCGAGCATCTGCGGCAGCAATTCCCACACGCGATCAACCGGGATCGCGAAGCAGACGTTCTGCGCGTCGCCGCGAATGGCGCTATTCACGCCGATCACTTCGCCGTTGATATTCAGCAGCGGACCGCCCGAATTACCCGGATTGATGGCCGCGTCCGTCTGGATCAGGCCGGTGTAAACCACCTCGCGGCTGAAGGCGAGCCGGCGATTGAGCGCGCTGACGATGCCGCTCGTCACGGTGTGTTGCAGGCCGAACGGATTCCCGATCGCGACGACCGTCTCGCCAATCATGAGATCATCGCTGTGTCCCAGCGTGATGGCCGGAAAGGTCTGCGAGGAGTCGATCTTCAGGACGGCCAGATCATGCTCGACATCGACGGCGACAATGTGCGCCGATTCACTGTGTTCGTCGGAGAAAACCACTTTAACGTCAGACGCGCGCTGCACGACGTGCGCATTGGTCACGACGTAGCCGCTCTCGTGCACGATGAACCCCGAGCCGATGCTGCTCGCGCGCCGCTCCACGTACGGGGTGCTATCGCCGTCCATGAATTCCTGGAAGATCGACACCGGCCGCGGCACGCGCACCACCTGCGTCGTGCTGATGTTGACGACTGCGTCGCGGCACTGCTCGACGACGCGCACGATCGGCGTGCGCCGCCGCTCGCGGGCTTCGTTGTCGTCGCCGCGTGCGACAGCCGGAATAATCAGAACCAGCAAAGTACCGAATACCGCCGGCAGGGCGGTTCTCAAAACCATTTTCGCGGGCACTTCCAAAATACCTCCCAAGCCCCACCTCGGTTGCACGCGGGCGCAAATCCGAAAACACCGCACCGCATCAATATCGACGACGCCCGCCCGGCTTGCGGACGGTCGAAATTTCGGCGATGATTATATGTTCACGCTGTCGTACAAAAGTCGTCGGGGTGGACCGCATGGGAGCAAGGCTTCAGTCGCTGCACGAGTTACAGGACATCGAACTTCAAATCGTTGATATCAGGCGCCAGCTCGAACGCAAAGAGCGCCTCGTCGTCGCCCAAAGCAAGAAACTCGAATCCGCGAAGGCGGCCGTCAAGCAGCAGCAGGAGGAAATCCGCCGCTCGCAGGCCGACTTCAACGAGATCGACGTCGACGTGAAGGGCCGCACCTCGCACATCAGCAAACTGCGCGAGGCCCTCAATAGCGTAAAGACGAACAAGGAATACGCCGCCATCCTGCAACAGATGAACAACGAAAAGGCGGACGTGACGCGCCTCGAAACGCGCGCCATGGAACTGCTTGAGGGCGTCGAGAGCCGCAAGGCCGCCCTGACCCAGCTTCAGACCACCGAGCAGGCCGAGCAGCAGCGGGTGACCGAGCTCCAGGCCGACCTCGACCAAATGCGTAAGACGCTCGCCGATCGCATGAACCGCCTCGCCGAGCAGCGCAAGCGGGCTGCCGCCGCCCTCGACGCCGACACGATCAAGCTCTTCGAGCGCCTTTCAGAGCGCTACGAAGGCGAAGTGATGGCCGAAGTCGGTCAGCCCAACCCGCGGCGCGACGAATTCGTCTGCAACGGCTGCCACATCGGCCTGCGCCCCGACGTGGTGAACGCCCTGCGCGTCCGCGACGAAGTCAGCGTCTGCAAGAGCTGCGGCCGCATTCTCTTCCTGGCGAGCAGCTAGGCCTTTCGCGTGGGGCTGGTGATCCACATCGACGGCGGTTCACGCGGCAATCCCGGCCCGGCCGGAGCGGGCGTCGTGATCCAGACCGACGCCGGCCTGCTCGTCCACGAAGGTGCCTACTATCTCGGCACGCAGACGAATAACGCGGCTGAGTATTACGCCGTCATCCGCGCGCTCGAGCGCCTCTCAAAAATGCCGCCCGACAGCGTCGCCTTTCGCAGCGACAGCGAATTGCTGGTGCGACAGGTCACCGGCCAATACCAGGTGAAAAGTCCGGCCCTCGCCCGGCTCTTCGGTCAGGTGCAGCGGCTGCTGCTGCGCGTCGGCGCGTGGCAATTTCGCCACATTCCGCGCGCCGAGAATCGCCGCGCCGACGAACTCGCCAATATCGCGATGGACGAGAAGAAGGATGTGGTCATCTTCGACGTCGACGCTTCGAGCGACGCGCCGCCCGAAAAGCGTGACGCGCCGCGCTCGGCGCCCGGCGACGGAACATCCGCCGCAACACCGACAGACGCCTCCGCGGACGATGCTCCCGCCGGCCGCGCCGCATCGCCGACGCGCGGCAAAGCAAGGCCCGATGCGGGCCCGGCAAATTCCGACCAACCAATATCTGAAGCGGGCCACGCAAAGTTTGACGCCGGTTCTGGAAAATCTGCGGGCCAGGCAAAGCTTGATGCGTTCGCATCACCGCCCGGAAATTGTCCGCGCGTGCGCGTGTCCAGCGCGAAAGCGCCGGGCACCGCCTGCCCCGCGCGCGGCCTCGGCGCGAGTTCGCTCTCCATCGGGGCCGAGATGCCGGCCGGCGTCTGCGTGCACGCCGCGCAGGCCATCATTCCCACGCTGATCGGCGTGCAGAACACCGACCCCTCCGAATTCGCGGCCGTCCCTACGCTGACGGTGCGCTGCGGCCGCCCCGGCTGCGGCGCGACGTTTCACGTCGGCCCCGAGCCCAGCTCGAACGGCGTGCACGCGTAGAGGAACCAGCGCCGCCGAGGCGATCCGCCCCGCAGCGTCTGCCGCGTGAAATAGACTTCCCAGATCGCGCCGTCCGACATCCGCAGCCGATAGCAGTGCCGCCGCAAATACACCTCGTTCCCGGCCCGCCCGCCCTCGGGCGAACTCTGCTTCCACTCCGCCAGCACGGCCGTGATCGTCAAAGTCTGCCCGCGCCACGTAAACCCGACCGGCAACCCCGGCGCGCCGGTCGCCATCGGGGCGGTGCGCGCGGTGCCGGGGATGGGTTTCAGTGGTTCGCTGATGAATTCGGGCATAGAGAATGGATGGTAGACTGTGGAAAGTGAGCCGTTGATTGATCACGACCTGCCATGTCCGAATTGCGATTACAACCTGCGCGGTTTAGCCGATTCGCGCTGCCCCGAATGCGGTCGCGAGTTCGACCCCGCGGCTCTCCGAGAAACCGCGCAGCTTGAGGATCGAGCCGCACACTTCACCGATGCAACAACCCAGGTCGCCTGGGGCGTTGCGGCTGCAGCGGGGATTACTCTCGTGCTAGCCGCCACCTGCTTTTTGCTGTTCGATGCAGATTTCTGGGTGCTGGGTCCGGCAGCTTTCGTCGGCGCTGCGTTCTATTTCACACGCTGCGCCCGAGTGGTCTCGGGTATTGGGGCCCGGTCACTCGGCGCTGGTCCGCGCCGCTTGTTGACGGCCTACACGTGCGTCCTTGCTGCAGCAATGCCGTTGGTTCTTTGGTCTGTTGTGTATTTGAGCCGAGGCTGTGGAGCGGCTGCTGGTTGAAATGCCGATTCACGGTGGCGTCTGAATCGCTCCGGTGTTGTCGTATCAGGGCAATTCCGACCCGGAAGGCAAGTCGTCCTCCGTACCGGGGTCCGGCACTCCCGCTGGGTCATAGAGCGCGGATTTTGTGCTCGTCGATTCAACAGCGGGCAAGCCGCGCGGGCCTGCCAGCGAGACGTTACGCACTGATGATGGCGTCCAATACTTCATTGATTTCTCGGAGGTAGGCCGCGGTGGCATCCGGCACGATTCTGAAATCGTACAGCTTGGCGTCGGGCAAACCGTCCGCGCCGACGGAGAATCGGTGAGCACCGACGACGTGGGCGTAACATGCGACCACTCCGATCTCCACGAAATCTCCCGGCGCTGCCGGGCGGATCAACAGTTTTCCGACGATGGGAATGTCCGTGCCGTTGGAATAGATAACGATGGTCCCGGCGGGAACATCTCCGATTTCTTTGCGGCAGGGGATTTCAAGTTTCGCCAATGCCGACGCACCTCCTTGCCGGGGCCGGATGCGTCGCACAATTGATTCTGCCGATGCGTCAACCACCGTGAGGCTGGCGGTAAGGTCTTGCTGCCAGGTATGAACCGGGTGCTCGCCGTCGAAGTCCCCGTCCGCATCGCGTCGCGCGACGATGAACGTTACGCGCCACTTTACTGAGTGAACGCCCGGCTTCTGCGCCGGCGCCAAAAGAGCGCTGTTTACGGAAACTTCGTCCGTCCTTCCACCAAACCAGCCCGCAGGTTCGTCCGTGGAATGCACCAGCTTGTCATCCATGAAGACTTCCGAAAGTACCGCCACGCCCGTTTCCGGCAGCGCAACCCAGCTGCCCCATGTGATTCCAAGCGGGATTGGAACACCGGCGACATTGGTGGGCTTGCCGCCCGCGTTATTGCACCAGACGACTTTCTCAAGCAACTGCGCGGTCTGCTCCTCCGTGAGCCCGCCTGCCGCATAGCGCCGCGCGAGCTCGATCGTCGCGGGACTCGCGGCCGCGCCCAGTTGCGCGAGGAGCATCGATGTCGGTACCAGTCGGATCCAGGGGATGGCTTCCACGATGTTGCTGAGCAAGATGAGCGTGCAGATGCTCAATAGCAGGGCCGAACTCCACCTCGCGCGCCGCCGATGCTGAAATTCGCCCGCATCCTTGAGCAGCTTGTCGGCGGTTACCTCGCGCCCGCATTCTGTGCAGCGCCCCGTGTCGGTTGGGTAGCCGCAATGCGGGCAGTAGCCGGTCGGGCGGTAGCTCAGCGAAATTGAAGATTCAGATTGCACTGCGGTGCCTGCCTGCTCCATTCTGCGCCCTGATGGGGCCGCGGTCTACCCGCACGGGTTGCCATACGCCGCCAGCACAACCCCCAAATCCGACAAGTCCACATCTCCGTCGCCGTCTGCATCCGCCGCGCCGCAGCCGGTCGTGCAGCCAAAGGCCGCCAGCACGATGCCGAGATCGGAGAGGTCCACTTGGCCGTTGTGATCGACGTCAGCCGCGCAATTCACGAACTCAAACGCGCCGAGGTCGAGCGTCGCGTCCGTCGCTCGTGGCCGGCCGCTCTGATGTTTCACATATTCGCTGACGAGCGCGTTGGCCGGCAGCACGAGCGGATTGAGCGCCGTTCCCGCGTCGCGCCCGGCCGAGCCGCTGGAAAGGTGAAAGTCCTGCCGGGCTTCGTCCACGAAGCCGGGTGACGTACCGGTGATGGCCGTGCCGTCGTCGTTGAGCGTGCCGGTAAAGGTGCCATGCGTCGTCTTCCAGCCCGGCTTGAACCAGTTGTGCGTCAGGTTCAGCACGCCGGCCGATTCGACCAGCGCGAGCTGATTGCCGGCCGCCGTAACGTAGAAGATGTTGTTGCGCGCGTCGCAGCTTTCGCCGTTGGTCGAGAGGCGGAAGAGCGTCGTGGTCGTGGCCCGCGTCGAGACGACCGTGTTGTTGTAGAAAAAGAGCGTGCCCTTGCGGTAGTTGTTGGTCGCGCCGCTGTCGCCGCCGTAATGCGTGATCTGGCTGTTGCCCGCGCCGTCCGGCTCGATCAGCAGATTTCCATAGACGTACGTCTGGTGATACTCCGGAGCGGCCCGCAGGATCGAGCTGTCCTCGGCGTCGACCAGGTCGAGCTGCCGGTTGCCGCTTTCGATCCAGTTGTAGCGCACGACCAGGCCGGCCGAGCGATCCTTTAACGCGTTTCCGCTCGCTCCCGCGAGCAGCGGCCCGAAGCGGTTGTATTGGTAGGTGATATTCAGGGCGGCGGTGTAGGTGTTGTGCTCAAAGGCGCTGCCGACGTTGCCGTTGCCGTAGATGTAGTTTCCGTCGATCAGAATGTCGCGCGAGACCACCTGGTTGCTCGAAGAGACGAACAGCCCGTTGCCGCAATCGTGAATCTCACAGTTGCGGATCGTGATGTTCTCGCCTTTTTCCAGGTAGATCGCGGCCCCGTTGATGCCGTAGCTCTGCGTCGCGCCGCCGTCGTCGGTGAAGGAGTTTGTGCTGCGCGCCCCGCGGATTTCGAGATTTTCGATCGTGATATAGCGCGCGATGACGTCGGCCGGGATGCTCGATCCGCCGACCTTGATGATGCCGCGCCCCTCGGACCAGTAGTCGAGTTGCTGCCGCGTCGTCGCGTTCGCCCCGTCAATGATCGGCCGCTCGCCATTCGGACCGAGCACGCCCTGAATGACAATCGGCGCGGCTGCCGTGCCCTGGGCTGTGATGACCCATTTCTCGTGATAGGGGGCGGCGCGCCAGTGAATGCGCACCACATCGCCGGCGGCCAGTGATTCCCACGGCACAGCCCCGATCGAAGTGAACGCCTGGCTGTCGCCGACGTTGTATTCGGTGGCGCGGGCCCGCGGAACTGGCGCAGCGCAGGTGATGAAAATGCCGAGGCAGACCACGATCGATCGAAGAGGATGCGTGAGCATGAACGCGAATGATACCGAGGCCCCACGGCGAACTTCGAGCAAAATCAATTCCTGTGCTTCTCACTCCGATCCGAGCCGCGCAACTTCAGTAAGCGGGGATGAAGGAGAGCGTTCTAATTAGCCCCCGCTCCCTCACGGTCGCGGCCCGGTTCAAGGACGAGCGCTGAGTCGTCGCTTATTCCGCGTGCACGCGTTTGATCACGTCCGCGAGCGGCTCATCCTGACGAAAGAGCAGTTCGTCGCGCTGCTTCGCGAGCCAGATCTTCGCTCCGGGGGGCGGCGTGCCGTCCAAGGCCATGCAACCGGGCGAAAGCCAGTGCATTTTCAGGATTGACGAAACGGTCGTCGGTCCGCTAGCCGTCCACGGCCCGTAGCTAATCCATTCGAGCTCGTGCCGGTTGTCGTGGTCGTTGTTCGTCCACATGGGCTGAGGGGGAATCGTCGGCAGGGCGTTCGTCGGCCACGACAGCACTGCGATCAGGCTGTTGGCGGTCTTTCCAAGCCGAAAGACGGCGTACACGGTGTCGGTGGGAGAACCAAAGCTCGATTGATCCACCTGCACGATGAACTCGAGCCCGCCATCGCCGTCGCGATCATCCGGCGGCCAGGCGGCGGATATGGAGTTATTGAACGCGCCGATGGGATCAAGTTGCTCATCGTAGACCCACATAAGCTCCGTAGCGCTCGAGGCGGTGCTGTGCCGGAGCACGATCGTTTTCGTCCGTTCGGAGTTGTATGAGGGCATGGGATACCCCCAAAAATACGGATCGGAATACACTTTGATCCCGAGCGACGGATGGCGATAGGCAATTGCCCGGCGCAGTAGCATCGGGGAGTTAAAGCTGTCGAACCGATGGAGCGCGATTGCGTAAACGACCGGCTCTTCCACGAGTCGCCATGCACCCGCACAAGCCGCGAGAATGATCGCAAGCAACGCTGGGCGAGCCAGTTCTCGCCAGGAGCGTTTTCGCGATATTCGTTGCAGGGAAACGGGTCATACCAGTAGCGCCTCAAATCCCCGCCGGTCGAATAGCGTCATGATCAGCCAGCAGACCATCAGATATGCGCAGAACGCGCCGACGAATACAAAAAAACCTCGTCGGCGCAGATAAGGCTGAGCGGCCACGCCGATCGCCCACCAAAGCCCCCAGATCAGGAGCACCGCGGCCAAGAACCACTGTGGGTATCGATAGAACGCAATGGAAACGAACGGACCCAGCGGAATAGGCACTATCGGGATCCGTGGCCAGAGCAATTCGGCTGCAATCGACGTTCCGGCGAGTAGGAGAAGCAGCATCGGCGGCAATACGGCCAGATAGAGCGCCCATTTGATCATGCCGCGGCGCGCGGCCGGATGGATCCACGGCGTGGCCATGCTCAAGGCGCTGGCGATCATTACCGGATAGACAATCGCAGCGAGCCACCAGGTGAAAAGCAATGTGGCCAACCAGAGCGCGACTCGGCCGAATGTCACTTCGGGTTGTAGGTCTGCCGGCGTGCTCCCAGCGATGGGCGAAACAGGTTGGGCTTTCGAGAGGAGGGGCGCGAGGAGCCATAAGCAGCCAAGCAATCCAATGACCAGCGCTGTCGGAAACAGGAAGTGCCCGATCGTCCAGCGCACGGCGCGGCCAATTCGATCCGGGATGGACAAGTGCCACGCTGTGTATCCGGGGCGAAAGACGATGCAGAACACGGTATTGATGTAGGCGAAAAGAAGCGTGCGTTTCCGCTGATCCCACGCCAGCCGACGAATCGCCCAACGCCGGTAATACGGATC
>JBGAJB010000147.1:6505-8447 GCA_044225155.1 Phycisphaerae bacterium | reverse complement strand
ATCATTTCACTCATGACGCGCTCCGCCTCTAAGACCGAGTCCTCATCGCCCTCGAAAACCTCGACAGCGCTAGCCGGCTCCCTCGACGGGCGCGAGATTCTCGTCTGCGTTTGCGGTGGTATCGCGGCCTACAAAACGGCCGCGCTCGTTTCCGGATTGGTGCAAGCGGGCGCGGGCGCGACGGTGGCAATGACCCCTGCCGCGCGGCGCTTCATCGGCAAGGTGACCTTCGAAGCCCTCTCCGGCCGGCCGGTGCACACAAGCATGTGGCGCAGTCCATCCGGGGACATTCAGCATCTGAAGCTGAGTGAACTCGCGGAGCTGATCGTCGTCGCGCCCGCTACCGCGAATGCCATCGCGAAACTCGCCGGCGGGATCGCCGACGATCTGGTGAGTTCGCTGCTGCTGGGGGCGGCCTGTCCGGTGCTGCTCGCCCCGGCGATGAACGCGCGCATGTGGCAGCACGCCGCGACGCAGCGCAATGTGGAGTTTCTGCGAAAAAGCGGGATCGAGATGATCGGCCCCGATTCCGGCTGGCAAGCCTGCCGCGCCGTCGGGCCCGGCCGCATGAGTGAACCAGACGCGATTTTGAGCGCGATTCGCGGCCGGCTCGCGGCGCTTCCAAAGCGCAGGTCAAACGGCACTTCGGGGCGCTAACCGACTACTCCTCGCCGCCCTCGACCTCGTCATGGTCGTCGTGACCATCATCATGATCGTCCGGAATATCCGGCTCGGCGTGAATGTCCTTGCCCGCCGCTTTCCGCTCGGCGACGTATTTCTCGAGCGCCGGCTTGTTCGGGCTGACCAGTGCCACCATGTTGCGGCCGTCCATGCTTGGCGGGCGTTCCAGCTTCACCAGGTCGCCCAGCTTCTGCAGCACGGTGCGGAAGACGTCGATCGCCACGTCGCGATGGGCGCGTTCGCGGCCGCGGAACATCATCGTGAACTGCACCTTGTCGCCCTTGGCCAGGAAACGAATGGCCTGGTTGATGCGAATTTCACGATCGTGCTCGTCGGTCTTCGGGCGCAGCCGCAGCTCCTTGAGCTGTTGCTCATGGTGCTTTTTCTGGCGTTTCTTTTGTTCGTACTTGAACTTTCCGTAGTCCATGATGCGGCAGACCGGCGGGCGCTCCGTCGGCGCGACCTCGACGAGGTCCATGCCCGCCTCGCGCGCGAGCTGCATCGCGCTAAAGGTGTCGAGCACGCCGAGCTGCTCGTTGTTCGCGCCGATCACGCGAACCGGAGAGAGTCGGATCTGTTCGTTGCAACGCAGATTGGCTGATGCTTGAGCTTGTTTGGACATCCGCTGATTCAATCTCCCGTGCCAGTGCCCCTGAGAATCACTTTACCCCGCGCGACGCAATTTCCGCCGCGCACGCCGCGATAAACTCGGCCGGCTTGCAGACGCCCATCTGCACGCCTTCCCGCGTCCGTACGTTAACGGTCGCGCTGCTCATCTCCTGCTCACCGATCACCAGAATGTACGGAATCTTCATGAGCGCCGCGCTACGAATTTTCGCTCCGATGCGCTCGCCGCTTGCATCCAGCTCAGACCGCAGTCCGGCGACTCGGCAAAGCTCGTGCACCGACTTGGCGTATTCCTCGGACTTTTCGCTCACGCTGCACACGGCGACCTGCACCGGCGCCAGCCAGAGCGGAAACGCTCCGCTGAAATGCTCGATCAGGATGCCGACGAAGCGCTCCATGCTGCCGAAAGGCGCGCGGTGGACCATCACGGGCCGATGCTCGCGATTGTCGTCGCCGATGTATTTCAGTTGGAAGCGCTCCGGCAGATTGAAATCCGCCTGCACCGTGCCAAGCTGCCATTCGCGCCCGATGCAATCCTTCACAACGAAATCGATCTTCGGTCCGTAAAACGCCGCTTCACCGCGCTCCTCGGTGCTCGGCATGCCGCTGGCCGCGACCGCCTGGCGAACCGCTT
>JBGAJB010000147.1:0-6474 GCA_044225155.1 Phycisphaerae bacterium | reverse complement strand
CGCAGGCCGACCCGCACGCGGAAGTCGGTGAGCTTCAGCACGGTCAGAATCTGGCGCGTCAGCTCGACGCAGTCGATCAGTTCCTGCTGCAATTGGCCGACCGTGCAGAAAATGTGTGCGTCGTCCTGCGTAAAGCCGCGGACGCGCGTCAGGCCGTGCACCTCGCCCGATTTCTCGTAGCGATAGACCGTGCCGAATTCGGCCAGCCGCACCGGCAGATCGCGATAGCTGCGCGGCTCGGAGTCGTAGAGCCGAATGTGGTGCGGGCAGTTCATCGGCTTCAGCAGGAAGCCGTCTTCCACTGCCAGCCACGAGCGCACGCGCGCCAGCCGTTCCTCCTGCGGATGCTCAGCCGGATAGCCCGCATCGCGGATGTCACCGTGCGACTTCGCGAGTTCGGCGAAGATTTCCAGCTCGCGCGCCACAGCCTTGTCCGAGCCGGACGCCTTCGCGACTTCCCAAAGTTCGTTGCACAGCCGCGCCCGATCGCTGTCGAAGAGCGGCGGGAACTGCGATTCCTTGTAATACGGGAAGTGTCCGCTCGTGCGGTACAGCTCCAGCCGGCCGATGTGCGGCGAATACACCGGCTGATAACCGCGCGCGAGCAGTTCTCCGCGCATCATCGTTTCGAGCGTATAGCGCAGCACCGCGCCCTTGGGCTTCCAGAGCACCAAGCCCGAGCCCACGAGCGGGTCGAGGACGAACAGTCCCAATTCCGTGCCGAGTTTTCGGTGGTCGCGTTTTTTCGCTTCTTCGAGCTGCGTCAGGTACGCCGTCAGCGCGCCTTTTTGTCGGGCCACGCCGTGCCATAGACCCTCTGCAAGACCTTTTTGCTCGCGTCACCGTGGTGATACGCGCCGGCTACCTGGGTGATCTTGAACGCGCCGACACGACCGGTGCTCGGCACATGCGGTCCGCGGCAAAGGTCTTCCCAGCAGCCGCTGTCGCGCGTGCCGTTGATGTAAAAGCTCAGCGCGTCGCCTTCGGCCCGCTCCGCGTTATCGACCTTGTACTCATTACCTTCGCGCTGGAGCTTCGCCATCGCCTCCGCGCGCGGAAGTTCGTAGCGGGTGAACGGGCGGTCTTCCTTCACCACCTCCGCCATCTTCGCTTCGATCTTCGCGAAGTCCTCGGGCGTCAGCGGGTGAGCGAGATCGATGTCGTAGTAGAAGCCATTCTCCACCGGCGGACCGTAGACCAGCTTCGTTTCCGGCCAGAGCGAGCAGATCGCCTCGGCCATCACGTGGGCGGCCGAGTGGCGAATGACGGTCAAACCGTCCGGATCGTCCGGCAGCAGGGCGGCGAGCTCATATTCGCCGGCCGGCAGCTTGCGGGCGGTGTCGACGACCTGTCCGTTTACGCGCGCGGCGACGGTTTTTCGCGCCAAGCCGGGGCCAATGGCGGCAATGATGTCGCCGACGGAGATATTGTCGGGGTGCTCGCGAACGGCACCATCGGGCAAACGCACCTTTACCATGAGAAAAAGTTCCTCATGGGTGCGGCGTGGTCGTCGGCGATGCGGTGGACTGCATGGGCAGTGGAGACTTCTCCAGACGCATCAGGGGCAGGCCGCATCCGACGACGGCGAACGCCGTCACCCGGGTATTCACACTGTTCGTGTAGCGGCCATAATTCCTGACGCACGGCAGACGCACACCGCCTGCCACCCTCACTCTATCGGCTGGCACAGGCAAGTCAACTGAAATGGACGGCGAGAGCGGCTCCGTTTGAACTGAACCGCGACCGTGAGAGCGGAGGACCACAGAATTCGTATTCCCCCTGGAGTGTCTGCCGGCATCCCGCTTTCTTACGTACGCGGCTCGGTAAAACTGACCCTTTACGAAAATGGTCGGCTGGGCCGGAAGCGGCGGGGACTCGATCAAATCGATCCCGGATTGATCCTCGCAGCGCTTTTCCGATGCGGGCGGCCTCACGACAATCCCGCCATGAGCGATTCCTCAACGACCGTGGCCGCGCTGCGGGATGTCGTGTCCGAGTTCGTGGCCGAGCGGGCCTGGCAGAAATTTCACGACCCAAAGAATCTCTCGATGGCGATCGCGATCGAGGCCGCCGAGCTGATGGAGCACTTCCAATGGACGCGTAGCGAAGAGCTGACCGCGGCGCTGGCGGATGGAAAACTGCGCGACGCGGTCCGGGATGAACTGGCGGATGTGCTCTGCTTCGCGCTCGCGCTCGCCAACGTGCTGGAAATCGACGTCTCGGACGCCATCCAACAGAAAATGGTGCGCAATCGCGCGAAATATCCGCCCGACCGATTCCAGGCACGCTACGAAAAGCCGCGCTAGGAAGGGGAAAATCTGATGAAGCACAAAACCGCAGTGCGCCTTGCAGTTCGGCTGATCGGCTTGATTTTCATTCTTGCGCAGGTCCCCTGGCTGGTGGCGATGTTGTTTGAGTTCTTCTCTCAGACGTTCTTGCCCTTTGGCGCAACTTCATCGGTCATCATGTTTGGTTGGCCCCAGCTCATCGCCTCGTCCTTGATTTGCGCCTTCGCGATCTACCTGTTTCTGGGCGGGTCGCACGTCGTCAACTTCCTCGTGCCATCCAACCGTCCTTATTGCCCTGAGTGCGGCTACGAGCTGAGCGCGATCACCCAGGACGGCATCTGTCCCGAGTGCGGCACGGAGTTTGTGCGCCAGGCGCGAGCCGTGGGGCTCAGCTTGCGGCAGCGCTGGGGCCACCTCGTTCGTCGGCTCAATCGGTTGGCTGATCCTCAGCGGATCGATGCCGAGTACGACGCATTGGAGGCAGCCTACGGCTCGCCCGCGCCGCGCGCCTATCACAATCTGCTGCACGTCGCGAATTGCCTGGCTACTCTGGATCGGCAGGGATTGCCGCAGGCCGCGACCGACGCCGTGGAATTCGCCCTCTGGTTTCATGACGCTGATTACGTGGCCGGCGCGACGAATAACGAGGCGCGCAGCGCGGAGCGCGCCCGAGAGGCGGCGCTGCGGCTGGAACTAGGGGCGACCATCGCCGATCAGATGGCAAAGCTCGTCCTGGCGACACGCCACGTCGATCCGCCGAGCACACCGCAGGAAGCGCTGATCGTTGACGTCGACCTGGCGGGGTTGGGGATGGCGCCGGAGCAGTATTTCCGTTACGGGGCGGCGATTCGCGCTGAGTTTCAGCACGTTTCCCAGGCGGAATTCGATGCCGGCCGCATCGCTTTCCTGAAAGGCATGCTCGGCCGTCCAACAATTTATTTCACAGAACGAATGCGCGTCGCGTGTGAGGCGTCCGCCCGCCGCAACCTGGCGGATGAGTTGGAGCGGCTTACGAAATCGTCAGCCGCATAGTGTCTAACCTCCGCTCTTATTGAATATTCTCGCCCGATCGCCGATCATCGGCACGGCGAAACATGGGCGGAATGCGAAGATGACACAGGCACACCACAGCAATCTATTTCGGCCGCGCGGCCAAGGGCGGCGCGTCGTCGTGACCGGGCAGGTCGGCGTCGACAAAAAGCCGTTCCTGGAGCGCGTTGCTTCGCTGGCAAAGACGCGCGAGCAACCCGTCGGGCTCTTTCACGTCGGCGATCGGATGTACGCCGAGGCGCCTGACGTGCGGCCCGGCCGCATTCTCGATCTGCCGTTGGCTCGGCTGAATTCGCTCCGTCGCGCCGTGATGAAGGACATTCTGGCCGACATCGACCAGCACGAAACGGCAATCGTGAATACGCATGCCGCGTTCCGCTGGAAGCACGGCTTGTTTCCCGCGTTTGATCACGATCAGATGACCGCGCTCGACGCTGATCTCTACATCACGCTCGTCGATAACGTCGACGCCATTCACGAGCGGCTGTCGCGCGATCACGATCTGCAGCACACGCTGAAGGACATCCTGGTCTGGCGCGAGGAGGAGATTCTTGCGACCGAGATTCTCGCGAACGCGGTGCGCGGACACGGCTGCTACTACGTCGTCGCGCGCGGGATCGAGGATTCGTCGATCGAGTCGCTCTATCGCTTGATCTTCAAGCCGGACACGAAGCGGGTTTACCCGTCATTTCCCATGACGCACGTGATGGACATGCCCGACACGCTGGCGGAAATCGATGCCTTCCGCCGCGCGCTCGCCGAGCACTTCATCACGTTCGACCCCGGCGATCTCGACGAAAAACGACTCCTCTTCGAGGCCGGCGCGGCCACGCAGCGCGGCGAATCGCAGATCGAAGTGGACGTGAGCGGCCGGCGCGTGCGGTTCAACGTCGCGGATGTGTCGAGCGTCGCCCGCGACATCGATGCTCAGATCTATGCGCGCGACTTCAAGCTGATCGACCAGTCCGACATGATCGTCAGCCTGATTCCGGAGCTTCCCAGCGGCAAACCCGGGCTGTCGTCGGGCGTGGAGCGCGAATTGCACCACGCCTACGAGACGACCAAAGAGGTCTACGTCGTCTGGCGGCCGGCGGCGGAGCCGTCGCCGTTTATCACACAGGCGGCGACACGCGTGTTCCGCACGGTGGCCGAAGCGCTCGAGCATTTCCAAACCCTGGGGTACATCCGGGAGCTTCAGCAGCCGTTGTTCACCATGGGCGCGCCGCGCGAGCGCGGTCGCTTCGGCTAGCGCTCCTTCGGCACGCGGTCTACTCCGAAACATTGCGGCGATTCAGGCGATGATCTGCTATATTCCTGAAGATGTTGGCAATTGACGAACCTCCGATCATCGTTGATCCGGCTGCGTTGCCCGGTGTGACGTGGCCGGAATTATTCGGGAACGATCGGTCCGTCGAGTTGGAAATCGGAACCGGCAAGGGGACGTTTCTGCTCCGCCGGGCACAATCGCTTCCCGAACGAAATTTCTTGGGCATCGAGTGGTGCAACGAGATCTTTCGTTACGCGGCCGACCGCATGCGGCGGTGGCGGATGTCGAATGTGCGCATGGTACGAACCGACGCATCGCTCTTCATTCGTCAGCATTGCCCGCGCGGTTCGTTGAACGTTTTGCACGTTTACCACCCCGATCCGTGGCCGAAGATGCGGCACCGGAAGCGCCGGCTGTTCCAATCCGGGTTTGTGGCCGCCGCCGCGGAGTGCTTGGTTCCGGGCGGACGGATCGCGGTCCAGACGGACCATGGCGAGTATTTCGAGCAAATCGCCCGGCTGCTCAAGGGAGAGCCGACCCTGCGCGAGGTCCGGTTTGCGGACAGCCGCTACGGCGTCGAGGCGCATGAGGAACACGTTCGGCTGGGAACGAACTTTGAGGCGAAATATGCTCGCGAGGGGCGTGAGTTCCATCGGGCGGCCTTCGAGCGCCGGGAGGATATTTCTGCATTGCGATTGTGAACGTAAGCGTTTTTGATCGTGTAGTTTATGTAATATCGGGAGTGGATGGGAATCGAACCCACCAAGCGGCGCGGGTGCGCCGCTTCAGCGGTTTTGAAGACCGAGGGACCCACCAGGTGTCCGGACACTCCCAGTCGAATTCTGACGGTCAACCGCCGCCGGGGCAAGCGCGGCCTTGCGGAGTCGAAGAATCGTCCGTAAAAGACGTAATATGGTTTGGTTTTGAACCTTGGCGCGGGTACGATAGAGCATATTACGACCCGCAGAAATGTTAGAGGAACATGTCTAGCACAGTAAAATTGAGCGTTGCGATCGTTCTTCTGCTCGGGTCGGGAGCATGGCTGGCGTACTACTTCAAGTCGCAGCCCAAGCCCGGGGACTCGGTCGAGCATCTGCAGCCCCTGGCGTGTGCCAATTGTCACTACGCCTGGAAGGCGACAGTCGGCGACCCCCCGGTCAAGTGTCCGAAGTGTGGTCAGTTGCAGGGATACCGGGCGGCCAAGTGTGCCGATCCGAAGTGTGGGGCGGTCACTCCCGTCATCCGCTCGTCGAATCGGTCGGATCCGGGCAGCAAGACTCCGCCGTCCTGCTACAAGTGCGGGGGAACGCGTCTCGTTGAAGTACCTCCGGATGCGATTCCGTGAGGAACCTGGTCGAGCTCGTCCGAGGGACCCATGAAGGCACGTAGCGAAGTACGGGTGGCTTTTACGCTGATCGAGTTGTTGGTGGTGGTCGCAATTATCGCGCTACTGATCAGCATTCTGCTGCCTTCGCTGAACCAGGCGCGGCGGCAGGCCCGGACGATTGTCTGCCTCAACAATTTGCGAACTCAGGGACAGGCCTGCCACTTCTACGCGGACGATAACAAGGGGTGGAATATCGGCGGCATCCTGGACGACGGTGGTCGTCCGGCCAAGGAATTGATGGTCTACTCGATGTCGGTTCTCAAATATTTCGGCAACTATGACGGCCGGATCGACGCGAGTCTTTGGCCTGCGCAGCCCACGGAGCTGAATCAGCTCGTCGGGCGCACCCCGCAGTTCCAGTGCCCGGATCATCCGGATCCACTGCACAAGATGGACTATGTGTCGAGTGCATTCCCGATTCCTTACACGCAGGCTGATATCGACGATGACGTGGCGGGCGGCGGGTACGCCGGCGACGCGTA
>JBGAJB010000146.1:0-8420 GCA_044225155.1 Phycisphaerae bacterium | reverse complement strand
TCTACATCTTCAAATTCCGTTGCCAGATGCCACGCGGCTTCAGCTTCTTCGTAACGCTCCATTTGGAACATGACGAAAGCCCGGTTGTTGTGTCCCAGGTAATCTTCCGGCGCGAGTTCTGAATACATTTCAAAGTCTTGCAGCGCCTCTTCGGTCGCGCCGCGGCCACAGCCACTCCACCTGCTCACGCCTCCGGCCGGTCGAACCGGTCCAAGCCGATCCACGCGGGCGTAGCGCAAGTCCCACACGGGACCGCTCGTTTCTGAGCCGTTGATCGGCCACTCTCGAACCTCCCTTGCCTAAGGACAGCTCGGAATATGACCGAGGTCCGAAATCAGCTTGCGTGGTTTTGCACTGAGTGATATGCCCCGTTCGGCGCGCGTTCATTCCACGAGCTACTGCACATTCCCCCGCGAAACGCCGAAGCATTCCAAGCGGTCCTCGTTGCGGAGATTTCGAAATGTACAGGTTTGTTGCGACGAATCACCACGCATTCGCTCTACCCGCGATGTTTGGTCTGGCGTTGTCCGGGGCGTTGCTCCTGGGCGGCTGTCCCAGCACCACAAGCATCGCCGGCGGCACCAGCCCCGGCGGCGACACGAGCGGAGTCGACGGCGGCAGCAGCACGTCCGGCGGCACGACGGTGCCGGCAAGCTTCGTATATCCCGAGTTGGCCCCCGGCGGAACGTTGAGCTCGTTGCGCTCCGACACGCTGGCGCCAGGAACCATCTTCCTGGATCGCACCGTCGCTTTTACCGTCGGCGCCGACGCCAACCAGATCGACGCTGAATTCCGCTCGCGCATCGTTCTGCTCGACAGCGGCATCTATCTATTTAGCTATCGAATCGCCGCCGGAACCGGGACGGCGGGCATCTCACTGATCGAGTTAAGCGGCTTCGGCGATCAGGTACTCTCCGCCGGCTATTACGCCGGCGGTGTTCTGAACGTGCCGACCAACGCGCCCACCAGCGCCATCCGGCAGGCCGACGGAAATCTCGTCACGATCTTCTACTCCGGCGCGACGGGGGAGTCGGGGACCGGCGCGCTGGAATTCGAAACGACCGCGACCGCGTACACCGAAAACGGAACCGCCACGATCTTCACCTCCAACGGCGACTTCGTGACCGTCACGGGCATATTGATGCCGGACGATTCCGCGGCCGCGCGCGTCGGCCCGTGAGTCGTTTCGCCACGCCCCGCGCTTGAAGCTAGGATGCCGGGGCATGAACTCGGCGATCAGTTTGCCAAGCGCGAATCTGCGCCGTCGGGCGTGGATCGCCCTCACTCCGCTGCTTTCCGCGCTGAGCGCCGGCTGCCAATCTCCACCACCTCCCCCGAAGTTCACCTTTATCAATGGTGAAGTCACGGCCTGCCGGCCCGAAACCGGCGAAGTGACGGTCGACATCCGCGCGGGACGCGCGGGGCAGGCTGGCGGGGTCGTCGCGCACTTCAGCGAGCACTCCGAGCTGTACATCGACGACCGTCTCGCGCCGCTGGCTGAACTCCGCCCGGGCGACGCGGTCGAACTGCTGGTCTATCGCGATCAAGACGCTTACGTTGTCACTACCGCCCGCGTGACGCGGACGGCCGCGCCGCCGCCCGTGCCGGAAATGCTGCGCGGCATTGACGGCGCGCCAGGGAAGGAGAATTGACCATGCCTCGCACACCACTCATCGAATCCATCGTCGCCCGCGAAGTGCTCGACTCCCGCGGCAACCCGACCGTTGAAGCCGACGTGCGCCTCTGTAGCGGCATCGTTGCCACCGCGGCCGTGCCGAGCGGCGCGAGCACGGGCGAGAACGAAGCCATCGAGCTGCGCGACGGCGACAAGAAACGCTATTTGGGTAAGGGCGTCCTGAACGCCGTGAAGAACGTGAACACGGTGATCGCGCCGGCCCTGCGCGGGATGGATCCCGGACAGCAGGAGGCGATCGACCGCCGCATGCTCGAACTGGACGGCACGCCGAACAAGGCCAAGCTCGGTGCGAACGCGATCCTCGCGGTTTCGACTGCCTGCGCGAAAGCGGCGGCCGCGATCAGCGCGATGCCGCTGTATCGCTATCTCGGCGGGGCGGGGGCGCATGTGCTGCCGGTGCCGATGATGAACATTCTGAACGGCGGCAAGCACGCCGACAGCAACGTCGACTTTCAGGAATTCATGGTGCAGCCGTGGGGCGCGCCGAACTTTCGCGAAGCGCTGCGCTGGGGCGCCGAGATTTTTCACAACCTCAAGAGCGTGCTCCACGACCGCGGCTACAACACCGCCGTCGGCGACGAGGGCGGCTTTGCCCCCAGCCTGAAGACGAACGAGGAGGCGCTGGAGGTCATCGCGATCGCGGTTGAAAAGGCCGGCTACAAGCTCGGCGAACAGGTGTTCATCGCGCTCGACCCGGCCAGCAGCGAGATGTACGACAAGGCCACCGGCAAATACCGCTTCTTCAAGAGCGCCCCGGACCGGCTTGCGACCAGCGACGAGATGATCGACCTTTGGAAGGGCTGGTGCGGCAAGTATCCAATTCGCTCGATCGAAGACGGCCTGGCCGAACACGACTGGGCCGGCTGGAAGAAGCTGACGGCCACGCTCGGCTCGAAGGTGCAGCTCGTCGGCGATGACCTGTTCGTCACGAACGTGCAGTACCTCTCGCGCGGCATCCGCGAGCACGCGGCCAATGCGATCCTGGTCAAGATCAACCAGATCGGCTCGCTGACCGAGACGTTCAGCGCGGTCGGGCTGGCGATGCGCAACGGCTTCAGTGCGATCATCAGCCATCGCAGCGGCGAAACCGAGGACACGACGATCGCCGACCTGGCCGTCGCGACGAACGCCGGGCAGATCAAGACCGGCAGCGCCTCGCGCAGCGACCGCACAGCCAAGTACAACCGGCTGCTCCGCATCGAGGAGGAGTTGGGCGCGGATGCGGTGTTTGGGGCGCAATACTGGAACCGGACGTAAGACAGCGGCGTACGAGAAGCGAGGAACGAGAAGAGAGAAACGAGATGAAGAGGGCTGCCCGCGCGTGTCCTCGCGGCGAGATCGCTGAGAACGACGACCTTTTGCGTCCCTCTACGCAAATGCGGGCAGCGGACACGTCGAGTTCTGATCTCGTTTCTCGCGTTTCGTTTCTCGCTCCTCTCTAGTGGTGCCTCGTGCAGCAGCCCGCCATTCGCCGCCGCTCGCAGCCCGCCGTCACGCTCCTATTCTGGTTCATGTTTCTGGCCGGCGGCGCAGCGCTGCTCGCGTGCGTGTATCTGCCGCTCTGGCTGGAGAATCGCGAACTGCGGCGCGTGATGGACGCGTACCAGACCCGCCTGACCGAGCAGGAAGACCGGCTGCTCGGCCTGGAGAAGCAGATCGAAGCCCTGCAAAACGACCCGGCCTACTTCCTGCGCCAAGTCCGCAAGGAATTCGGCCTCGCCTCGCCCGGCCCACGCGGCATGAACGTCGAGCCGGCCGACATCACTGTCGACGGCGAATCGGCCGCGTCCGAACCGTCGCCCGAGGCGGAGAAAGTAGCCCTCGCCGTCGAATCGGCCGCCCGCACGAACCCGCTGGTGTCGGTGTTCGTCCTGCCGGAGACGCGGCCGTACGTGATGGCGATGTCGGGCGTGCTGGTGGTGGTGGCGCTGGCGCTGCTGAACCGGGCGCGGTGGGCGGAGGTGGGATCAGGGCTGGGCTATACCGATAACGGCTAGGCTGCGAATATGCGTCTTTACCTCGACGTTTGTTGCCTCAATCGGGTGTTCGACGATCAGTCACAGCAGCGCGTTCGCCTCGAAACTGAGGCGATCGACGCGATTCTTTCGCTCTGTATAGTGGGAATTCATACTTGGGTCTCCAGCGCAGCCATTGAGGAAGAGGTTCATCGAGACCCGAATGACGCTCGTCGTGAACACACACTCATGATGATTGCCCACGCTGGAGTTCGCGCGCTGCCGTCCACCGGCACGCGGTCTCGTGCTGCAGGAGTTCGCGCGCTGCCGTCCACCGGCACGAGGTCTCGTGCTGCTCAACTCGCATTTGTCGGACTTTCCTCGATGGATGCATTGCATTTGGCGCTGGCCGAGGAAGCGGGCTGCGACGTCCTGCTTACGACGGATGACCGGCTCATGACCCGTGCTGGACGAATTACGCCGCCTGTTCGAGTCCGCATTGAGAACCCGCTAGAATGGTGGGTGGAGAACGCCCGATGAACCGGAAGTGTCGCACATTGCCGGAGATCCGCCGCGACGGTTACCGTGCGCTGATTGACCAATTGGGCCCCGCCGACGCCCTACGTTTCATTCAGATGTTCGAGCCTGGTCGCGGCGATTACACGAACGAGCGTCGGCAGTGGCTGGATGACCTCACGATCGACGAGCTAATCGCGAGCATCGACGCCCGAAATAGCAACACATGACTTAGCGTTGCAGCACCTTCTCAAGGTGCAAGGCCGCTCCGGTCGCAGGCGCAGCGGCGGGCCCTGACCAAGTTCTCCTATTGGACGGCGTCCGGGGCGGGCCGGCGCGGACGGTTTTTCCCATCCGCCGAGAAGCACGAAGTCACGCAGACCGGGGAGGCACCGACTGGCCGGCGGCGGGCGCGGTTCCTGCAAAATAGGTACGAATCTCCCGCGCCTGGAAACGGCTTACGTTAGTCGCCGCCGACAATCGTCTCGGCGACCACTTCTGCACCACTTCCAAACAAATAGCTCCCCAATAGCGTCTCGTCCGTCCAACCCGCCAGGCTCGGGTGCGACAGGTCGAGCGTCAGGAAGTCGGCGCAGCGCCCGGGGGCGATTTCGCCGGTGGGCAGGCCCAGGGCCCGGGCGCCGTTGATGGTGCCGCAGCGCAGGAGCTGCTCGGCGCAGCGTCCGTCCGGCAGCTTGCAGACGCCGCGGCGGCGGGCGCGCAGTCGCTGCACGAATTCCAGCCAGCGCAGCTCCTCGGCCGGGTCGATGCGGATGTTCGAATCACTGCCGATGCAGACCGCATCGCCGCGCGTCAGCATGGCCGGCACGTCGGCCAGCCCATCGCCCAGGTTGCCCTCGGTGATCGGGCAAAGGCAGACGTTTCCGCCGGCCGCGATGAATTTCTCCAGCGGCGCGCCGCGCGAGTGCGTGCCGTGAATGATGGTCAGCCTCGCGTCGACGGGCAGGTGATCCACCAGCCACTCCAGCGGGGCGGCGCCGACCGCGGCGATGGAGTCCTCGATCTCCTTGGTCTGCTCCTCGATATGAATGTGACAGACGACGCCGCGCCGCAGCGCCTCGGCCCGCAAGTCGCGCAGATCGTCGAGCGGGACGGCCCGCAGGCTGTGCGGGGCGATGCCGAGCGATTGCAGCGGAGTTTGCAGACGTTGTGCGAGGCGATCGAACTGCCGCCAGAACTCCGAGACGCTCGGCGTGCCGAAGCGGCGCTGGCCGGAGTAAAGCTCGCGCCCAAAGCCGCCGTTGCGGTAGTAGCTTTGCAGCAGCACGAGGCGAATGCCGACTTCGGCCGCGGCCTCGAGCACCAGCTCGTCCATCGCGAAGTCGCGCAGTTTCGCGTTGTCGTGATGGAAGTAGTGAAACTCGCCGACGGTCGTGTAGCCGGCCGCCCGCATCTCAGCGAAGGCCTGGCGACAGACGGCGCGAAACTCCTTGCGCGAAAGCCGCTCGACCAGCGCGTACATCGACTCGCGCCAGGTCCAGAAATCGTTCACGCCGGCGGGGAAGACCTCGCCCTGCGCCCGCAAAGCGCGCTGAAACGCGTGGCTGTGAACATTCACCATGCCGGGCAGCAGCGCGCGGTCCGCGAGCCGGTGTGTGACCGGCTCCTTCAGATCGCCGACCGCGGCGATGTAGCCGTCGCGGTCGATCGCGACGCGGACTCCGGAGGCAAAGCGGCCATCGACCCAGGTGCGGTCGGCTTCGATGACATCGGTGTAGGGATTCGGCGTCACATCAGTTTTCCACGTAGTGAATGAAATGAGACTAGCCGAGTTCCCCGCAGAAGTCGCGGATCAGGCCCTCAAACAGCGGGCGGGCGGCGCGCCACTGGGCGATATCCAGCGACTCGTCGGCCTTGTGCGCGTCGGCGATGTCACCGGGACCGAGCAGGATGCAGTTCATTCCCATGCGCTGGAGCGTGCCCGCGTCGCTGGCGTAGGAGACGCCGAGCGTGCTGGCCTGGCCGAGGCGGCGCGTCGTGCGCGTCAGCACTTCGGCCTCGGTGGGGCAGAGCATGGGCGGACTGTCGTTGTCGATTTCCAGCGTCGTGGCCGCGCGCGTTCTTTCGGGTAAGCGCTTGAGCGCCGCTTCGATCACGCCTATCGCCCAGGCCGTCTCCTGGCTGGGCAGCAAGCGGACCCCGAGCATCAGCTCGCAGGCGTCCGGGACGATGTTCACGGCCGCTCCGCCACGGATCGTGCCGAGATTGAGCACCGGGTGCGGACAGTCGGGGAAATGCTCGCCGAACTGTTGGCGCAAGTCGCGCCATTCGCGGACGACTTCGGTGAGGGCGGCGATAACCTCGCCCGCGCGCTCAATCGCGTTCTCGCCGAGATGCGGATAGCCACTGTGGGCCGGTTTCCCCGCGATACGAATGCGAAGGCGCAAATGGCCCTTGTGCATGCGCACGACTTGCAGGTTGGTCGGTTCGCCGACGATCACGCTGGGCGGCAATGGCTCACTCCACTGCCGGGCAAATGCCTGAGCCCCCTTCGAGCCGACTTCCTCGTCGGCGGTCAGCAGCAGCCTGAGCGGTGCGCGCAGTGCGTCGTCGCGGGTTTCGCAGAGCAGTTGCAGCGCCAGTGCGACAAAGCCCTTCATATCGGCCACGCCGCGTCCGACGTAACGTCCGGCCAGTGCCCCCCGTCCTTCGCTGAGCGTGAACGGATCAGAGGACCAACTCGGCTCGTCGGCCGGAACGACGTCGAGATGCCCCGATAGAAGCAGGCCGCCGGGAGCGCTGCGCGGACCGCGCGAGATCAGCACGTTGGCTTTCTGATCCGCCGCGTACGCAATTATCTGTACGGTCGCACCGGCGCGCTGCGCGTGGTCCGCGACGAACTCCGCGATCGGCCGATTAGAGACGGCCGAGCGCGAATCGAACGCGATCAATTGTCGCAAGAATTCAAGTTCACCGGTTGCCATGAATCTCGATGATAGTCGGGCGGCTACCCCACGGCGGAACGCGGCGCGAACCGTCATTCAGCGCGCGAAATACAGACGCAGACGCCTTCATCCGATTTCTAGTTCACCCTCATGTGTTCGGAGTCGAGGCGGGGCGGAGCAACCAGCAAAAATGCAATGCATCGGACCGGGAACGGCTGAAAGCAGGCTGAGCGCGATTTTATCTCTCGCGGCCGATCTCGCGGCCGCCGCGGGGATTGCGCCGGCAACAGACGCGGTACTGAATGAATTGCACGAATTGACCGGCGTTGAGCGCTGTGCGGTCTTGCTCTTCGGGTCAGATGGAATTTGTCGCTTTACCGGCGCACGCGGGCTGAGCGAGGAATATCGCGCGGCCGTCAACGGGCATTGTCCCTGGAAGGAATTTGCGCGAGACGTCCGGCCGCTGCGCGTCGATGACGCGCTGCATGATCCGGATTTCGCGGTCATGCGAACTCATTTCGAGCGAGAACGCATCGGCAGCCTGGCGTTCATTCCGGTGTGCACCGAAAAAGGCGTCGCCGGCAAGCTCATGCTTTATCAGGACCAGGCCGGCGCTATCACGGACGAGATGATTCAGTCGGCCAGCTCCGTCGCCACCTACCTGGGAATCGCGGTTGGACGAGTGCGGGCCCAGGAACAGACGCGCAGGAATGAGGAGCGGCTCCGTCTGCTCGTGGAAAGCACGGACGTCGTGATCTGGGAGTATGACGTCGCGTCGCGGCGCTTCTTGTATGTCTCGCCCAAGGCCGCCCGCTATGGCTATCCGCTTGCCCATTGGCTGGAGCCGGGATTCTGGGAACGCATTCTGCATCCGGAAGATCGCGACGCCGCGCTGGCGGAATGCGCCTTTGAACATCGCCTGACCTGCCGAATCATCGGCGCGGACGGTGCGGTCCATTGGGTCGAGGATCATGTCGGAGCGCCGGAGCAATCACCCGAAGGCGGCGTGTTGCTGCGCGGGGCGATGGTCGATGTGACGGCGCAGAAAGAGACCGCGCTGGAGCTGAGCCGCTCGCGCGATCAGTCCGACGCCGCCAGCCGGGCGAAGAGCGAATTCCTGGCCAACATGAGCCACGAAATTCGCACGCCGCTGACCGCCATTCTGGGCTACGCCGACGTACTGCGCGAGGAACTCGACGACCCCGCCGCTCGACATCGCCGGCGGGAGACGATCGACACGATTCGCAATGCCGGGCAGCACCTGCTGTCGATCATCAACGACATTCTCGATTTGTCGAAGATCGAGGCCGGCAAGATGTCGGTCGAATCGATCGAGACCGATCTGCC
>JBGAJB010000145.1:0-8431 GCA_044225155.1 Phycisphaerae bacterium | reverse complement strand
CCCGGCGTTGCGCCAAAGGACGTCAACGTCACGCTGAGCGGCAACACGCTCGTGATCAGCGGGCAGAAAGAAGACTTCAAGGAGGAAAAGGGTGACAGCAGTTACATCAGCGAACGGCGCTTCGGTGCGTTCCGCCGCATGGTGCCGCTGCCGGAAGGCATCGACGCCGAGAAGGTGGCTGCCGAGCAGGACAACGGCGTGTTGACGGTGCGCGTCGGGAAAACCAAGGCCACGCGTCCCCGCCAGATCGCGGTGAAGCCCGTCGCCAAGTAGGCGCGCGGGCAGGGCTTGGTCTGACAGCACTCGCTTTGATCTTCAGGCGTGGCGGCGGTCGTGTTCCGGCAGGAATGACCCGCGGAACGGCGCACCCGCGGTTACCACGGCTCGCCGCCGGCCACGCCGGCCCGGCGTCCCTGTTCATCGAACAGGGCGAGATTGACGTTTCGCAACTCCTTCGTGATCTGAATTACTTGGCCGGTGTGAAACGAAACGTGTTCCACGACGTGAAACACGGCCGCCAGCGTGGAGACGTCGTAGCCTTGAATGATGCGGCGCTGCTCTAATGCGCTGGCGTCCAACCCGGAGATTAGCGTGGAGGCGCGCTCGATCGTCTTGCCTAGTTGATCAGTTAATACCGCCCCGGAGATTCCGCCACGCGCCGCGAACTCCGCCGGACGATCGCGATCAAATGATTCGCCACCCAAGCCGGCGAGCATCCACTGTGTCAGGTTGCCGTTCAGGTGGAGCAACAGATTGGCGACGCTATTGCAGTTCTCGTTCGCGCGTTGCCAAATCTGTGCGTCGTCCAGCAGCGCCGCGCAGCGCTTGAGCTGACCAAAATCCTGTTTCAGCTTCCGAACGGCGGCGGTCGTGAACTCGCGGGAAAGCGTGACTGACATGCGAGCGCTCCTCCTCCTCGGCGGAAAAGGACGGATCGTAGCGTCAGCCGCGGCGCGTTCTCGCAAATCGAACAACGACTCGAAGTTGGGCAGTGGCTTCGTTTGTGCTGATCCGGGCCGCGCCCGTCAAGAAGCGGGGAATGGGGCTTGATTCTCGGCTGGCAAGAAAGGTTTTTCCTGATCCCTGCTCCCACACGTTTGCGGCTCGGTTCAGTCTGGACCACGACCGGATTGGTGGGCGATTGAGCGCGGTGTGGGGAGCCGCTATCATCCCCCGTCCCTTCGCCCCCATCGTCTAGAGGCCTAGGACACCGGCTTTTCAAGCCGAGAACACGAGTTCGAATCTCGTTGGGGGCGTCCGCGCGCTTTGCGTACTCACGAACGAACGCGGCCCATGGAGGCCATCGCGATCCAGTTCGAAAAGCACGTTACGACCGACAGCAATACGAGAAAACTGACCGATCCGGATCCCGCTCCGGCCACCATCGTGGAGAGTGCACCCGCGCCGATCGTGGCGGAGACGAGAAACGCAGCGCAAAAGGCCCAGCGGCGGCGCTGCTGCATGAGCAGCGCGAGCCCGATGTAGGTCAGGCCGATCAGCAGCGTCAGGAAATTCACCGGCATTTCAAATGGATTGACGCCGTCTCCGGTGACCGCCCGCAAGACGATCGCCGGCGCCAAGCCCCAGAGCAGCAGGCCGATCCCTAGGCAGAGCGATGCCACCTGCGAATAAAAGAGGATGTTGTCGTTGGTCGAAGTTCGCGGTCCGGCTGCCGACTGCATTGCGCAACTCCTCCGCAATGGGCCTAAGGCCCTATCGAATTGTCGGATAGGCTGTCGGCCAGCGAGAATTCCGAGAGTTTTCCTTGCATTTTTATATAGTTGAGCTATATTTAGATCAGAAATATACGATGGATACGTCTGGTAAATCGAGATTTGGGCGGGATCTGCTGCGAGGCAGCTTGGAAATGCTCGTGCTCTCGGATGTGGCCCGCGGCGAGCGCTACGGGTACCAGATTCTGAGTTCGCTTCGAGACGAGACCGGCGGACGCGTGGACCTGAAAGCGGGCACACTCTATCCGCTGCTTCACAAACTGGAAAACGCGGGCGAGATCGTGAGCCGTTGGGATGAAGCCGGCGGGCGCGATCGCAAATGGTACGCCCTGACCGCCAAGGGCCGGCAACGGCTGGAGCGCGAAACTCGCGCTTGGCTCGATTACGAATCCTGTATGCGCGGCGTGCTGCGGCATGTATTGGACGCGCCCGCGACGGAGCCGCCCGATACGGCTCTTGCCTGACAATCGGGATCACGAAAGATGAGCGACCCTGGGTTCGACGCCTATCTCGATTTGCTCGCGCGGTTTCTGCGGCTGGGACCGCGGCAACGCGCGGAGATTCGCCGCGAGCTGCGGGCGCACATCGAGGAAGCGCTCGACGCGGAGCTCGAACGCGGACTCTCACGCGCTGAGGCCTTGCGAGACATCTTGAGGGACTTCGGCGACGCGGCGGAGTTGGCCGCGCGCTTTCGATCGGCTCAACAGAGACGGAGATGGATCATGCACACGACACTGACCGCTGCCTGCGTGGGATTTCTGACGCTGGTGGGCTCGTTCCTGGTGCATAGCGCGCCGCCGCTCGGGCAGGCGGCTGCGGCGACGAGCGACGACGCGCGAGCCACCGCCCAGCAATCCGTCGTCTCCGAACCGGCGCGCATGGCCGACAGCCGCGATGACGCGATCAAAGCTGCCCTGAACAGCCCGATCGAAGCGGACTTTGAACAGATTCCCGCGCGCGACGCTTTCGATTACATGCAGAAGTCCATGGATGTGAACATGCACGTCATGTGGTCCGATCTGGGCAACCTGGGCATCGATGCGCCGGTGACTCTAAAGCTGAAGAACCTGCCCGCCGGGCGCGTTCTACGGCTCCTGCTCGATACCCTCAGCCCCGAAATCCCGCTTGATTTCGCCGTCGAGGAAGGCGTGCTGCTCATCGGCCCCAAGGAGCGCCTGGCGAACCGCCAGAGCATCGTGATTTATGACATCCGGAATCTCTCGATCTATCAGGGAAACACAGACCCGGACGAAGGCGCGGCCGCCGAGGTAGCGCAGCTTGTGCAGGAAACCGTCGATCCGGAAAGCTGGGCGGAAAACGGCGGCAAGGGGCACATCAAGGCCTTCCGCGCGAATCTCGTGATCGTGCAGAGCGGCCCGGTACACGCCCGAGTCGAGGCGTTTCTAAATCAACTGCGGTCGGCGCTGCACACCAATCCGGCAAAATAGCAGGGGCGCCGGCGCGCCGCAGCGCGCTCAGTCAGGCCGATATTCCGTCTCGATCCAATGGCGATCGGGACGGAATTTCTCTATCAGGTCCGTCATGCGGGGATACTTCCACTTCAGATGGCCATAGCGCAGGGCCAGCTCGGCGCGCGCCGCATCGAGAGTTTCGCCGAGCATCTGCATGCGCCAGATCGCGGCGGCCGCCCCGCTCCGGTCCGCGCCGCTCTCGCAGTGCATGAGAATCGGCTCGGGCGATTTGGCGAATGCGTCGTAGAGCTTCAACAGTTCTTCGCGCGGCGGAAGCTTGCCCGCGCTCATGCGGATGTCGATTAGTCCCACGCCCGTCGCTGCGCAGGCACGCGCTTCGCCGCGATACCAATCCTCGTCCGGATTCGCGCCGCGCAGATTGATTACTGTTCGAATGCCGCGCTGCGCAATGACGCTGCGCAGATTTGCCTCCGAGAGCTGACCGCTGCGATACGCCCGACCGGTGCTGACCGTGTGGAAGTTGTCGATCAGGGAAAGGCCGGCGACGTCATCCGTCGGCTGCGAACTCGGGGCAGACGCCGGCTGCGATGCAGGCTGAGACGTCGGCTTCGTTGGCGCGTGGTCCTGCAATGGCGCGGCGCCGCTCGTCACGCAAAGGAGCAGCGCCAGCGCCGAGGTTCCGGCCAGTCGCACTGATTTCACACGCGGCCCATCCGCTCGGCCTGACGCTGGAGCGCGGCAATGCGTTTCTCGATCGGCGGGTGCGTGCTGAACAGCGCGCCCATGCCCTGGCCGCTCAGCGGCGCGCATATGTAGAGGCTATGGAACGCGGGGTTCGTGTCCGTTGGCACGCGCTCATTCCGCGATTGCAGCCGCTCGAGCGCCGCCGCGAGGTGCAGCGGTTGGCCGATGAGTTCGCCTGAGAAGGAATCGGCCGCGTATTCGCGCTGCCGCGAGATCGCGAGCTGAATAATCATGGCCGCGATCGGCGCGAGCAGGATCATCAGGATGCTCCCGATCGCACCCAGCGGATTCTGATTGTCCCGGCTGCTGCCGCCGAACCAGAAGAACATGTATCCCGCGTAGCTGAGCATTCCGGCCATCACGGCCGCGATCGTGCCCGTCAGAATGTCACGGTGCTTCACGTGTCCCAGCTCGTGCGCGATGACCGCTTCGACCTCATGCTGCGGGAAGCCGTGCAGCATGCCCTGCGACACGGCGACGGCGGCATGGCGCGGATTTCGACCGGTCGCGAAAGCGTTCGGAGCCGGCTGCGGCGTGATGTAGACGCGCGGCATCGGGAGTCCGGCGCGGTGCGAAAGCTCTTCGACGGAATCCCAGAGCCAGGGCAGGTCTTCGCGATGAATCTCTTGTCCGCCGTTGGCGGCGATCGCCAGCTTGTCGGAGTAGAAATACGCGATGATGTTGCCGAAGCCGCCGAAGACGAGGCCGATTAACACGCCTTGCGTACCGCCGATCAGGTGGCCGACGAGCATGCAAAGTGCCAGCAGTGACGCCAGCAGAAACGTCGTCTTGAGGTCATTCATCAGTCTCACGGCTAGTTCCTCCGCGCCAGACCGAGGGTCGTTGATCGAACCACGGTCAACCGCGTAGGAATATATCGTGTTCCGGTGGTGCGGTTCGGCCGGTTCCAATTCGGACCCATGTTTGGATTCGCCGGCTTCTGCCGGAATTGATCGTGAGGGGCGGCTATTCGAACCAATCCGCGAAGATGCCGCCCCGACGAGGCGACGCAGGCAATTCCTGTCCGAGACCGCCAAACAGTTGTGGGCTGGAGCGGAAGCGTTCGCGCTCGATCGGCAATTCGCGCCGTTCGCGGCTGCCGCCGGCGAGCGCCATGATAAATGCCGGCCGGTGATATGCCATCCAACACACGAGCAGTGAAATGCTGAGCGTGATGGTCGTGATGATCGCAATCCGCGTCGGCTTGAAATGCGCCCGGGCGGGGCGCGCGGCGGCGGGCTGCCCTGCCGGCACGGCGTGCGATTTTTCGACGTGGCGCTGCGAGCGCGCGTCGACAGAGATCGTCAAGGCGGCCGAGATCTGCAGCGGCGCGGCACTCGACACGTCGAGCGAAGGATTCGCGACCGTCGCAATTCCCGCTGTGTTTACCGCTTCGCTTGCTTGAATTGCGTCGGTCGGGACGGACGGCTCGTCGCTGTCAGGTTCCCGCTCCGGAACGAGCGCGCGGTGTTGCGAGAGAATTCGCGCAACGACATCGCGGCCCCACACTTTGCAGTGCGTCCAACGACAGTGCGCGTCGCAATCCAACTGCGCGTCGGTAACTGCCAGTCTCGTTTGCGGGAGTTCGGCGGGCGTTTCCGCGGCTTCGACGATGAGCGCTACGACCGAGTCATCCGCATGCGCGCGAACCGCTTCGCTGACACAGGCTTGCGCCTGGCGAAAAGTACGATACGCCGATCCCCAGACACGCTCGCTGCCGCGTGTGCGGACGACGAGTCGATAGCGCGACCGCTGCGTCGGAGCGCTCGATCGCACGGCTGGTAACGTCGAAGTGTGAGGCGACCGCCGACCCGCCTCGGGCCGACTTCCATTCGACTGGCCTGACACGCCTCCTCCTCGCTAAGGCGCGTGATGTTAGCGGAGTGCAAAGGATCGGCAACGCGCGAGAGACAACGAGGCGCGGCGCGAGTACTGCTCGCGCCGCGCCTCGCGTTCAATCCACTGATGAACGACACGCGCGTGTCTAGCCGCGCACCGTCCCTTTGCTTATTGGCAGGGAAGCCCGTAGGCCGACAACACTTCCCCAAGATCGCTGAGATCGGTGTCGTTGTCGCCGTCGACATCACCGCTGCAGGTACCCGTGCAGCCAAAGTCCGCCAGTACCACGCCGAGATCGGAAAGATCAACGTCGCCATCGTGGTCGAAGTCTGCCGGGCACATGGGGGGTGGAGGCGCGACGAATGAACCCGAGCCAAAGTTGGCGTCGGCGACTTCGCACCAGACCGAGATCGCATTTTGCCCGTCCAGCGTCAACCCGGCTGGCAGATCGATCGTCAGAGAGCCGTCGGAGTAGGCGGTGCCAAGCAACTGCGGACCGATGCGCTGCCCGACTTTGAACGCGTTCGTGTTATTGGCGGTTGCCAGATAGAAATAAACACTGACGCCGCGGCCGTCGTAGAAAAAGTGATCCACCTGCACGGTGTCCGCATCCACGATCGTCACAATTCCGTCCACACCGTGGGCGAGCGTCGAAAGATCGGCCGTCCACCCCGCGCGCGGATACGCATCGCCGAAGGCCGGCGTGCCGAGGGCCAACAAAGCCAGACTCGCTGCAAAGAACTTCTTCATTTCAATCTCCCCGTTGTGATAACCGCAAGCAAAGGTTGGCTCTACCCAGACGCATGTTAGCCGAGCAGCTTGGGGTGGCGCACAAAATTTTCGTACTTTTTTTGTCCCGTTTGCCGCGGAGGACTTTCCGCCGCGAGAATCGTGGCGCGCCTCCTCCCGGGTCAGGCTCGTAACTCCTGCTGGAAATGCCGGTTATCATGAACGCCATGATGGGGTCTGAACTCAGCGATTCCCTCATCGAGCAGGCCTGCCAGGGCGACGCGGCCGCGATCGCCAGCGTCGCGCAAGTTCTTTTGCCGCATGTACGTCTGATGGTCGCCGCCCGGCTGGGCATGGACTCGCAGGGCGGCGGAAACATCGACGATCTCGCGCAGGTCGCGATCAGCGAAATGACGGAAGCGCTTCCCCGGCTGCAAACTCGCACGGTCGGAGGCTTGCGCGCGTTCACTTCGGCCATTGTTTCCCACAAAGTTGCCGACCATTTGCGCGACCCGCGACGTCGCAGCGATCGCCGCCCCGTGTCGCTCGATTCGACCGTGGCGCTGCTGACAGAAGCCGGTCCGCTCTGGCAGTTTCTTTCCGCCAGCGGTGCTTCGCCGCTCTCGATGGCGGCGCGGGCCGAGAGCGTTTCGCGCGTAGTGGCGGAGCTGCGCGGCCTGAAGCCGGAGCACCGCGAAGTCATCACGCTCGCCTTTTTCGATCAGCTCAAGACGGCCGAGATCGCCGAACGCATGAGCATTACGCGCCCGGCCGCGACAATGCTGCTCACGCGCGCCCTCGCGGCTCTGCGGCAGCGCGTGGGGGAGCCGCAGACGCAGGCCTGATTCTGTTCCCGTCCCGCATGGCCCCACGCTTCCGGGAGCGGCGCTGTATAGTTCGGCAAATCGTGACTACGAAGTAATTGAAGCGCTGTCGCGGTGCGACGCTCAGCGCGGCATAATGCGGCGCATCATGACCGCGACCCGCACTGGCAAACTGCTTGTCATCAGCGGCCCTTCGGGCGCCGGCAAGACCTCGATCTGCGACCAGCTTCTGGCACGCATTCCCCGCGCCCGCTGGTCAGTCTCCGTCACGACGCGTCCGATCCGCCCCGGCGAAACGGACGGCCGCAGCTATCGCTTCATCTCGCGCGACGAGTTCGCGCGGATGCTGGAGCGCGACGAGTTGCTGGAGCACGCCGAGTATCTGGGCAATCTTTACGGCACGCCGCGTCGGCCGGTCGAGGAAGCCGTTTCGGCCGGCGATGTGATCGTCCTGGAGATCGACGTGCAGGGCGGGGCGCAGGTCGCGCGCCGCATGCCCGACTCGATCCGCATTTTCGTCCTGCCGCCGACGATGGAGACGCTCAAGGCACGGTTGGAGGGGCGCCAGACCGAATCGGAAGCCATTCAGCAGAAACGACTTGCGCAAGCGGACGGCGAAATCGGCTTTGCCCGGGCCGGCGGGGTCTACCCCTATTTCATCACCAACGATATACTGGAGCATTCGGTGAATCAGGTGCTCGAGATCCTCAGACGGGAGCAAGCCAAGGAATGATTGACGCCCTCAAGAGCGATGAAATGATCCGGAAGGTCGGCGGACGTTTTCGCCTCACTGCCCTGATCCAGAAACGCTGGCTGGAAATCCTCCAGGGGGCGCGCCCGCTTGTTGAGCCGGCCGGCAAGACCGAGCTTGAGGTTGTGATCGAGGAAATCGTGCAGGGCAAAGTCGGCATCGACTACGAAGCCAGCGGCCTCCCCGGCCCCGGCGAAAAGCGCTGACGCTGTCGCAGCTTCGCCTCGCTGTGAATCGTCCCCCATTTCGGCGTTGAACACGCGACATTGGCGTTCCTGGCGAAGGCTTGGTTTTTGGACACGGTTTGGGTTCATCATTGCCAGTCCTGATTCCTGAATGTGCCATATCATTTCACTCATGACGCGCTCCGCCTCTAAG
>JBGAJB010000144.1:0-8480 GCA_044225155.1 Phycisphaerae bacterium | reverse complement strand
GAGTCTGGCAGACGGTCCGGTCTCCCCTCAGGCGTTCGAACATGTCCGCGCGCGTTGCCGCGACATCGCCGTCTTTCAACGCAATCCGCTCGGCGCCCTGATCCGCGGCGGTTCGAGCATGCTCCGCGGCCACACGGTCACCGAAGGCTACTTCGCCAACGGCGCGCTCGCGAAGCAGGTGAGCCACTGGTCGCAAGAACACGAATTTGACTCCGCGCTGATCTTCTCTTCGGCGATGGCGCAATACTCGGGTCTCGTGGGTGATGCGCGCCGCGTGCTGGACATGAATGACGTGGACAGCATCAAGTGGGAGCGTTACTCGCGCCGCGGGCCGGCGACGCTGCGATGGGCATTTGCGATTGAGGCAAAGCGCGTAGCGGCCGCGGAAAAACGCTGGTGTCGCGAGCATGATTGCACGGTCGTCGTGAACGATCGTGAACAGCGGCGGCTGCTGGAACGATGCGGCCCGGCGAGTTCGGCCGTCGTGCGTTCCGGCGTCGCCGTTCCGGCCGACATGCTGAGCGCCAGCGCGGCGGAGATTCCAACTGCGCCCCGCATCGGCATGGTCGGATCGATGTCCTATCCGCCGAACGTACGCGGCGCACTGTGGTTCGCGGAGAACGTTTGGCCGGCGATCCGGAGCGCCGCGCCGACAGCGGAATGGCTGGTGATCGGCCGCGATCCGACACGGGCCGTGCGGAGACTTGCGCGTCTGCCGGGAGTCACCGTCACGGGCCTGGTGCCTGATCTTCAGCCGCTGGTGCGTTCTCTGCGCGTATTTGTCGCGCCGGTGCGCGACGACCTCGGCGTGCAGACCAAATTGATCGAAGCTCTCGCGCATGGCCGGCCAGCGGTCTGCACGCGGGAAACGGCCGACGGCATGGATTGGGAGGGGGAAGCGCCGTTCCTGATCGCAGATGGTGCGACGCAATTCGCCGAGTCGGTCGTGCGGCTACTTGGCGATGACGAGCTGACGCGGCATCTGTGGCGCGCGGCCATCGCCAACGTGCAGGATTTCTACGAAGTGCGCGAGCAAGTACGAACGCTGGAAGGGCTGCTCATGCCGCCGGGTTTGGCGCACGCAGCGCCGGTGACCACGCGCCGGGAGCCGCAGCGCGCGAGGCGCGTGGGATGATTCACGGGCGCGATATCGTCTGCGTCGCGAGTAACTGGTCGGAGTCGCCGACCGGCAAACATCACATCATGCGGCGCCTGGCCCGCGAAAATCGCGTGCTCTGGATCAACTATCACGCTTCGCGCCGCCCGCGTCTGACTCTCAACGACGCGCGCCACGCTTGGGCGCGACTCTGGGAAGCCGGCCAAGACACGAACGTGCGACAGATGGGGATTGACGGCGTGCGGCCGGTGACGCCGTTGCTCTTGCCGTGGCCGGAATCTTCCATCGCGAGAACGATCAACGGCGCGCGCCTGCACGAACTCGTGCACGCCCACTTGCGCGACGAGCGTCCCTGCCAGCTCTGGCTCTTCACGCCGGATGCGCCGGAGATCATCCCAGCTGCGGATTGGGAGCGCGTCGTTTACTGCTGCGTCGATGAATTCAGCGCGTTCGGCGGCGTGAATCCGAATTTGATCGAGTCGCTGGAACGCAAGACGCTCGCGGGCACGGACGTGGTGCTCGCGACATCTCGCCCCCTCTATGAGTCGCGTCGGCAGCGTCATGCCAACGTTCATCTCGTTGTACACGGCGTGGATTTTGAGCACTTCGCCCGAGCGCGCGAGTTGCGACGCACGGAAAGCGGACCCGCGGAGCTGCGCGGAATCACTTGGCCCATCCTGCGCGCGTCCGCATTGGACGCTTGCGCTGCTCGGCGACGTAAAAACCGATGTCTCGCGCCTGTCGGAATTGCCGAACGTGCGTCTGCTCGGCCGTCGTGATTACTCCGAATTGCCGGAGTACTGCGCGCGTTTCGACGTCGGTCTGATTCCATTTCGCGCCGGTCGGCTGACGGCAGCCGTCAATCCGATCAAGCTGCGGGAGTACCTCGCGGCGGGGCTACCGGTCATTTCCGCTCCCATGGCGGCCGTCGAACGCTATCAGCCGGCCGTGCGGTTCGCAGCGACAGCCGAAGAGTTCCTCAGCGCGGCGGAAGGTTTTCTGACGACGCCCACGACCCCCAAAATGCGGTCGATCCAGGACAGTGTGCGAACTGAAAGCTGGGACGCACGCGTCGCCGAACTCTCGGAGATCGTCCTGGCGAGCGCTGCAGACAAGAAAACGGCGGCCCCGGTTGGAGCCGCCGTCGCAATCTCAGCCTAAATCGTTGCGATACCGCCTACCACGGATTTTTCACGTGGCACGCGCGGCCGGTCTTCGCGATGTAATCCTGGTGGTAATCCTCGGCCGGATAAAACGTCTTGGCCGCTTCGACTTGCGTGACGATCTTCCGGCCCTTGAACTTCGTCTCCTGCTGCTCGGTGATGAACTCCTCGGCGATGCGCTTCTGCTCCGGCGTCGTGTACCAAATGCCCGAACGATACTGATCGCCGAAGTCCGGCCCCTGCCGATTGAGCTGCGTCGGATCGTGCATGACGAAGAACGCTTCCAGCAAGCGGCGATAGGTGATCTTCGACGGATCGAAGACGACCTTTACGGTTTCCGCGTGGCCGGTGCCGTGGTCGCAGACCTGCTCATAGGTCGGGTTTTCGCTCTTGCCCTGCATGTACCCGCTGACGGCGTCGACGACACCCGGTCCCTTCTGAAAGAAATATTCGACGCCCCAGAAGCAGCCGCCCGCGAAATACGCGGTTTCCAGATTCGTCGGCCGGGAGGCCGTCTGCGTCGCCGGCGCGCCGTCGGGCTTCGGCTCGCTGCCCTTGTCGTAGAACTTCAGCGCCGCCGAATTCAGACAGTGGCGTTCGCCGGTCGGCTTCGGCCCGTCGTCAAACACGTGCCCGAGATGTGCTCCGCAACGCGCACAGTTGATCTCCGTGCGCACCATGCCATAGCTCATGTCGGACTTGCGCTCCACATGCTCCGGATCGAACTCCTTGTAGAAGCTCGGCCAGCCGGTGCCGGAGTTGAACTTGTTTTCGCTCGAAAAGAGCGGCAGATCACAGACGATGCAGGCGTAGACGCCGTCCTTGTGATTGTCGAGCAGGTTTCCGCAGAAGGCTGCCTCCGTGCCGGCCTTTTGAGTAACACGATACGCCTCGGGACTCAGCTTCTTGGCCAGTTCGGCCACCCGTTCCGGCGCAAGCGGCGTGACGTCATACCCCGATTTGGATATCCGTTTCTGCATTCCCGAATCCCCCGCTCCTTTGGCAGCGCCATCTTCGCGAACCTGCGCCCGTACCGCGCTCTCGCCACAGCCGGCAAGCACGACGGCCACGCAGGCCGCCAGAAAAGTAATCCCCCCGACTCTGAACCGATGTTGAGCCAACGCCGATCTCCTTGGGCCCCGCCGCGCATGAGTGTAGCTCGCGCGTACTCGATTTGATGCCGCGCGCGACATATTCGGTACAGCACGAGCAGGCCCGCTCGCACACGCGGAGTTAGTCGTACGCGGGCGCGGCAACCTGACGAATGGCGGTCGTCAGGCGGGGAGTTCTCGCAGGAATTCGCGGATGAGCAGGTTTTGACGGGCGTGATAACCGAGACAGACGAGGGGATGCGTAACCTGGCCGAAGCGTCGCACGAAGCGACAACACATCCGCTCCCACGCGCTGGTGGCGTCGTCAATTCGACGTTCCATGTTCCGGCTGAGCACGCACCAGACGTCCTCGCGGAGTTTCTCGGGCGTGCCGAATTCGCCGCACGGCTCGGCCACGCCGCCCCGAATGGATGCGATGAGTTCAGAACGCGTCGCACCTTGCGAGAGCGTGTAAGTCGTGCCCATGCGATCGGTGTGACTATCGCTGCCGGCCACGAGAACCTTGTTGTGTCCCGCGACCGCGTGCCAGGCGAAGGCGTTATGGGCGTAGCTGCGCGTGCCGTTGATCCCTTCGAACACGTCGAAGAGTTGCAGCATCGTTTCGATCTGCTTGCGGCTGAGCACGCGATGCTGCTCGGTCCACGTCATGTGGTTCAGGACGTAGAGCTTGTCGATCTGCCGTACATAGCCGCAGAACTCGTAGATGTTTCCGCGCAGCCGCTGTAGCTCGCGATGCTGGGCTTCGTCGATGTCGTAGACGTTTACATGCACGATCGTGCCGTCTTCGGGGAACGAGACGGAGACCTCTTCGCCGACGATAAAGTCGCTGAGCGGGCCGCCGTGACGAAATCCATGCCCCGCTTCTTAGCGGTGGCGTAGACCTGCTGTGGCGTCAAAACCGGGTGATACACGATCCCCGGCAGCCACTTCAGCGTCTCGTCTGAGTAGGTGGAGTGGCAATGAAGGTCGATTCGCGTACCGGAGCGGCGCTCCCACGCCGGCAGCTCGGACCCGGTTGCCACGTACTCTGGCGTGAGTGTCAGCAAATCGCGCATCGTCAGGCCCTCACGGGATTTGGGTAACTCCGTTCGACCAGTCGCGCGCTAACATCGCCCGGCTTTGTAAAGGCTCCACAAGGGATTCGTAAGTAATCGACGATCTTTGACAATTCTTCACCGACCGCTGCGCTTATCCTCGAAATCGGTGCAGGAGACCGAAGAAGAGCGTCGCGAAAAACCCGACCGCCAGAACAAATCCGAGAATATCCGTCGTCTGCGTTGTGTCCATCCAAAGGCTCCTTCGCCAGCATGTATTTTCTCACGCCAGGTGCGGCGCGGCAAGTGGGCTGATGGTGGGTCGACGAATGCCGCCGATAATTAGAGCTGCGGGGGTGTGGCAGCGGTTTCCCAACCGGTGCGTTTTCGCGTTTGAGACAGGCTTTCAATGCGTGACGGTATGAATCGCATTCTTCGCAGCGCGGCTCGGCGGGACCTCGCCCGCTCGGCACGAAGCTTCAGCCTGCGGATCGGAACCTCGCCTTTCCGGTCGGAGGCTCGCCTTCCCGGTAGGAGCCTCACCTTCCCGGAGCGGCCTTCACCTTCCTCAGTGGGAGCCTTGCCCTCCCGGTTGCTGAGATTTCGGCTTTTTCACCGGCTGCGGAATTGCCCCAGGATGCCCTTCGTCCCTTCGCCGTGCTTCCGCGACCGCGCGGCTTCGCTCAGAATTGCACGGGTGCGCGGCCACGCAAACTCGCGGCGGTGCCCAGGAGATCGCATGCCCGCTCCCGACCTTCGATCGTTCATCGCCGAACTGGAATCGCGCGGCTGGCTGCGCCGTGTGCGGGTCGAGGTGGATCCGATCCTGGAAATCACCGAAATCTACGATCGCGTCGTGAAGATCGGCGGGCCGGCCCTGCTGTTCGAGAACGTGAAGGGCAGCCGTATGCCGCTGCTGATCAACACCTTCGGCACGCGCGAGCGAATCTGCCTGGCACTGGGCGCGGATTCGCTGGATGAGATTGCGCAGCGCGTGCAGATGCTCATCAAGCCGGAAGTGCCAACGACGCTGCTCGAAAAGCTCAAAAAGATTCCGCAGTTGATTCAGCTCGGCAGCTTGCCGCCGAAAGTCGTGCGGCGCGGTGCATGCCAGGAAGTCGTGCATACGAGCGACGCGGACCTGACGACGCTACCGGCCCTGAAATGCTGGCCCGGCGACGGCGACCTATCCGCGAACGTGTATGCCCACGTTCGAGAGATCGTCGAACACGCTGACTCGACCCAGGACCCGAGCGCTACCTCGGCCAATCGGGCGCTGGCGCGCGCGCTCGAGTCGCTCAACGAGGGCAGTGAGCACGCGCGCGAGTTGTTCGCGGCGTTGGCCGGCAGCCTAAGAACCAAAAAAGGCCAAGAGGATCGGAAGTCGCCCTCCCTCGCCGACCTCATTCCCCCCGCCAACGAAGGCCGCTACCTGACGCTTACCAACATTTGGACGAAACACCCAGAGACCGGCGAGCGGAATGTCGGCATGTATCGCGTGCAGGTTCTCGGCCCGAAGCTGGCCGCGATGCACTGGCACATGCACCACGACGGCGCGCGGCATTTCCGCGCCTTCCGCGAGCACGGAAAACGCATGCCGATCGCCGTCAGCTTCGGCGGCCCGATCGTGATGCCCTACGCCGCGACCTGCCCCATGCCGCCCGGCATCGACGAGTGCCTCTTCGCGGGTTTCCTGAACGGCGGCGGAATCGAGCTGGTGCCGTGCGTCTCGCAGCCGGAGATCGAGGTGGCCGCCACCGCCGAGATTGTCGTCGAGGGCTACATCGACCCGGCCGACGCGCCGGTCATCGAGGGACCGTTCGGCGATCACACTGGTTTCTATTCGCTCGCCGACCTCTACCCGCGCATGCACATCACGGCCATCACGCATCGCCGCGATCCGATTTATCCGACGACAGTGGTCGGCAAGCCGCCGCAGGAGGATTTCTGGCTGGGCAAGGCAACAGAACGCATCTTCCTGCCCCTGCTCAAGACACTCGTACCCGACATCATTGACTACAACCTGCCGATGTTCGGGTGCTTTCACAACTGCGCGTTCGTGAAGATTCGGAAGGAATACCCCTGGCAGGCGCGGCGCGTGATGAGTTCGATCTGGGGCGCGGGTCAGATGGCGTTCACGAAGATGATCGTGGTCGTCGATCACGACGTGGACGTGCAAGACGAGCAGGCGGTGTTGTTCCACATGCTGGCCAACTGCGACCCGCGCCGCGACTGCGTCATCACCGACGGCCCGCTCGACATCCTCGACCACGCCGCGCCGGTCTGCGGCGCGGGCAGCAAGATCGGCTGGGACGCGACGCGCAAATGGCCGGGCGAAGGCGCGGTGCGGGCGTGGCCGGGGGAGTTGGAAATGTCGGCGGAAGTGAAGGAGCGCGTGACGCGGCGGTGGCGGGAGTATGGGTTGTGATCCGGCCTGTCGTTGGGAGTGACGCGAACGATCTGGTCGACCTACTGGCCAGCCTCGGTTTTCCAGCGCCGCTCGAAGAAGTTGATGAGCGGTTGCAACGGCTGATGGAAGCAAACGAAGCGGTCTTGGTTGCGGCCGGGGGCGACAGACTACTAGGGTTCGTGAGCATACATGTGACGCCGGTACTTCATCGTGCCGCTTCGGTTGGACGGCTGACCGCTTTGGTGGTTGCGCCGGATCATCGAAGGCGAGGAATTGGCCGTACGTTGGTCGAAGCGGCGGAGGTGTTACTGATTGCGCGCGGCTGTGAAATGATCGAGATTACGAGCAATCTCAAATTGACTGAGGCCCATGAGTTCTACGAGCGCTTGGGCTACGCCCGTACCAGCTACCGGTTCGCCAAGCGGGTCCAAGGAGCGAGCACAGCCTGTTAGCCCCGCATCCGACTCGACCGAGCCAGCAATCCCGCCACCGAAGCCAGCAGCAGCAGCGCGCTCCCCGGCTCGGGAACGGCCGTGAAGTCGACGGCCAGATTCAGACCGGCGAGGGAGCCGAACGATTGACCGGCGCTCGGCGTGAGCCGCAGGGCGAGCACGTCTCCCACGTTGACATTCAAGAGCGCGGCGTTGACGAACGTGTCGGCATTGCTGCGATTTTCGCCGAGATTCACACTGCCCGACTCGAGAGCCGAGCCGCCGTTGAGCGCCAGGGCGGTGAAAGTCCAAGAAAACGGCGTAGTTGAAGCGCGGATACGCAGAGGTTGGCGAGTTTTCCGGATTTTGCCTTCGATCGCGATCCGATTATTCCCCGGCGGCGTCCATCACCGCGATCACCTTCAACTCGATGGCGATCGGCGTCGGCAGCGCCGTGACCGCGACCGTCGTGCGGGCCGGATTGGGCTTTCCGGGGCCGGCCATGTGCTCGGCGTAGACTTTGTTGTACGCGCCGAAGTCGTTCATATCGGTGAGGAACGTCGTGACGTCGACGATGTTTTCCCACTTCGCGCCGGCGTCTTCCAGAATCCAGCGCAGATTGTCGAACACGGCCCGGCACTGCACGGCGATGTCGTACGAAACGACTCGGCCGGCCGCATCGAGCGTGACGCCCGGAATCTGGGCTTCGCCGCGGCGACGCGGGCCCATGCCGGAGATGAAGAGCAGATTTCCGACGCGCTTGGCATGCGGGTAGGCGCCGACCGGCTCGGGCCCGCGCGGGCTGAGGATGGATTCGATTCGCACGGCGGACCTCCCGGTGGAATGGTAGCGGACAGGCTTGGCGGCCGACTTGGCGCCAATATGAGATGAACGGATTTCGGCATCTCTCACCGGTCTCTTCGGGCGCGCCAGGCATAGGAAACCGGTCGAGACTGGTACCTCCCTACGCTCCCCGGCACGGCATTTGTTTCCCATGATCCGGCGCCAGCCGCAACAACGATGATTGATTCCTGAACGCTCAGATCGATATACTGAAACCGCTTGCAGCGACCGTTCGGCGCCTGATCTCGCAAGCAGACGCAAATCGGGGAGAGGAGCTTTCGATGGATCGCAGACTCCGCTCGCGCTTCATGCGCGGCAGCGCCTTTCTAGCGGCCGCATGGCCCGCGGCTTTTTGTCTGGCCCAGACCAC
>JBGAJB010000143.1:0-8516 GCA_044225155.1 Phycisphaerae bacterium | reverse complement strand
CGCGTGACGAACAACTGCGCGTCATCATCTATATGCATGAGGCCCGCAGCCTCGAGCAGGGGGCCATGCGCGTCAGCATCGGCAATCAGCGGCTCGAATCGCTGATCAATATTCCTTTCCCGATCAAGCCGTCGATGCGCGACCTCAATACGCTGCTGCAATGGCGCGGCGAGCCGTGGATCATGCCCGAGGTGCAGCGGAAATTTGCGACTTTTGAGACGCATCTGCGACACTGGTATTTCTACACGACGGTGGCGGAGCGCGTCGCGTCCGGCAAACCGTTCAGCCTGAGCGACTCGGCCGGGCGACGGCTGGATCTGAAGGCACGCTCGGTCGCGGACGTCGAAGGAAGGCCGGCCCTGACAGACGTGGACGCCTCCGTCTACGAGCCGGGAGCCAGCCGGCCCGTGCGCTACAAAGCAGCACAGGGCCGCATCGGCGCCCGTACCGATCCGCAGGGCGACAGCGAAGTCGAGTTGCGCCTGGCAGCCGTCGAGGGCCAGCGCATCATCGAATATGCGCCCGTGGCCGGCTCCACCGCCCAAACGCTGCGCGACGACATCGTCACCCTCGCAGGGTGGCGCATTCCGCCGGACGTTCTCCAGCCGTTGGAAGCGATCACTGCGAAGGCCGTGCTCAATCCGGCCACCAAGATCGAGGGCGACGAGCATCTCGTGAAGGAGCGCGCGGATCTGCTGAAGATGCAGCAGCGCGAAGTGCGCAGCGTTACGTCCATCATCCACTCCCGCTTCGGCTACTCTCTAAGCGCGCTTGTGACGGTCATCATCGGCGCCGCGTTGGGTGTGATGTTTCGTGGATCGAAGGTGCTGACGGCCTTCGGGCTGGCCTGCGTACCGTTTGCGATCGTGATCGTGTTGCTGCTGCTCGGCGGGCGCATGATCGAAAGCGACCATGGGTCGGCGCTAGGACCGTGGGTGATCTGGGGCGGACTGGCGGCGCTGGCGGTCGCGGGCGTCGGCCTCATCCGCGTCGGCGTGCGACGATGAGCGGGCGAATCTCATGATCAGCATCGTCGATCGCTATATCGCGCGCACGTTTGTCTCCAGCTATCTGGTGCTGATCGTCATCGGCCTGGGGCTCTATGTCCTGTTCGACGTGGTCGGAAACTTCGACGAATTGACGCACGACAACGGCTTGCCCACTGGCGAAGTGTTCGCCCGGATCGCCGATTTCTACCTCGCGAATCTCGCGCTCTACTACAGCCAGATGTCCGGCCCGGTGATGGCGGCGGCTGCGGCGTTCACCCTGGCGGCAATGGCGCGCAACAACGAACTCACCGCCTTGCTCGTGGCGGGCATGCCTTTGCCGCGCCTGATTCTGCCGATTTTTGCCACGTCCATCTTCCTGATCGCGATCTGGGCGGTCGACCGCGAGATCGTGATTCCATCGCTGGCAACCAAGATCGCCCGCACCCATGACGACATCTTTGTTGAGCGAACCGAGGGCGTCCGGTGCGCGCGCGACGAGAACGGCGCGATCCTGACGGCCGCCCGCTTCTCGCCAACCGCCGCGCGTCTGGAGCGCCTCTACATCATTGAGCCGGACGAGGAAGGCAATCCCGGCGGAGCGATCGCGGCCGACGCCGCCGTCTACGACGCCGCGCGAAAAACATGGAAATTGGAGCGCGGCCGGCGAATCGCGCAGTCGCAGGCCGATGCTCAGGCCACGCTCGGCGCCGCGGCGCTGGACGAACCGCTGCAGGAATATCCCCTGCGCGTCACGCCCGAGGAATTGCTGCTTCGGCGCACCGCACAATGGGCCGACTTGCTCAGCTACAGACAGCTCAATGAACTGCTTTCAAGTCGCGGGGTTGTGAACCGCGCCAGCCTGGAGATGAGCCGGCACATTTTCATCACGCAGCCGCTGATTCAGTGGATCCTGATGTTGCTCACCTTGCCGTTCTTCCTGACGCGCGCCCCCGAAAACGTGTTCGTGTCGGGCGGCTGGTCGCTGCTGACGGCGGGCGCGTTCTATCTTTTCGCCTTCGCCGCTCAATCGCTCGTGAACAACGAGGAATTCGCGGCCTTGCTCGCCTGGCTACCGATCCTGGTTTGCGGCCCGATTGCGATTGTCCGCATCGCGAACGTGAAGACCTAAGCGAAATCGGCGGCGCTCCGGTTGAGCCGGGCCTGTCTCGAAGGGGGATGAAATGAAATACCGATACTGCATTCTTGGCAGCGGTCGGCAGGGGGTCGCGCTCGCCCATGATCTCGCGCGCGTGGGCGAAGCCGCTGAAATCATGCTCGCCGACAGCGACGTGTCGGTCGCTCAGAAAGCGGTTGCGCGCCTGCGGAAACTGCTCCCGGAGACGCGCTGCGAATTCACGGCCGTCGCATGCGACGTGAGCGATGCGCGGCGCGTGGCGGAGATAGTCAAGGGTGCCCAGGTCGTGCTGTCGGCCGTGCCGTATCGCTTCAACGAGGCATTGACGGACATTGCCATCGCGCAGCGTGCGTCGTTCAACGACCTCGGCGGAAACACGGGCGTCGTCCGCGCTCAGCTCAGCCGCCATCAGAAAGCGTTGGACGCCGGCGTGAGCATCGTGCCGGATTGCGGCCTCGCACCGGGGCTGGGAAACATCGTGGCCGCTTACGGCATTTCGCAATTCGACACGCCGGAACACGTGCACGTCCGCTGCGGCGGATTGCCGCAAACGCCCGTCGGCCCGCTCAAGTACAAGCTCGTGTTCAACTTTCAGGGCCTGATCAATGAATACAGCGGATTGGGCGAATTCATCCGCGAAGGCCGGCGCGTCGATGTCCCCACGCTGAGCGAAGTCGAGCCGATCGAATTCCCGGCGCCGGTCGGCGTCTGCGAAGCGGCCGTCACGTCTGGCGGAACGAGCACCTGCTCGGAGTCATTCCTGGGCCGCGTAAAGACCTACGACTACAAGACGGTCCGCTACCCCGGCCATTGGTCGGTGATCCGCGCAATGTTCGAGCTGGGCTGCTTCGAAGAAGCGGTGCGCCTGTCGAACGGTGAGACCATCGAGCCCAAGCGCGTTCTGCGATCGTTGATGGAAGAGCGGTTGAATTATCCCGGAGTGCCTGATCTCGTGGTTCTTCGCATCACGGTGAAAGGCCGCCACGAGGGCAAGCCGCGCACGCTGCAATGGGATTTGCTGGATTTCCAGGACACGCAGACCGGCTTTACCGCCATGGAGCGCACCACGGCCTTTCCGGCCGCTCTCGTGGCACATTTGCAGGCACGCGGACGGGTTGCGCCGGGTGCCCGGCCGCTGGAACTCGCACTGCCGCTGGAGCAGTACATGCAGGAGCTTTCCGCACATGACATCCACATAAAACATCACGTGGCGTAGCTCTGGACCCGCAGCCGAGCAGGCGTGTAGGACTCTTCTCCGCCGGAGAACCATTCTGGCTCCGTGAAGGCGGATTTCCGCAAACTTCGTATTTCGACGCCGCCTCCGACCCTCTTTTCTCCAGGCCGCCAATTTGTCTTGGCGCGCCAAAAGGGGTCAAAGATGAGGAGCGTCGAGAACTGGTGTGCAACGGTCTGCGCTGCCGTGGTGCTCACCGCGGCTGCCGCGGCCCAGACTCGTGCATCGGACGAGCGGACGGCGGATGAGCGGGCGGGGCGGGAGTTGACCGCGCTGCTCCAATCCTACGGTTTCACCGGACAGGTCGAGAGTACGCTGGCCCAGCGCCTGGGACGCCCGATTGATGCGGCGCGGTCCGATCTCGGCCGCTTGCTCTTCTTTGATCCGATCATGTCGCTGCATAACGACAACAACTGCTCCGGCTGCCATGCGCCGAATTTCGGCATGGGCGACAGCGGTTCGATCGCGATCGGTATCGACAGCAATCAAATCGTGGGCGCGAACCGCATCGGGCCGCGCAATCAACGCCGCACGCCTACCGTGATCAACACGGCGTTCGTTCCCGCGCTGATGTGGAACGGGCGATTCTTCGCTCCGGGCGGCGACCCATTCGACAATTCACTGGGCTTTACCTTCCCGTTTCCGGAAGGCACGACGCGTTTTCCTGCCGGTGATCCGCGTTTCCCAACGCTGCTCAGCGCCCAGGCCCACATTCCGCCGACCGAACTGACCGAAGTCGCGGGCTTTTCCGGGACGGCCGGAACAATCGGTCCGTTGTTCGACCAGTTCGACGACGGCCACGGACAGGCGCTCCCGCCCGTTGACGACACGGGAACACGCAATGAGCCGATCCGCGATGCCGCGTTGAAACGTCTCAACGCGTCGCAGGCATATCTCGATCTCTTCGGGATGATTTTCAACGACGGCATACCGCTGCCACCAGGCGCCATCGATTTCACGATGGTCGGCCAGGCAATCGCGGAGTTCGAATTCTCGCTGACCTTTATGGATGCGCCGCTGGATCGGTTTGCACGCGGCGATTCCGGCGCGCTGACGGCCAGCCAGAAGCGCGGCGGCGTGCTCTTTTTCGGAAAGGCGCGTTGCATCGAATGCCACTCCGTCGGCGGTGCTTCCAACGAAATGTTCAGCGACTTCGTCAATCACGTGATCGGCGTGCCGCAGATCGCGCCGGCCTTCGGCATCGGACTCGGCAATGTCCTCTTCGACGGTCCGGGTGCCGACGAGGACTTCGGAGCCGAGCAGATTTCCGGCAACCCCGACGATCGGTACAAGTTCCGCACCGCACCGCTGCGCAATCTCGCGGTTCTGCCGGCCTTCATGCACAACGGCGCGTTTGCGCACCTCGAGGATGCGATTCGACACCACCTCGACGCAGCCAAGTCCGCCCGTCGCTATGACCCGGTCGCCGGGGGAGTGGACTCGGACATCCAACACGTAGGGCCGATCGAGCCAGTGCTCGCCCGGCTGGACGAAAAGCTCCAGCGCCCCGTCCACCTGACGAATCGAGAATTCGCCGATTTGGTGAATTTCGTCCGCGACGGCCTGACGGACGATCGCGCCCGGCCGGAGAATCTATGCAGCCTGATTCCGGATTCGCTTCCCAGCGCACTGCCCATCCTCACGTTTGAAGGGTGCAACTAGCCGCCAAATCGGCGTCCCATGACCTCACGGGCGCGAAGGCGAAAGCCTTTCGCGCCCGTGAAGTTTGCGCAAAATTGGCCCAGACAGGCAATAATCTCCAGTTGATTCCGCTCCGGGTGGCCGATATCATCCCCGGTCGATTGGGCCGGATCGCGCGTCGGGCGCGGCTCGGTCTTGGTGTCGGCCCTCCGATCGTGAGGGCACCCGGCGGTTGTTTTGGCCGGGTGTCTGATTCCTCGACGCTGGTGTTGCCTGGCGGGAAGCCCGCGAAGCGGGCCGGGTCGGGTTTCACAACGCGGAGGCGACCGGCGTGATTGAAACAGCGCAATCTGTTTTGGCGCAAAGAGTTATGAACGCAGGAACGAACGACATGAACCCGCTCGCAAAAATCCGCAACATCGGCATTTCCGCCCACATTGATTCGGGCAAGACAACCCTCAGCGAGCGGATCCTCTTTTACTCCGGCCGCATTCACAAGATCGGCGAAGTGAAGGGCGCTGGCGACGGCGCGACCATGGATCACATGGAACTCGAAAAGGAGCGCGGCATCACGATCACGTCGGCCGCGACGACCGTCGAGTGGCTCGATCATCAGGTCAATCTGATCGACACCCCGGGCCACGTGGATTTCACGATCGAGGTGGAACGTTCGCTGCGCGTGCTGGACGGGGCCGTGCTGGTGCTGTGCGGCGTCGGCGGCGTCCAGAGTCAGTCGTTGACCGTCGATCGCCAGATGAAGCGCTACAACGTGCCGCGCCTGGCCTTCATCAACAAGCTCGATCGCACGGGTGCTGATCCCGTCCGCGTCATCAGCGAAGTCGAAAACAAGCTCGGCCTGACGCCGGTGCAACTCCAGCTTCCGATCGGGCTCGAGTCGAATCACGAGGGCGTGGTCGATCTCGTCACGATGAAGGCGTATTTCTTCGACGGCGCCAAGGGCGAAAACGTCCGCGAAGCTGACATTCCCGCGAACATGAAGGACGAGGCCGACCGCGCTCGCCACGGCATGCTCGATGCCCTCAGCCTGTACGACGACGAACTCATGGAGCAGATGCTCGAAGGCAGCGAGCCGAGCGTCGACCAGCTCCACAAGATCATCCGCCGCCTGACGATCGGCCGCGAAATCGTGCCGGTCTTGATGGGGTCGGCTTTCAAAAACAAGGGCGTGCAACTGCTGCTCGACGCCGTCGTGCGCTATCTGCCCAGCCCGCTCGATCGCATGTACTACGCGAAGGACAACGACAACGACGGCGCGGAAGTGCCCATCACGGCCGATCCCGATGCCCCGCTGGTCGCCATGGCGTTCAAGCTCGTGGACGAGAGCTTCGGCCAGCTTACGTACACGCGCATTTATCAGGGCAAGATCAAGAAGAGTTCGTCGGTGACGAACACGCGCGATCGCAAGACGCGCCGTATCGGCCGCCTGGTCCGCATGCATGCCAACGATCGGCAGGACATCGATGAGGCCGGCGCGGGCGATATCGTGGCCCTGATCGGCGTGGACTGCGCGACGGGCGACACGTTCTGCGACGATTCGCTGAACTATTCGCTCGAAAGCATTTACTCGCCGGCCCCGGTGATCTCGCTTGCCATCCAGCCGACCAAGACGGCCGACCGCGACAAACTCAGCAAGGCCCTGCAGCGCTTCCACCGCGAAGACCCGACGTTCCACGTCCATTCAGACCATGACACGGGCGAAACAGCAGCTCGAGGTTTACGTCGAGCGCATCAAGCGCGAATACAAGTGCGAGGTGACCGTCGGCGCGCCAAAGGTCAACTACAAAGAGGCTCCGACGCGCGTCGCCGAGTTCAACTACAAGCACAAGAAGCAGACCGGCGGCAGCGGCCAGTACGGCCACGTCGTCGGCAAGATGGAGCCGCTCCCGCCGGACACGCCTGAGGACTACGTTTTCGAGAACAAGGTTTTCGGCGGCCGCATTCCGACCGAGTACATCCCGTCGTGCGACAAGGGCTTCCAGCAGGCCCGCATGAACGGCCCGCTCGCCGGTTACGAAGTCGTGCGCGTGAAGATGGTGCTCGAAGACGGCTCGTCGCACTCGGTCGACTCGTCGGACATCGCGTTCCAGATCGCGGCCCGCGACGCCTTCAAGGAGGCGTACCTCGCGAGCAAGCCGGCGATTCTCGAACCGATCATGAAGATCGAAGTCGAAGTTTCAAGCGATGCGCAGGGCGGTGTTGTCGGCGACATCACCAGCCGCCGTGGCATCATCATGAACACCGAGAACAAGGGCCTCACCACCATCATCCTGGCCGAGGTTCCGCTCAGTGAGATGTTCGGCTACGCCACCGACCTCCGCAGCCAGACCCAGGGCCGCGGCACCTTCAGCATGGAGTTCGGCTACTACAAGCAGGCGCCGCGCGACGTGCAGGAAGAGGTCATCGAGCGCGCGAAGAAGGCCAAGGCCGCGAAGTAACATCGCAGGGCTGAGAATTTCAGTGATTGGGCTGCAAGTCGAACAGATTTGCAGCCTTTTTCATTTTAGACCTGGGGCGCAGCGCCGCGCTGCTGTTTTCTGCAGAATTGATATTCTCCGTGTAATGGAACCTCGACCGTTACGGCTCTTGCGGCGGTGTTCGTCGCCGGAGCCGGCTGATTCTTTCATGGAGTTTGATCGATGAGCCGCTTGACATGGATACACAGCCTCGCCGCCGTTACCGCTCTCTCCCTGCTGGCGGGGGTCGCGTCCGCCCAGGACAAACCGAAGGACAAACCGGCGGAGAAACCCGCGCCCAAGGCCGACGACAAGAAGCCGGCTGCCGGAAAGGTTGGGAAGAAGGGCGATGAGAAACCCGCGGCCGCTGACGACGCCGGCATGGCGGACATGATGAAGATGGCCGAGCCGAACGAGAACCACAAGCTGCTGCAGGAAGCGGTCGGTGACTGGACCTACAAGCTCAAGTTCTACATGGGTGGCGACCCCAGCGAGTCGACCGGCACCGCGACGTTCAGGGCCTCCAAGGGCGGCCGGTTTGTGATCGGCGAGCACAAGGGCAAGTTCCAGATGCCCACGCCGGACGGCAAAATGATGGACATGGATTTTGAGGGCACGGGCATCACCGGCTACGACAACGTGCAGAAGAAATTCACGAACGCATGGATCGACAACATGGGCACGATGATCGTGACCTCGACCGGCACGTTTGACCCGGCCACAAAGACATTCACTTACGCCGGCTCATTCGAGATGGCGCCGGGCATGAAGTCGAACTTCCGCCAGGTCATCAAGTACGTCGACAACGACCACCATCACATGGAGTGGTACGAGGCCATGGGCGGCGGCGCGGAAACGAAGACAGTGGAAATCGACTTCACGCGCAAGAAGTAATCGCGGCCGAAGCGCGATTCTGGCGCCGGAACAAATTTTTGAACTATTGCGGCGCGGATGACCTCCGCGCCGCTTCTTTTGTACAAACCCCGCAGGGCAACGGCCCGCAATGCAACGGAACCACCTCCCTAAATTCCAATATTGTCTAA